>JBAZYO010000022.1 GCA_041659285.1 Vicinamibacterales bacterium | reverse complement strand
TGTGCTCTTCCGATCTGTAGATGATATCCGATCGTGAGCTTACCGTTTGTGCCGCGTCTTCCTTGCCTTGGACGACCCGGCAGGGGTCGCGCCGGCCAACCGGAACGGCTTGCGCGGGCGGTGCGCGGCGGCCTCTTCGACCACCTCGTGGTGCAGTTCAACGATGGTCTCGCGCAGGACCGCGAGCACGGCGGCGCCGCGCGCGGTCAGGTGGTAGTAGCGGCGCGGGCGCTTGGACTCGCCGACCGCCGCCTCAGAGCGCAGCCAACCGTTGCGCTCCAGTCTCTTCAGCAACGGGTACAGCGTTCCGGGGCTGATGTCGTAGCCATGATGACGCAACTCGCTCAGCACCCATTGGCCGATGATTGGGTGTTCGGCGGCGTGGTGCAGGATGTGGACTTTCCAGAAGCCCAGCAGGATTTCCCGCGTGAGCAGTTTGGCGTCCTGATTCGTCATGTCCAGGTCTCATACTAGCATTACGATTATCGTAAACGGATACGATAACAACCAAGTGGCATGGCGCGTTGGCGCAACGCGTGCTACCGGTGCTCCTGGCGCTGCTCGGCGGCTCGATGATTCTCCGCGGTGCCTGGTCGCAAAGGTGTGCTTCAGAGGCGTGGCCGCCGAGGCCACGCGGCGAGGGCAGTAGGATGGGAGCATCCTGACCGCGATTTCAGGATTCGTTAAGGGATGCCCATGACGAAGGCTGCTAATCTGGCCGCGAGAACGATGATGCGGGTGTTGGTGATCGAGGACGATCCGAAGGTGGCCGGCGCCGTGAAGGCCGGTCTGCAGGGCGAGGGCTACGAGGCCGTGGTGTGCTCGACCGGCGAGGACGGCTATTTCCGTGCGACCACCGAGCCGTACGATGCGATTCTCCTCGACCTCGGATTACCAGGTCGCGGTGGGCTGGAAGTCCTGGCGGGCCTTCGCGGGCAGGGGTTGAGGGTCCCGGTGCTGGTCCTGACCGCCCGCGACGCCGTGGACGATCGCGTCAAGGGTCTCGACGCGGGAGCCGACGACTACCTGGTCAAGCCATTTGCCTTCGCCGAATTGGTGGCCCGCGTGCGGGCGCTGCTGCGGCGGGGGCGGCCCGAGGAGACCCAGCGGCTGCGGCTGGCCGACCTCGATCTGGATCCAATCACCCGGTCCGCCGCGCGCGGCGCCGTGCCGATTGAGCTGACGCCGCGGGAGTTCGAGCTGCTCGATTACCTGCTCCGGCACCAGGGGCACATCGTGTCGCGCGAGATGCTTGCCCGCGACGTGTGGAAGGAGCCCGCCCGCGGCACGCCGCTCGACAACGTGATCGATGTCCACATCACCCGCCTGCGAAAGAAGGTGGACCAAGGCTTCGGTGCCCGGCTGATCCACACGATCCGGGGGGTCGGGTTCCTGATGAAAGAAGGAGCGCCGTGACGGCGCTCAGCCTGCGGACGCGGCTGACGATCTGGTTCGCCGCGTCCATCCTGCTCATTCTGGCGCCGTTCCTGGTCTGGACCCTGACACTGCAGTGGCGTTCCATGCGCGAGGCCCTGGATCACCATCTCGCGGAGGATCTGGAGGTCGTGCTCGAGATGCTCGTGATGCGCGACGGCGCCATCATGTGGCGGACCGATGCCGAACATGATCTGGGCTACGACGCCAGCGAGCGGCGCTGGGTGGAGGTCTATGGGCCGGACGGGACCGTCCGCTATTTGCGCGGGCTGCCCGATCGCCCCGGCATGCAGGCCGCGATCACACGGCCCGTGGCCGAGCCGCCAGGCTATCGGACGCTCCGCACACCGGCCGGGGCCTTCGTCCGGACGCTGGTCATCGACCGGACGGTCGGGACGGAGGTCGTGCGGGTTCGCGTGGCCCGGGCCGAAGACGAGCTCAGGGCCGATCTCTGGTGGCTCGGAATCGTGTTTGGCCTGGCCGCTCCGCTTGCCGTGCTGGCGGCCGCCGTGTCGGGATACTTCATTTCGGGCAAGGCGCTCGCCCCCCTGGGCCGCATGGCCGACCGCGCGCGGGCGATTAGCGCGGACCATCTCTCGGAGCGTCTACCCGTCGAGAATACGAAAGACGAACTCGGCCAGCTGGCCTCGGTGTTCAACGACACGTTTGCGCGGATCGAGCGGTCGTTCGCTCAGCTGCGGCAGTTCACGGCGGACGCGTCGCACGAGTTGCGGACGCCGCTCACCGCCATCCGCAGCGTCGGCGAGGTGGGGCTGCGCGAAGCGAAGGACGTGACGGATTATCAGGAGATCGTCGGCAGCATGCTCGAAGAGGCCGACCGTCTGTCGCATGTCGTCGAGACGCTGCTCACCTTGTCCCGGTGGGAGAGCGGGCGCGTCCACCCGCGGGCGGATGACGTGGATCTCGGTGACTTGGTGCGCGACGTGACCGCACAGCTGGCGGTGCTGGCCGAGGACCGTGACATCGCGATCGACGTCACCATCGGCCAGCCGCTGAGAGTGACCACCGACGACGTCATGGCCCGCCAGGCGTTCTGCAACGTCCTCGACAATGCGATCAAGTACACCCGCGAAGGTGGCCGGATCCGGATCCGGTCCGCGAGCCCGGAGGGCGAGCACCAGGTGGTCGTGGACGACGAAGGGCCGGGCATTCCGGAAGACCAGCGCCAGCGCGTGCTGGAACGGTTCTACCGGATCGAGGGCGGCCACACCCGCCGCCTCGGTGGCGCGGGCCTGGGGCTGGCCATCGTGCACTGGGCGATGACCGCAAACGGGGGCCGCGTGGCCATCGGCGACAACGACGCCGGCGGTGCCAGGGTCGTTCTGGCCTGGCCGACATCGCACTCCTGAACGCGAATTCAGAATCTCTTCAGTTTCCGCCGCCCCTTGACATGCCTAGACTGAACTTGATTCATACGGATCGTGCGCTTCAGACCAGCGCCGGCCAGACCGTCAAGGGCAGGAGTCATCGTCATGTCACGACATCGTTGGGGATGGATGGTCGGCGCCGCAGTCGCATTCGTGGCGTCGCTCGGCTGGAGCGTTGCCTCTGCGAAACCACCGAAGCCGCTCGACTGGGTGGCGCTGAACCCCGCGTTCGCGGGCGCCACTTTCGTCAATGACACCGCGACCTGTGCCACGTGTCACGGGGAGTACCTCGATGCCTACGGCAAGACGAAACACGCCAAGGCCTTCGCCGCGAAGTCGCCCGACGGCACCGGTGAATGCGAAAGCTGCCATGGTCCGCGCAGCAAGCACATCGAGAATCCGACAGCGGAACTCAAGGTCGTCGAGGCACGGTCGCAGTCGCTGGTCTGCGCCCAGTGCCATGAGGGCGGCGCCCGCATGGGATTCAAGGCGGGAGCGCACCTCAACGCCGACGTGAGCTGTCAGTCGTGCCACACGGTGATGACGCCGAAGAGCGAGCGGGCGTTGCTGAAGACGGCGAAGGCGGCCGACACCTGCTACACCTGCCACGCCGAGGTCCGCACCGACATCAACAAGATGTCGCACCACCCCGTCCGCGAAGGCCGCATGGACTGCGCCAGTTGTCACAACGTGCACGGATCGACCCCGAGCCTGCTGACCAAGGCCACCGTCAACGACACCTGCTTCGTGTGTCACACCGAGAAGCGAGGCCCGTATGTGTGGGAGCACGCGCCCGTGCGCGAGAACTGCGCGACGTGCCACACGCCGCACGGCTCCAACAACCGCAACCTGCTCAATGCCAAGGACTCGTTCCTGTGCCTCAGTTGCCATTCCTACGGCGGCCACATCAACCTGCCCCGCTACAACCGCACCAGCAATCCGTATGGCAGCGGCTGTGTGAACTGCCACACCAGCGTTCACGGGTCCAATCACCCGTCGGGCGCCAAGCTGACACGGTAGGGGGCTGTCATGATCAGGCTAATGCTCTTGTGCGTCATTCTCAGTGCGGTCGAGGCCTTCGGGCAGACCCCGCCGCCCGCGCCCCAGGCGGCGGCGCCCTCAGTGGAAGTCAGCGGCAGCGTCGCCTCCGGCGTGCTGGGGCTCGACAACTCCACGAACTCGGCGAAGCTGACCGAGTACCGGGACCTGCGCAACAACTTCTTCGTGCCGGCCATGAATTTTTCGATGGCCGATCGCGCGGCGGGCTGGTACTTCGACCTGAGCGGCGTCAACGTCAGCCGCGA
Source organism: Vicinamibacterales bacterium (assembly GCA_041659285.1). Classification (NCBI taxonomy): domain Bacteria; kingdom Pseudomonadati; phylum Acidobacteriota; class Vicinamibacteria; order Vicinamibacterales; species Vicinamibacterales bacterium. The sequence goes on along the minus strand of JBAZYO010000022.1, from coordinate 56,167 downwards.
TGACCAGACGATCCGGGCCGAGGCGGGATCGTTCGGCCGGTGGCGCCTCAAGGCCGACTGGGTTGAGACCCCGCACAGTTTCAGCAACAAGGCGGTCACACCGTACGTCCAGAGGACGCCTGGCGTGTTCACCGTGCCGGCCACCGTCCCCATCACCTTCAAGAAACTGGCGACGGGAGCCGGCGACACCGCCGGCGTGCTGGCCAGTGACGACCTGATCGCGGCGTACCAGGCGAACTTCCTGGCGGCCACGCCGCTGGCCATGCAGACCAATGCCGGGCGCTTCGCCGCGCGGTGGTCCGCGATCGACAGTCTCGCGTTGGACGTGGTCTACGATCGTCGCGACAAGTCCGGCTCAAGACCAACGTATGGCCCTATCGGCGATCGTCCGCCGCGCACGTTGAACATCCAACTGGCCGAGCCGGTGGATTACAACACCAACGAGTTCACCCTCGCCGCCGAGCACCTGGGCGGTCACTATCAGGTACGCGCCGAGTACCAGTTCTCTGATTTCGCCAATCAGATCGACACGATGCAGTGGCAGAACGTCTACGCCAACGGGCAGCCCGGCGCCACTTACGATGTCTGGGATCGCTCCGTGTCGGTGTTCGGCGTGCGGCCGCTGTCCCCGGACAATCGCTACCACAACATCACAGGGATGTTCGGCACCAACCTGCCGAAAGACAGCCGGTTCACCGCGACGGTCGCCTACGGCTTGCTCGAGCAGAACGAGAAGCTGCTGCCCTACAGCTACAACAACGATCAGTTGGCCGTGCAGACGCTGCCCAGGGCCTCGGCCGAGGCGGCGATCAACACGCTGAACTTCGTGGCCGACTACACCATCACGCCCGTTTCGAAGCTCAACCTGCGGGCGTTCTTCCGCAGCTACGACTTGAACAACGACACGCCCTCCAGCAACTGGCAATACGTCACGTCCGACACCAGCAACCTCACTGGCACGGTGTCGTACGTGAACAAGCGGGTCAGCCTGCCCTACGCGTGGACCCGCCGGAGCGCCGGTGTTGATGCCACGTGGCGGCTGCCGGCGCGGACCAGCCTGCTGGTGGGCATCGAACACGAGTCGATGGCCCGCGAATACCGGGAGGCCGACACAGCCGAGAACATCTTCCGGGCGACGTTGCGCACGCGCGGCGCGCGGTGGGCCACGTTCGAGGCCAGGGCTCTGTTCGGCGCCCGCGACGGCGGCGACTACAACAACACGGTCACCCACGAAGGCTACTGGTACAGCCAGAGCGACGGCGTCGACAACAACAACCCCGCGCTGACCTTCGACAACCATCCGGACATGCGGCGCTACGACGTGTCGGACCGCTTTCGGCAGCAGTTCGACCTGCGCGCGAACTTCACGCCGCGCGACCTCGTCGCCCTGTCGGCGTACGTGCGGTATCGGAATGACGACTTCGCCTCCGATGTACAACCCTCGCAGCCGTTGCTGGGCACCGGGCTCGCCGACCAGAACGCCGCGACGCCGGGTGATCAACTGGGGCGCCTCGAAGACCGGCGCACGAGATTCGGCGTCGATGCGTTCACGGAGGTGAAGACCGGATTGTCCTTCAATGCCTTCCTGAACTTCGATCGCGGCACCGCGCTCGATCGCTCGATCGAGTTCAACGAGAACAACAAAGCCAATCCCAGCGCCGTCGCCACGGCGGAACTCGGCCCCTGGACGCGGGCCTCGAGCCAGTGGACGGCCGAGCGCGATGACCAGACGTGGAGCGCCGGCGTCGGCACGACCTGGCAGATCGTGCCTGAGAAGGCCACCCTGATTGCCGACTACACGGCCTCGCTCGCCGCCATCGACATTCACTACTCCGGTTTCGGCGTCACCAACTTCAACGGCACGCCGTTTCCGCCCAATCACCAGTTTGCGTTCTCGTCGCCGTCGACCGTGTCCGAGGACTGGCACGTCGTCAACCTGCGCCTTGAAATCCCGGTGCGGGAAGTCGTCGTGGTGACCAGCTACACCTACGAGAACTACGCTCTCGACGACTGGATGCAGGCGGACGCCACGCCCTGGGTGGAATCCTTGGGAGCGGACACGCTGCTGCGTGACACGTCCCGGTCGTTCCAGTGGGGGAACCGGTTGTTCAACCTCGGGACCTATCTCGCGCCACGTTATGTGGCGCACATCGGCTTCGTCGGATTCCGCTACCGGTTCTGACGATCGCCCGGGCGCTCGCCTGGGCGTCGCTCCGGGGATTGTCCCACCGACTGTGACGAGTTTGACTTACCTGCGTTGGCGACCACATACTGCGTGGGCGTGGTTTCAGCGCTGACCTCTCGCCGCCTCACCGTCGTCGCCGCCGTTGCGGTGGCGCTGGGCGGCTTGCTGCCCGCGCCGCATGCGCACCTCGATCGCCAACAGGCGATTGTCCACGTTCACGCAGTGGCCGACTCGGGCATCTCTCATCACGATGCCGGTGCGGACCACGATCATGCCGCGCTCGATCACGGCGACCACGTTGCCGCGCCGACGATGGTCTCTGCCTACGACATTGCCACCCGCTTCGTACTGAACGTCACAACCGCGGCGGACGCTGTCGCGGTTGAGGCGCCTGCCCCCAGCGGCATGCGCCAGCCGCGCAGAGCCGCGGTGCTGCCGACCCACGACCCACCTCTGCGCTTCACCTCTTCGCCCGCTCCGCCAGCCGTCGTCTAACGACTTCGCACGTACCTGTAGTTCCCAATTAATCGATCGTGTGTTCGGCCGCCATGCGGCCGGAGGGTTATGCCATTGCCCGGCTGTCTCTCGCCGTCTCGTCGTAAGCGATATTTGCGCATTGGCAGCGTCGTGGCCCTGGCGGTGACCGCGGCCGCCCTGCCGGCGGGCGCTCAAACCGTTGAGCCACGACCGCTCGGCGCCGGGGTGAGTGTGACCCGGCCGCCCGTCGATGCCGCGGCAGCGCCGGTTGGCGTGTCCGAGAATCCCGCCGGCCGCATCACCTTGCGCGACGCGCTGGCCCTGGCGCTCCGGCAGAGCCCGGAGCTCGCGAGCTTCGCGTGGGAAGTGCGCGCGCGGGAGTCACTGGTCATCCAGGCCGGACGGCCGCCGAATCCAGTGGCCGACGTCCTGCTCGAAGACCTCGGTGCGTCCGGACGCGCGCAGGATGGGACCCGCGTGGTCCAGCCGCAGGCCACCGTGCAACTGAGCCAACTGATCGAACTCGGCGGCAAGCGGGCGGCCCGCCGGACGCTGGCGGGCCTTGACCGCGACCTTGCCGAATGGGACTTCGAGACAGCACGCATCGACGTGCTGACCCGCGTCACGGCGGCGTTCCTCGACGTGCTGGTCAGCCAGCAGGCCGTCGCCCTGGCCGAGCGCACGCGCGTGCTGGTCGAGCAGGTGGATCAGACGGTCCGGACGCGGGTTGAGGCCGGCGTGGTGTCGCCCATCGAGCAGACCAAGGCCGGGGTCGCGCTGGCGATGACGCGCATTGACGAGCAGCGGGCGCGGCGGGCGCTCGCCGCCGACCGGACGGCGCTGGCGGCATTGTGGGGACACGGAGCGGCGGTGTTCGAATCGGCGGAAGGCGACGTGCAGCCACCGGCGGCACTGCCGGCGTTTGACACGCTCGTGCAGCACGTGGCGCGGAACCCCGAAGTGGCGCGATGGACCACGGAGATCGCGCGCCGCGACGCGGCCAGGGCGCTCGAAGCCGCGCGGGCGGTGCCCGACGTCACGGTGAGCGCGGGCTATCGCCGCTTCACGGACGCAGACAGCAACGCCCTCGTGATCGGCGCCTCCATTCCGCTGCCGTTCGCCGACCGGAACCGGGCCGGCATCCAGGCCGCCGCGCAGCGGGTCGCGCAGGCTCGCGAGGCGGAGCGTGCGGCGCAGGCGCGGATCACGACGTTGCTGGCGGCCGCGTATCGCGACCTGGCCGGCGCCCACGACGAAGCGACGGCGCTCGCCGGCAGCGTGCTGCCCGGCGCGCGGTCCGCGTTTGCGGCCATTGAAGAAGGGTATCGGCTTGGCCGGTTCGGGTATCTCGAGGTGCTCGATGCCCAGCGAACGCTGGTCTCCGCCGAGGTCCAGCACTTGCGCGCTTTGGCGAGCGTGCAGAAAGCGGTGGCGCAAGTCGAGCGCCTCACCGGCGTTCCCCTCGCTGACGCTGCATCGACGCCGGTCAAGGGCCAGTAGGAACAGTCATGAAAAGCAGAAGTCTCATCCTCATCGCCGCGATCATCCTTGCCGCCGTCGGCGCCACGCTGTGGCTGCTGCGTGACGCGCCTGACCAGCCGGAGGCCGGCGAATCGGCGCCAGGGCCGCTCGACTATCCGCGCGGTCCGCACGGGGCGCGCCTGCTCTCGGGCGACGACTTCCAGGTCGAAGTGACGATCTACGAAACGGGCGTCGAGCCGCATTTCCGCATCTATCCACTCGATCGTGACGGCCGGCCGATGGCGCCGCGCGAGGTGACGTTGCGGGTCGAGCTGCACCGCCTCGGCGGGCGCGTCGATCGCATCACCTTCGTGCCAGAAGCCGATTACCTGCGCGGCGAGGCGGTGGTGGAAGAGCCGCACTCCTTCGACGTGACGGTCCACGCGGTGCGCAATGGGCGCACGCAGGAATGGACCTACTCGCAGATCGAAGGCAAGGTGCAGCTGGCGGACGACACCTTGAAGAGCGCGGGCATCGAGATCCAGGCGGTGGGTCCGCGCCGGATGATCACCACCTTCGAAGTGCCCGGCGAGATCAAGGCGGATGAGACCCGGGTCGCGCGGGTGGTGCCGCGGCTGCAGGGTGTGGTCGTCGAGGTCATGAGCAAGGAAGGCGACCGGGTCCAGCGCGGCGACTTGATGGCGGTGATCAGCAGCCGCGAACTGGCCGATGCGAAAAGCGCGTTCCTGGCGGCCGCGCAGCGCCTCCAGTTCGCGCGCGTCGCCGTGGACCGGGAGGAGAACCTGTGGAAGAAAAAGATCTCCGCCGAACAGGAATACCTCGAAGCGCGAAGGCAGTTCGATGAGGCGCGCCTCGGGCAGGACCTGGCGAGCCAGAAGCTGGTCGCGCTGGGCTTGACCCAGGTGGCGGTGAATGCGCTGAGCACCGCCGCGCCCGACAGCCTGCCGCGCTACGAGATTCGCGCGCCCATTGCCGGCACGGTGGTCGAGCGCGACCTCACCGTCGGCGAAGCCGTGCCGGCCGATCGCAACATCTTCGTGATCGCCGATCTCAGCTCGGTCTGGATTGAGGCCAGCATTCCCGCCAAGGATCTGGTTCGCGTGCGGCAGGGGCAGCCGGCCACGGTCGTGGCCAACGACCTCGGCCTGGAGGTGCCGGGCCGGGTCACCTTCATCGGCGCGTTGATTGGCGAGCAGAACCGCCGCGCCACGGCTCGCATCGTCGTGCCGAATACCGGCGGCGCGTGGCGGCCCGGCCTGTTCGTGACCGTGAGGCTCGAGCAGTCGTCCGCGACGGTCCCCTTGGCGGTCCCGGTCGAGGCCATCCAGACCTTTCGCGACTGGCAGGTGGTGTTCGTGCGCTACGGCGACTGGTTCGAGGCGCGTCCGCTGGCGCTCGGCCGCTCCGATGGCGTGTGGATCGAGGTGCTGAGCGGACTGAAGGCAGGGGAGCGGTTCGCCGCCACCAACAGCTTTGCCGTGAAGGCCGAGATCGGCAAGCTCGGCGCCACCCACGATCACTAGTGCCGCCATGAGCCAGACACCCACAAGGACCGGCATGATCGAACGCATTCTCCAGTTCGCCATCGCGCAGCGATGGGTCGTCTTGATGACGACCCTCGGCGCCGCGGTGTTCGGCGTCTACAACTACCAGCGGCTGCCGATCGACGCGGTGCCCGACATCACGAACGTCCAGGTGCAAATCAACACCGAAGCGCCGGGATACTCGCCCCTCGAGGTCGAGCAGCGCATCACCTACCTGGTCGAGACCGCCATGGCCGGCCTGCCGCGCCTGCTCGAGACCCGCTCGATCTCCCGGTACGGGTTGTCGCAGGTCACCGTGATCTTCGAGGACGGCACCGACATCTACTTCTCGCGCCAGCTCGTCAACGAGCGCATTCTCGAAGCCCGCGACCAGTTGCCGGCCGGCATCACGCCGTCGATGGGCCCCATTGCCACGGGCCTGGGTGAGATCTTCCTGTGGACGGTGGAGGCCGGTGAAGAGGCGCGCACCGCGGCGGGCGAGCCGTACACCGGCATGGACCTGCGCACGGTGCAGGACTGGATCGTGCGTCCCCAACTGCGCACGGTGCCCGGCGTCGCCGACGTCAACAGCATCGGCGGTTACACCAAGCAGTTTCACGTCACCCCCGATCCCGCGAAACTGGTGGCCTACGGGCTCACGTTCCGCGACGTGATGACGGCGCTGGCCGCCAACAACGCCAATGTCGGCGCCGGCTACATCGAGCGGCGCGGCGAGCAGTACCTGGTGCGGGCGCCGGGGCAAGTTGCGACGCTGGCCGATATCGAGAAGATCGTGGTCGGGCACGCACGGGGCACCCCGACCTACGTGAGCGACGTGGCGCAGGTGGCCCTTGGGCAGGAGCTGCGCACGGGCGCGGCCACTGAAGACGGCCGCGAGGTCGTGGTCGGCACCGCCTTCATGCTGATGGGGGAGAACAGCCGTGTCGTGTCGCGGCGAGTCGCCGACCGCATGGCCGAGGTCAACCGCACCCTGCCCGCCGGCGTCGTGGCCAAGACCGTCTACGACCGCTCGAAGCTGGTGGACGCGACCATCGAGACGGTGCAGCACAACCTGATGATCGGCGCGCTGCTGGTCATCCTCGTCCTGTTCGTCTTCCTCGGGAACATCCGCGCCGCGATCATCACCGCCTGCGTCATCCCGCTGTCGATGCTGTTCGCCATCACCGGCATGGTCGAGCGCGGCGTCAGCGGCAACCTGCTGAGCCTGGGGGCCCTCGACTTCGGCATCATCGTCGATGGGGCGGTCATCATCGTCGAGAACTGCGTCCGCCGCCTGGGCGAGCGGCAGCATGAACTTGGGCGGCTGCTGACCCGGGCCGAGCGATTCGAGGTGGTGTTCGACGCCTCGCGCCAGGTGCGCCGCGCCACCATCTTCGGCGAGCTGATCATCATGATCGTCTACCTGCCGATCCTGACCCTGACCGGGATCGAAGGGAAGATGTTCTACCCGATGGCGTTCACCGTGCTGGCGGCGCTCACCGGCGCCATGATCCTGACGTTGACGTTCGTGCCGGCGGCGCTCGCGATCTTCATGACCGGCCGGATGTCGGAGAAAGAAAACGTGCTGGTGCTCGGTGCCATGCGCGTATATCAACCGGCGTTGAGAATGGTGCTCAACAACCGGCTGGCCACGGTCGTGGCCGCGGCCGCCTTGATGCTGGTTACCGGGGTCATGGCGACGCGCCTGGGAACGGAATTCCTGCCCAGCCTCGATGAAGGCGACCTGCTGGTGCACGCCCTCCGCATCCCGGGCACGAGCCTGACGACAGCGGTGGAGATGCAGCACGCGGTGGAACGCAAGCTGAAGACCTACCCGGAGGTGGACTACGTGTTCTCGAAGATCGGCACCGCCGAGATCGCAAACGATCCGATGCCGCCGAGCGTGGCCGACACCTACGTGATGCTGAAGCCGCCCGCCCTGTGGCCCGACCCGGCCCGGCCAAAGGCGTCCCTGGTGGAGCAGCTGGAAGCGGACTTGCTCCACCTGCCGGGCAACAACTACGAGTTCACCCAGCCGATCCAGATGCGCTTCAACGAGCTGATCGCCGGCGTGCGCAGCGACGTGGCCGTGAAGATTTTCGGCGACGACATGGCGACGTTGGAGGCCGTGAGCGCCGACGTGGAGCAGGTGCTGGCCGCCGTCGAGGGCGCCGCCGACGTCAAGGTCGAGCAGACGACCGGGCTGCCAATGCTGACGGTGCAGATCGATCGGCCGGCCATGGCCAGGCTGGGCCTGAACGTCGCCGACGTGCAGGAAGTGATCGAGGTCGCGATTGGCGGCAGGACCAGCGGGCAGGTTTACGAGGGCGACCGTCGCTTCGACATCGTCGTGCGCCTGCCCGAGGTTCTCCGCACGAACATCGAGGGACTCGAGCGGCTGCCGGTGCCGCTGCCGCCGGCGTCCGGCGCGCGTGACTATGTGCCCCTGGGTTCGATCGCCACGTTCGAAATCGCGACCGGCCCCAACCAGGTCAGCCGCGAGAACGGGAAGCGCCGCGTGGTGGTGACCGCCAACGTGCGCGGGCGCGACATCGGCTCGTTCGTCGACGACGCCGAACAGCGCATCAAAGACGAGGTCACCATCCCGGCCGGCTATTGGACGGCGTGGGGCGGCCAGTTCGAGCAGTTGTTGTCGGCGCGCCAGCGGCTGCAGGTGGTCGTGCCGTTGGCGCTCCTGCTGATCCTCGCGCTGCTGTTCGCGACGTTCGGCAACGTGCGTGACGCCCTGCTGGTGTTCAGCGGCGTGCCGCTGGCCATGACCGGCGGTGTGCTGGTGCTGTGGTTGCGGGACATTCCGTTTTCGATCTCCGCGGCAGTCGGCTTCATCGCGCTGTCGGGCGTCGCCGTGCTGAACGGGCTGGTGATGCTGACGTTCATCAACCGCCTCAGGGCGGACGGCGCGTCGGTGGACGAGGCGGTGTTCCACGGCGCGCTGGCGCGACTGCGACCGGTGCTGATGACGGCGATGGTCGCCTCGCTCGGCTTCCTGCCGATGGCGCTGGCGACGGGAACCGGCGCCGAGGTGCAGCGCCCGCTCGCGACCGTGGTCGTCGGCGGCATTCTCTCGTCCACCGTCCTGACGCTGCTGGTGCTGCCGGTTCTCTACGCGGTCTTCGCGCGCGAGCGCCGGGAGGTTGAGCTGTGATGCGCGCGTGCGTATTGCTTGACCCAGCCTTTCTTTGGCGGTCAGAATAGAAAAACCGTGGCTTTGCCTCGACCTCGGCGGCGTCCGCTCGCAGCGTGTGTGCTCTTCGCGTTCCTGAGCACTGTGGCGCTGCCTGGCCTCGACGCACACACGATCGGCGCCGACGACGATCCGGCGTGCCGGTTGGTGTCGGGGTCGAGTGAGCATGACGCGCTCAGAATCGTCGCGCCCGGGTCTCGACCGACACGGCCCGAACACTGCGTTGTCTGTCACCTGCAGCGGGCTTTCAGCGGAGCGTTCGTTTCCTACCCGGTTGCGCTCGCATCACCGTTCTCCTCAGCGCCTTGCCTAGAACCCGGTGAGAGTCATCCCGTTGAGCTGGTCTGCGCCGCACCTTCCTCCCGCGGCCCACCCGCTTTCCTCGCCGTCTAAGGTTCGCCGGTCGCCTCCCTTGCCCTGGTCTTGACGCGCATGTCATGCGCGCGTCGCCTGATCGTGGCCGGCGATCGCCATCCGTTTCCAGAGATGTGTGTTGAGGAGTGTGGTTCGTGGACGTTATCCGCTTGGCTCGTCTCGTTGGTATGTCGGTGGCGGTTCTCGCCACCATGACTCAAACCCAGGCATGGGCGCAGACGTCGACAACGCTCGTCGGAACGGTGACGCAGGGCGGCAATAATCAGCCGCTGGCCGCCGCACTTGTCGTGATCGACGAGTTGCGTCGCGAGGTGCGCACCAATGACGAGGGCGTCTATAAGTTCGAGGGTGTGCCACCGGGTTCGTACCACGTCGGTGTCCGCGCGGAGGGCTACAGCACCCGGCGCACTGAGGTGACAGTCGCGGCGCAGCCAGTGACGCTCAATCTGGCCGTCGACTTCGACCTGCACTTTGCTGAAGTGCTGTCGGTGAGTCCGAACGCCCGTCCGCAGTTCGAATCGTATCAGCCCACCTCCGTGCTGGCGGGCCAGGAGCTGGCCAAGCAGCTTGAATCGACGATCGGAGCCACGTTGTCGGAAGCGCCTGGCGTGGCCACGCGCGCTTTCGGACCCGGGCCGGCGCGTCCGGTGATCCGCGGTCTCGACGGTGACCGCATCGCGGTCCTCGAAGACGGCCAGCGCATGGGCGACCTGTCCAGTCAGTCGGGCGATCACTCGGTGCCGAGCAATCCTGCGGCGGCGAAGAAGATCGAGGTCGTGCGCGGACCGGCCACCTTGCTCTACGGCGCCAACGCGATCGGCGGCCTGGTCAACGTCATCACCGATCAGATTCCCACAGAGAAACAGCAGGGGGCATCCGGTACGATCACCATGGATTACACCAGCAACGGTTCCCAGGCTGGCGGGGCGGGTGACATCCACGTCGGGAACGGCAAATTCGCTGCGCATTTCGGCGGTGCGGGTCGGCGTGCGGGCAACTACATGACTCCACAGGGCAAGGTGGACAACTCGGGCTCGCGGATGGGCCTGGGGACGCTCGGCGCCGCGTGGACGGGCGAGCGCTCATACGTCGGCGCCAGCTACGGTTACGACGACACGAAGTACGGCATTCCGATTGTGGAAGAAGGGCAGATCAGTCTGACGCCGAAGCGCCACTCCTTCAGCCTACGAGCTGGCGGGGCGCAACTGGGAGGGTGGCTGCAATCGTATCGGGCCACGCTCGGTGTTCGCCGCTACGAGCACTCGGAGCTGACGGGCACCGAAGTCGGCACCACGTTCAACAACGACACGGTGGAAGGCGAAGTGCTGCTCTCGCATCGTCCAGCCGGCAAGTTGACCGGAAGCTTCGGCGTGTGGTTCCTGGACCGCAACTTCGCCGCGACCGGCGAAGAGGCACTGTCCCCCCCGGTCGGACAGCGGTCGTTTGCTGGTTTCCTGTACGAAGAGTTCGGGTCTCCCCACGCAACCGTGCAGTTTGGCGGCCGTCTCGATCACGCGGCATATCGACCCGAGAACGGCCTGACGCCCCGCGCCTTCAACGAGTTTTCGGGATCGGTCGGCCTGCTGTTGAAGCCGCGGGCGGCGAACGAGAATGTCGTGGTCGCAATCAACGTAGCGAGAGCGGCACGGTATCCCGCGCTCGAAGAGCTCTACTATCTGGGCCCGCACCCGGGAAACCTGGCGTTTGAAGTCGGCAACGACGAGCTCGGTGCCGAGCACGCACTCGGGTTCGACGTATCGGTGCGGGGACGTTCACGGCGCTTTGGAGGAGAACTCACGTTCTTCCGAAACGACATCAAGAACTACATCTTTCGGCAGCCGACCGGCGAAGAGGCAGAGGGCTTCCCTGTGGTTGAGAACATCGCGGCCGACAGCGTGTTGCTTGGCGCCGAGGCCCACGCCGATGTGAAAGTGACCGACGAACTCACCGTGGAAGTCACCTACGACTGGGTCAAGGGCGAGTTGTCGGCGTCTGGGCAGCCGTTGCCGCGCATCCCGCCCTTCCGCGTCCTGACGGGCCTCACCTACCGAAAGAACGCGTTCCAGTTCGGCGGCAGCGTGTCCATCGTCTCGGACCAGACCCGCGTCTACGGGGCCGAACTGCCGACCGACGGCTACTCGACCGGCCGGGTGTTTGGGTCCTATTCCTTCAGCAAGGCTGGCGTACTCAACACGATCACAGCGCGGCTGGATAACGCCACCGACGCGCTGTACCGCAATCATTTGAATTATCTGAAGGACGTGCTGCCCGAGAGCGGCCGCACTTTCAAGCTGGTGTATTCGATCGGTTTCTAGCGCGCGACCGGTCGGCCGCTACGCGGCGCCGGCACGACATGTCCTCGACAGCAGGCGGGCACCTCGTCGCGCAGGATTGCAACGGCGCGAGCCGCCTTGTCGAGGAAGTCTGCGGACGACTCGACGATGAACCGGCGGGGGTGCCGCTCCCACGCGAGGGCAATCCGTGTGTCGATTTCGGCGGCCGCGGTCGCTGACTCAGTCCGCAGGGGGTTCTGGTGGTTGTAGCCGTGCTCCAGCGGCGGCGTTCGCAGGTGGATGACGGCGTCGTATCGGCGGAGTTCATCGTCCACGGTCGCGCCAACGGACGACCAGAACTCCTCGGGCTCTCCCGGCCAGTAGGCGAGGCCGTCGATGGTGCCACGATCGCACAGGACAATCGCCGGGTGGTGGTTGTCTCCCGTGACCTCCAGCTCGCGCTGGACATGGAAAATCGCCCGTTGCGCGGCGCGCTGACAGGCGGGGTCGTCTTCCCGGGGAAAGCCGCCACCAAAGACCACGCCAGCAGCCTCCGGCAACACCTTGACATGGGAGCAGAACGATTGCCGGACCAGCTCCAGCAGGGCCGTCTTTCCCGCGCCAGGCCCGCCAGTCAAGACGACCCGTCGCCGCTCATGAACTTCCCTGCATCCGCATTTCGCCATTGGTGTTCCTCCAGGGTAAAACGTGCCAAGCGTCTGGTTCAAGCCCCCACCCAATGATGACCGCGATGACGATGGACCGGATCTGAATCTTCACAGAGTCCTTTACTTGAGCGCTTCCCTGGAAACGATTCCGGAACGCCCGTTGACGGCGCGCCAGAGTTCGTCGTAGAAGCCGGGTGGCAGGTCCTTCTTGAGCGTGAAGAGAAACGGGCGCACGTGCTCGCGCGGACCCTCGTAGACCGCGATCTGCAGCCGATAGCGGTCCTGGAGGAGCACGGCGTCCAGGTCCGTGAAGCGCCAGAAGCGCGCGAAACCGTCGCGGGGCGTCTCGAAGGCCATCCCGTCAGAATAGAGCGCGAGCCGGCCTCCGGTGTCTGTCCCCTCGTGGTGCACGTCGGCGGTGAACTGCGCCGGCGCCGTCCGGGGCGGGACCACTGACGTGACCACTGAACGGGTGATGCGCGACAGGACTTCCGCCACCCATTCGGGCGCCACCGGCGTCGTGGTGCGGTATTGGTAGGCCCGGCTGTGGCCGAGACGACGCCACCCGCGCGACTGATACGTTTCCACGACGATGCGGCGAGACGTTTCGATGCGCAGCTGGCGAACCTCGTCAAAGGTCCAGCGCCGGCTACGCTTGGCATCGCGTGCGTCGAAGGCGAGGCCGTCGCCGTCGAGCCGCAGGGAGCCCGGATGCCCGCCGAAGGCGGTGTCCTCACGCGCCTCGATCGGCGCCGGTTGCGCGGTGGCGGGCGATACCGGCCCGGTCCAGGCGGCCAGGCACGAGAGAAGCAGGGCGATGCGCATCCACATAAAGTCTCCTGATTAACCGGCCGGGTTGACGCGAGCGGGTTTCACTTCCGTATGCCATTTCCACAGCGTGTAGACCACCGGGTAGATCAACAGCTCGAGGGCGAACGAGGTGACGACGCCGCCCACCATCGGCGCGGCGATGCGTTTCATGACGTCGGCGCCGGCGCCGTGGCTCCACATGATCGGGAGCAGTCCCATCAGGATGGCCATCACGGTCATCATCTTCGGGCGGATGCGCTTGACGGCGCCGTCTTCCACGGCCTCCTGCAAATCAGCAAGGCTGTTCATCCGTCCCGCCGCCTTGAATTTCGCGAACGACTGGTCCAGATAGAGCAGCATCACGACACCCGTCTCCGCGTCGACGCCGGCGAGCGCGATGATGCCTACCCACACCGCCACGCTCATGTTGTAGCCGAGGAGGTAGATCAGCCAGAACGCGCCGATCAGTGAGAACGGCACGGCGAGCAGCACGATCAGGATTTTCGCCGCGCTGCGGGTGCTGAAGTAGAGCAGCACGATCACGATGAGCAGCGTGACGGGAATGACGATGCGGAGCCGCGCGGCGGCGCGCATCATGTACTCGTATTGGCCGCTCCACTCCAGGGTGTAGCCCTCCGGGAGCTTCACCATCTGGGCCACGACGCGCTTGGCATCTTCCACGTAGCCGCCGATGTCGCGCCCGGCGACGTCGACGTAGACGTAGCCCAGTAACTGCGCCTGCTCCGTGCGGATCACGGTCGGGCCGCTGCTGACCGAAATATCGGCCACCTGCTCGATGGGGATCTGGGCGCCTCCGGGTGTCGCAATCAGGGTTCGCTTGAGCGTGTTGAGGTCGCTGCGGTAGGCGCGCTGGTAGCGCACGCTGACCGGGAAGCGCTCGCGCCCTTCGATGGTGGTCGTGATGTTCGCGCCGCCGATCGCCGACTCGATCACCATCTCGACGTCCTGGATGGTGAGGCCGTAGCGGGCAATCTGGTCCCGCTTGATCGTGAAGTCGAGGTAGTACCCGCCGGTGACACGTTCGGCGAACACATTGCGCGTGCCGGCCACGCTGGCGATGGCCCCTTCGATCTGGGTGCCGATCTCGTTGATGGTTTCCAGCTTCGGACCGAAGATCTTGATCCCCACCGGCGTGCGGATGCCGGTTGAGAGCATGTCCACCCGCCCCTTGATGGGCATGGTCCAGGCATTGACCACGCCGGGCAGCCGGACCGTCTTGTCCAGTTCCGCTTCGAGCAGATCCACCGTCATGCCCGGACGCCATTCCGATTCGGGCTTGAGGTTGATCACCGTCTCGATCATCTCGAGCGGCGCCGGGTCGGTGGCCGTCAGCGCCCGGCCCGCCTTGCCGAAGACCGACGCCACCTCCGGCACCGACTTGATCAGCTTGTCCTGCAGCGTCAGGATCTGCTGCGCGGTTTGCACCGAGGCGCCCGGGAGCGTAATCGGCATGTAGAGAAGCGTGCCCTCGTACAACGGCGGCATGAACTCGGAACCGAGCTTCAGGTAGACGGGGACTGTGCTGGCCATCAGGAGGAGGGCGGCGATCAGGGTGAGCGCCCGGTGCCGGAGGACGAACCGGACAAACGGGTGGTACGCCCAGATCAGGAACCGGTTGACCGGGTTCCGTTCCTCTTTGGGGATCCGGCCGCGAATGAACAGGACCATCAGGAACGGCACCACCAGCACGGACGTGAGCGCGGCGAAGCCCATCGCGAACGTCTTGGTGAAGGCGAGCGGGTGGAAGAGCCGGCCCTCCTGCCCTTCGAGCGTGAAGATGGGCAGGAAGGAGACCGTGATGATCAGCAGTGAGAAGAACAGCGGTCGGCCCACTTCCTGCGCCGCCCTGATCAGGATCTCGGTGCGCGAGCCCGTGCCCTCGTCGTGCTCGAGGTGCTTGTGGGCGTTCTCGATCATGATGATCGCGGCGTCGATCATGGCGCCAATGGCGATCGCGATGCCGCCCAGGCTCATGATGTTGGAGCCGACGCCGACCGCCTTCATGGCGACAAACGACAGCAGAATCGCGAGTGGCAGCGTCAGGATGGCGACCAGTGCGCTGCGGAAGTGCCAGAGGAAGACGACACAGACCAGGGAGACGATGATGCCCTCTTCGATCAGCTTCTCCCTCAGGTTGCTGATCGAGCGCTCGATCAGGTCGGAGCGGTCGTAGGTGGTGACCAACTCGACGCCTTCGGGCAGGGCCGGCTGGATGCGGCCGGCCACCGCCGCCTTGATGTTCTTGATCACGCTGTTGGTGTCGACGCCGGATCGGATCACGACGATACCGCCGGCGACGTCGCCTTCGCCGTTCAGGTCGGCCACGCCCCGCCGCATGTCGGAGCCAATCTGCACACGACCGACGTCCTTGACCAGGACGGGAGTGCCGTTGGGGCGGGCACCGAGGCTCACCATCTCGATGTCCGCGACACCGGTGAGGTAGCCGCGGCCCCGGACCATGTACTCCCGGCCGGTCCACTCGACGACCCGCCCGCCAACGTCGTTGTTGCTCTGGCGAATGGCGGCGATCACCATGTCGATCGACATGCCGTAGGCCACCAGTGCGTTCGGATCGATCTCGACCTGGTACTGCTTGACGTAGCCGCCGACCGGCGCCACCTCGGCGACCCCTGGAACGCTGCGCAGCCAGTACTGCACGTACCAGTCGTTGAGCGTGCGCAGGCGCGCGAGGTCGGTCTTGCCGGTGCGATCGACGAGCGCGTACTCGAATCCCCAGCCCACTCCCGAGGCGTCGGGCCCGAGGATGGGCGTGACCCCGGCCGGCAGGCGGCCCTGCAGGCCGTTGAGATACTCGAGCACGCGGCTGCGGGCCCAGTACGGATCGGTGCCGTCTTCGAAGATCACGTAGACGAACGCGACGTCGAAGTACGAGAACCCGCGCACCACCTTGACCTGTGGCGCGGAGAGCAGCGCCGTCACGATCGGATAGGTCACCTGGTCCTCGACCAGGGTCGGGCTGCGGCCTTCCCAGTTGGCGCTGATGATCACCTGGACGTCCGACAGGTCGGGGATGGCATCGATCGGCGTCGACCGAATCGCCCACACGCCGCCGCCGGTGATCGCGACGATCAGCAGCAAGACGACGAAGCCGTTGCGGGCGCTGAAGGCGATGAGCTTGTCGATCATGACGGTTCCCTTCGCCTACTGATGCTGGTGCGGTGGCGGCGGCGTCGCGTTGCCGGGCGCGGCCCCTGGTTTCGGGCTCATGTCCATGCCCGGCATGTCGGCGCCGGCTCCACCCACGCCCTTGGCCGGGAGGTCCCTCGTGGCGCCGCCCATGTCCATGCCCGGCATGCTCAGCGACATCGCCTGCATCGCCGCCTGCAAGTTTGTCTCGGAGTCGATCAGGAACTGCGCGGAGGTCACGATGCGGTCACCCTCGGCCAGGCCCGTGAGGACCGGATAGAACGCGTCGACGGGGGCGCCGACCTCGACCGGTCGCGGCTCGAAGTAGCCGTCGGCGAGCGCCACGATCACGTACTGGGCGGTGCCGGTGTCGATCACGGCTTCGCGCGGCACGGCCAGCGCGTGGCCGCCGGCGACCTGGATGGTTACCGTGACGTAGGTCTCCGGCTTCAGTTCGAGCCCGGGATTGGCGAACTCGATGCGCACGCGCGCGCGGCGGGTCTGCGGATCGATGTCCGGATAGATGAACGTGATCTTTCCGGTGAGCTTGCGGGTTGACTGCCCGTACGGGAACTCGATCAGGGCCTCCTGCCCGAGCCTCACCGAGCGCGTTTCGTATTCGAAGATCTGCGCCACCACCCAGATCCGCGAGAGGTCGGCGATTTTCGCGGTGGCCGTGTCAGGGGTGATGTACTGCCCGGCGTAGGTGTTGCGTTCGAGCACGACCCCGTTGAACGGCGAATACAGGGTCAGGGTTCGTTGCACTTCGCCGGTGCGCTCGAGCGCCTCGACCTGCGCGTCGCTGACGTCCCAGAGGCGCAGGCGGTCCCGGGTGGCTTCGAGCAGCGATTCGGCGCCGCTGCGGGTTTCCGCGAACGCGCTCTTGCTCAGTTGCCCGCGCGCGCGCAGCGCCAGCAGGTACTCGTGCTGGGTCGAGACGAGTTCCGGGCTGTAGATCGTGAGCAGGGGCTGTCCGCGCCGGACGGTCTTGCCGACGTAATCGACGAAGGTGCGCTCCACCCATCCGGCGATCTTCGGGTGCACCTCGGTGATGCGGGTTTCGTCGTAGGCCATCGCGCCCACCGTTCGAATGGTCGAGTCCATCGATTGGTGGCCGACGATCGCGGTCCGCACGCCGATCGTCTGCTGACGGGCCGGCGAGATCAGCACCCGTTGGGGCCCAGGCGCCGAGGCCTCTGCAGCCGGCGTCGAGTGGCCCGCCTGCGCGTGCTCGGTGGTCGCCGCGGGGGCTGCCCCCGCCGGTGCCGCGCCGCGGCGCACCAGCGTGTAGGTGATCCCGGCGCCCAGCGCCAGCGAGCCGACGGCGACGGCGGCCAGGAGCAGGCGCGAGGTGTGGGGAGCGGACGACGGGGTAGTCATGGTGGTCCTCACTAATGAATCAGGGACAGGCCCGTCAGGGGCTCGATGCGCGCCAGTGCCTTGAGGTGCAGCGCGTGCTGTTGTTGGGAGGCGAGGTCGTAGGTCAGCACGCTCGTCACGTTCGCGAGCAGCGTGAGAAAGTCCACCGCCCCGGTCTGGTACGACGCCATCGCCGCCTCCAGCGCGAGGCGCGCTTGCGGCAGGATGGAGTCGGCATAAAGCGTCATCAACTCGATGGCGGCGCTGGCGTCCGCGGCGGCGATGGCCAGTTCGGCATCGGCCTGGACCCGTGTGGCCTCGCGCAGGTCGCGCGCGGCGCCCAGCATGGCCGTGGCTTCCGCGACCATTGGGCGCTGTTTGCGTTGCCAGAACACCGGGACCGTGGCCATCAGGTCGACGCCGTACATCCATGGCATGCCGCCCACCTTGCGCTGGGTCGTCACGCTGACGGCGAAGTCGGGCCGGATCTCCCTGCGGGCGAGCGTCAGCGCCGCTTGCCCCGAGGCGATCTGCTGGTCGTCACGGCGCGCCCGCGGATTGTGGTCGCTCGCGAGCCGCTGGAGCTCGGCGAGCGTGGGAGGCGGGTCGTAGGTGATCGGCACCGTGCTGAGCGTGGTGTCGGGTGCGCGGCCGAGCACGGCGTTGACGGCCGCCACCGCGGTGCGCCGGTCGCGGAGGAGCATGGTGCGTCGCTCGATCAGCATCGAGATCTCGAGCTGCGCGCGCAGCACATCCTGCTGCGGTCCCCGCCCGACCCGGAAGCGCGTTTCCGCGTGCGAGTGCGCCTGCTCGAGCACGCCGCGCGTGCCATCGAGGATCGCGAGGCTGCGCTCCGCCAGCTCGAGATCGGCGTAGGCGGCCTTGAGGGCCGCCACCAGCCCGACGCGAGTCAGCTCGACGCTC
The DNA here is from genome assembly GCA_041659285.1 of Vicinamibacterales bacterium. Classification (NCBI taxonomy): domain Bacteria; kingdom Pseudomonadati; phylum Acidobacteriota; class Vicinamibacteria; order Vicinamibacterales; species Vicinamibacterales bacterium. Next base: position 37,718 of record JBAZYO010000022.1, on the reverse strand, counting down.
CACCGGGCCCGCTCGGCGACCGTCGAGGCGATCACAGTCTTGGCGGCGAGCTTGCCGGGATACGGGATCTCCTGCGTCACGCCGAACTGCCAGAATCCATCGGGCGTGGTCGCCGAGGGGAAGAACGGCGGCCGCAGAAATCCGCTCATGTATCCCGTGGAGATGGTCGGGTCCGGTGGCGCACCGGCGGGCCGGATCCGGGCGACCGACGCGTCGACCTCTCGCCGGGCCGCCGCCAGTTCCGGACTCAACGCATCGACCTGCGCAACGAGCTCGGCCAGCGGCGTCGCCGGAGCCCAGTCGCGATCGGACGGCTGCGCCACCGCTACGAGCGGTAGCAGGACGAATACCGCACACTCTAAGAACTTGCTCATGTAACGCCTCAACCATGGTCGTGACGACGAACGTCACGGAGACTGCTGTTCCGGGCCTCACGCGTGCGGGTCACACGCAGGTCAGGCCCGATGCCGTGGGGTACGGCGGGACAGACTCAGATTCTGAGGATGGTTGAGAGAGGTGGCGGGCCGAACGCCCGTGGACGCCCAAGCTCGCGGCCAGGGCGGCCGTTGCCGGACCGACGGGAGAACTGGTGGCCGTGCCCCGGAACGGCCTGGGCCACACCCGGGGATGACACCGTTGTGGGTGCATCCTTCACGAGGGCCGCTGGGACGCCGGCCTCGACACCCGCGCAGCAATCGCCAGCAGTAAGGATCGGCGATTGCTCCGAGCTTTCGTGGCGGCACTCGTTCGTGGCGGCCTCCGGGCCACACCAAGCCCTGCACAAGACGCTGGCATCAGGGCCGGCGGCCAAGGTCAGGACGGTGAGGAGAACGGAGACTCGAAACATGCAAGAATGCCGTCAACTCAGGATAGCAAGAACGAGGCCAACGGACCCGTGGATCCTGCTAACCGCGGGCGTCGTGAGGAATCCCACGTCCGTCGCTGATCGCACGCGAAGTTTTCCTGAAGTACTGCTGAAAAATCCGCGGCCTTCATGAGGAGCGACAGTGGGCGCCAGCCCAGATTGGACACGCTGTTTCCTTAAACAGGGAAATGTCGGGATGCCGGGCGCACGCAGCTCTCGGTCGATCGTAGTTCAAGCCGGTGTTCACCGGGCGCCGCGAGCATCGATATTGGGGTTAATGAAGATGTCTTAATCCGCGGCTTGACTGTGTGCCATTCGGGACAGCCACGCAATCCGGACTGCGGAAGAATGCGTTGAACTTCATGGTTTCCCCCTCGTCGGTGCTCGCGATCAATCGCGGCTCATCGAGCATCAAGTTCGCGGTGTATCAGACCGACCCTCATCTGAAGACGTCCCTGACGGGGAAGCTCGACCGAGTAGGATTGGGCGGCACGACGCTGGCGTGGCAGGCGACGGAACGCGGGCGAAGCGAGGGCCGGACGGAGGCGCCGGACGGCGAATCTGGAGCGCGGTTTCTGACCGACTGGCTCGAAGCCCGGCCGGAATGGTCGACCGTGACAGCGATGGGGCATCGCGTCGTTCATGGACTGGCGCACTCCGAGCCGGCTCGAGTCACCACTGAGTTGCTTGACGAACTGCATCGCGCCGGACCGTATGCGCCGGATCACCTGCCCCGCGAGATCGCGCTGATCGAGGCGTTTCGCGAGCGCCATCCGGACCTGCCGCAGGTGGCCTGCTTTGACACCGCGTTTCACGCCGCGATGCCGCGCGTCGCCACGGTGTTGCCGATTCCGCGGCGCTACCAGGCGAAGGGCGTTCGGCGGTACGGCTTTCACGGCCTGTCCTATGCCTATCTCATGGAAGAACTCGGCCGGGCCGCGGGACCTCAAGCCGCAAACGGACGCGTGATCCTCGCCCACCTGGGCAATGGGGCCAGCATGGCCGCCGTCCAGGCAGGCATGAGCATCGACACCAGCATGGGTTTTACTCCCGCGGCCGGATTGGTCATGAGCACGAGGACGGGCGACCTGGACCCAGGACTGATGTCGTTCTTTGCGCTCACCGAGCGAATGACGCCGCAGCAGTTCAATGAGATGGTCCATCACGAATCGGGGCTGCTCGGCGTCTCGGAGATCAGCTCCGACATGCGCGACCTGCTCGCGCGTGAAGCCGGGGACGTCCGGGCCGCGGAAGCGGTGGCGCTGTTCTGCTACCAGGCCAGGAAGTGGGTGGGCGCTTTCGCCGCCGCCCTCGGCGGGCTGGACACTTTGGTGTTCTCGGCTGGCATTGGGGAACAGAGCGCCTCGATTCGTGCCCGCATCTGCGAGGGCCTGGGCTTCCTTGGCATCGAACTGCATGACGCGCGCAACGCGGATCACGCGGCGGTGATCTCCACGGATGCGAGCCGCGTCACTGTTCGCATCATTCCCACGAACGAAGAGCTGATGATTGCCCGCTCGGTGTCCCGCGTGCTCGGCCTGGACGGACACATAACGGAACCTGACGCATGAACCCACAATCGCCACGCCTCGCGACGGCAGTACTCCGCAAGATCGACGCCTACTGGCGGGCCGCGAATTACCTTTCCGTCGGGCAGATCTATCTCTATGACAATCCGCTGCTGAAGCAGCCGCTCACGCTGGCGCACATCAAGCCGCGCCTGCTGGGTCATTGGGGCACGACGCCGGGGCTGAACTTCGTGTACGTGCACCTGAATCGCGTGATCAAGGAACACGACCTGAGCGTTATCTACATCGCTGGCCCGGGCCATGGCGGGCCCGGCATGGTGGCCAACGCGTATCTGGAGCAGACCTATAGCGAGGTATATCCCCACATTTCGCAAGACGAAGAGGGCCTGCGGCGACTTTTCAGGCAGTTCTCGTTCCCCGGCGGAATACCCAGCCACGTCGCGCCGGAAACGCCCGGCTCGATTCACGAGGGTGGGGAGTTGGGCTACTCGCTTTCGCACGCCTATGGCGCGGCGTTCGACAATCCGGACCTGCTCGTCGCGTGCGTCGTCGGCGACGGCGAAGCAGAGACCGCTGCGCTCGCCACTGAGTTGGCACTCGAACAAGTTTCTCAATCCCGTCCACGACGGCGCCGTGCTGCCGATCCTGCACTTGAACGGCTACAAGATTGCGGGCCCGACCGTTCTGGCGCGCATTCCTCGCGAGGAATTGGAGGCACTCGTCCGCGGCTACGGATACTCACCCTATGTCGTCGAAGGCGACGACCCGATGGACATGCACCAGCGGATGGCCTCGACACTCGACACCGTGGTCGCCGACATTCATCGCATCCAGCGCGATGCCCGCGCCAACGGGTTCACGGTGCGGCCGCGCTGGCCCATGGTCATCCTCCGATCGCCAAAGGGCTGGACCGGCCCGGAGGTGGTTGATGGGAAGCAGACCGAAGGCAGCTTCCGCTCGCATCAGGTCCCGATGGGCGACATGAGTCGACCGGGCCACGTGGAGATTCTGGAAACATGGCTGAAGAGCTACCGGCCGCAAGAACTGTTCGACGAGGCGGGTCGGCTCATCCCCGAGCTGGCGGCATTGGCTCCGGCAGGGGAGCGTCGCATGAGTGCCAATCCCCGCGCCAACGGTGGCCTGGTGCTGCGCGACCTCCAGCTGCCGGCCCTCCGTGACTACGCCGTCACGGTAACTCGCCCGGGCGCAGTCGACGCCGAGGCGACGCGCGTCCAGGGCGAGTTCATCCGCGACGTCATTAAGCACAACCCCGACAATTTCCGCGTCTTCAGCCCGGACGAGACGAACTCGAACCGGTGGAACGCGGTGTTCGAGGTGACGAATCGTTGCTCAATCGCGGAGATCCTTCCGGCCGACGATCACATCGCACCCGATGGCCGCGTGATGGAGGTGTTGAGCGAGCACCAGTGCGAAGGCTGGCTGGAAGGCTACCTGCTGACGGGCCGCCACGGGTTCTTCTCCTGCTACGAAGCGTTCATTCACATCATCGATTCCATGTTCAACCAGCACGCCAAGTGGTTGAAGGTGTCGAATGAGATCCCGTGGCGCCGGCCGATTGCATCCCTCAACTATCTGCTCACGTCCCACGTCTGGCGGCAGGACCATAACGGCTTCAGCCATCAGGACCCGGGCTTCATCGACGTGGTCGCGAACAAGACCGCCAGCGTCATCCGGGTCTACCTGCCGCCCGACGCGAACACCCTGCTCTCGGTCACCGACCACTGCCTGCGCAGCCGCAACTACGTCAATGTCGTCGTCGCCGGCAAGCAACCGTCGCCGCAGTGGCTGGATATGGACGCGGCCATCGCGCACTGCACGGCCGGCCTCGGTATCTGGCCGTGGGCCAGCAACGATCGGGGCGGCGAGCCGGATGTCGTCATGGCCTGCTGCGGCGATGTGCCGACGCTCGAAACGCTTGCGGCGGTCCAGTTGCTGGGGAGCCATTTCCCCGACTTGAGAGTGCGGGTGATCAACGTCGTCAATCTCATGAAGCTCCAGCCGCAGACCGAGCACCCCCATGGGTTGAGCGACGAAGAGTTCGATGCGCTCTTCACCACCGACAAGCCGATCGTCTTTGCCTATCACGGGTATCCCTCGCTCATTCATCAACTGACCTATCGCCGCACGAATCATCACAACCTGCACGTGCGGGGCTTCAAGGAAGAAGGCACGACGACCACCCCCTTCGACATGGTCGTGCTGAACGACCTTGACCGCTTTCACCTGGTCGGCGACGTCATCGCCCGCGTGCCTGCGCTCGGTCCCCGCGCCGCCCATGTCCAGCAAACCATGCGCGCCAAGCTGCTTGAGCACGGGCTATACATCGCCGAGCACGGTGAGGACATGCCGGAGATTCGCAACTGGAGATGGAGCCAGGGCACAGAACAGGGAACAGTGGCGTGATCGCCAAACCATGTCTCATGTGATTCGACCTGACTTCGGTGAAACGAGGCTGGACGCGCTGCAGCGTCATTCTTTCGGGTACTTCCTGAACGAGACCAATTCTGCCAACGGTCTGGTGGCCGACAGAACACAGCCTGGCGCCCCGGCGAGTATCGCTGCCGTCGGCTTCGCGCTCGCGGCGTATCCGGTCGGCGTCGAACGGGAATGGATGACACGCGCCGACGCGATCGAACGAACGCTGGCGCTGCTGCGGTTCTTCTGGACCAGCCCGCAGGGAACTGCGCCCGGCATGACCGGTTACAACGGGTTCTACTACCACTTCCTCGACATGACTACAGGAGCGCGCGCCGGCTTGTGCGAATTGTCGACGGTCGATACCAGTTTCCTGTTGGCCGGCATGCTGGCCGCCGCGGCGTATTTCGATCAAGACAGCGAAGCCGAGCTGGAGATTCGCACGTTGGCCGACGCGCTCTATCGCCGCGCCGATTGGCACTGGGCGTGCAATGGCGGCGCGACGGTCACTCATGGGTGGAAGCCTGAGAGCGGCTTTCTGCCCTACCGCTGGGAAGGCTACGACGAGGCCATGCTCTTGTACACGCTCGGTCTAGGCTCACCGACGTATCCGCTGCCAACGGAGAGCTACACGGCGTGGACTTCCAGCTACCAGTGGAAGAACATTCTCGGCTACGAATTGCTCTACGGCGGTGCGCTCTTCATCCATCAGTACTCGCACGTCTGGGTGGACTTTCGAGGAATCCAGGATGCCTTCGCGCGAGAGAAGGGCATCGACTACTGCGAAAACAGCCGGCGCGCGACCTACGTCCAGCAGGCCTACGCAATTCGGAACCCCCTTGAATTCGCGGGCTACGGTCAGCACTTCTGGGGACTGACCGCGAGCGACGGCCCGGGCTGGACGACGCAGCGGGTTCACGGGATCGAGCGCTCGTTCTTTGATTACGTCGCCCGTGGCGTGCCGTATGGCCCGGACGACGGAACCGTCGCGCCGTGGGCCGTGGTCGCCTCGCTTCCGTTCGCCCCGGAGGTCGTGCTGCCCACCGTTGAGCATTTTCAGGACGTCTATCCGCAGGTCACGGGCGAGTATTGCCTGCGGTGCAGTTTCAATCTGACCTTTCCGCACGAAGACGACGCGGGTCCCGGCTGGACCTCGCCGTATCATTTGGGGATCAACGTCGGTCCAGTTGTGCTGATGTGCGAAAACTACCGGTCGGGTTTCCTCTGGCGGCTGATGCGCGCGTGCCCCTATGTCGTGACGGGCCTGCGCCGGGCGGGGTTTAGAAACGGCTGGTTATGACGGTGCCCAGCCGGCGAGCGCGGCCAGAAACGCGCGCTCGCCGTTAGCGTCGATGTCAGGAGGCTCAGATAGTCGAAGTCAGGACTATTCCAAGTTGTGAGCGCTGATCGTGCCGCAGCAGCCGCCAGTCCCGTCCACCACGGGCAAGCTCGTCGCGCGATGCTCGTGCAGTTGTCGGCGTGCTTCTTCAACAGGCTCATCCGCGCCACAACACGCAGACGGGGGGAGCATGATCTGACTGACGCGCACCTCCGACGCGCGCCGGTCGTCTGCCGCGACGTCGCAACAGAGGTGGCGCTCGGTCACGACGCCGACCAGCTTGCGGCTGTTGGTATCCTCGACCACCGGTGCGCAGCCGCAGCCGGAGCTGCGCATCGCTCGCGCGGCGTGTGCTGCCGTGTCTTGCGGCGTGCAGCACGAGGATGCCTCGATTGGTGTCATCACATCGCTACAACAACTCATTTGCTTGTCCTCTTGCCAGGGTCGCCGCAGACCGTCACGCGGCGGCCGTCTGGCCGGGCTGACGGATGCCTGCGAGTTTGGTCCGCTTCAACATCAACGCATTAATCGCCACGATGAGCGTACTGCCGGACATCGACAGGGCGGCGATCTCCGGACTCAGTACGAATGGGTACAAAACGCCCGCTGCCAGCGGAAATGCGATGACGTTGTAGCCCACCGCCCACCACAGATTCTGGTGCATCTTTCGCAACGTCGCCCGCGAGAGCTCGATCGCGGCAACGATGTCATACGGGTCGCTCTTCATCAGCACGACATCGGCGCTGTCCATGGCGACGTCGGTGCCAGCGCCAATGGCAAATCCCACGTCGGCCTGGGTGAGCGCTGGCGCGTCGTTGACGCCGTCGCCCACCATCCCGACCTTCTTCCCCGTGGCCTGAAGCTCCTTCACCTTGTTGGCCTTCTGGGCCGGCAGCACGTCGGCCAGCACGCTGTCGATGCCGAGGTCGGCGGCGATGCGTTTGGCGGTGGCCGCGTTATCGCCGGTCAGCATCACCACGTCGATCTTGCGTTCGCGCAACTTGGCCACGGCGGCCTTGGAGGTCGGTCTGATCGCATCGGCGATGGCGATCAGCCCAATCACGCGAGCGGCCTGCGACACATGGACGACGGTGCGGCCGTCCGCCTGGAGGCGGGTGGCTTCGGCCTCCAGCGGGCCGAGCGCGAGCTTCTGGGTATCCATGAGCAGCCGGTTGCCGAGGAAAACCGTTCCACCAGCGGTCTCGGCCCGCGCACCCATACCGTCGAGGCTCTCGAATCCCGTCGGTGCCGCGACGGTCAGGTGCGCTGCCCGGCGCAGGATGGACTGGGCGAGCGGATGGTCGGACCCCTGCTCGACGGCCGCGGCGGCGGTCAACAACACGTCCTCGGTGATCCCTTCCGCCGTCACGATCTCCACGACCTCCGGTTGGCCGATGGTGAGCGTACCGGTCTTGTCGAAGACGATGACGTTGAGCCTGGTGGCGTCTTCGAGCGCCGAGGCGTTCTTGAAGAGAATGCCGTTCATTGCGCCGAGGCCCGTCCCCACCATTACCGCCATGGGTGTGGCCAGTCCCAACGCATCCGGGCAGGCGATCACGAAGACCGTGATGGTCAGCGTCACCGCGAACAGCAAGGGCTGTCCGATCCACCAGAACCACACCGCGAAGGTCACCTGACCGGCGACGATGGCGGCAATCACCAGCCACTGCGCGGCTTTGTCCGCCAGCAGTTGCGCCGGCGCCTTCGAGTTCTGTGCCTCTTGCACCAGTTTGACGATCTGCGCCAGTGCGGAGTCGGCCCCGACCCTCGTGGCCTTGTAGTGAAAGCTGCCGCTCTTGTTGATGGTCGCCCCGATCACCGTGGCGCCAGGCCCCTTCTGGACCGGCATCGACTCGCCGGTCAGCATGGACTCGTCGACCAGTGAGTCGCCGGTCTCGACGATGCCGTCCACCGGAATCTTGTTGCCCGGCCGGATCACGACAATCTCGCCCGCCAGCACCTCCGCCGTGGGCACTTCGGTCTCGACGCCGTCGCGAACGACCGAGGCCAGTGCTGGTGTGAGATCCATCAGCGCCGTGATGGCAGACGAAGCGCCGGCACGGGCCCGCATTTCCAGCCAGTGACCGAGCAGGATGAACACCAGCAGGACGGCGACCGCTTCATAGAACTGTCCGCCTTCCTTGAAGAGGAAGGTGGCGCCGACACTGAAGAGATACCCGGTCCCGACGCTCAATACGACCAGCGCCGCCATGCCCAGCACGCCCTTCCTGAGCGCGCGCCAGGCGGAGACGAAGAACGGCCAACTCGGATAGACGATGGCGAGAGTGGTAAAGCCGAATAACCAGACGTTGAGGTCCAGGCCAAATGGTGGCGCGGGCGGGGTGAACATCCCCATCGGTGAATAGATGAAGAGCGGCACGGTAAAGAACAGGCAGATCCAGAAGCGGTTGCGCATGTCGCGGACCATGGCCGGCAGGTCCGTGCCGCGATGGCCCATCTCATGCGCCATGTCTGCCGGCATGGCGGGCGGCGCGCCCGCCTTGGCGTGGCCCTCGTGGCCCTGGCCAGCGGGAGCCGCGGGAGCAGGCACTTCGGCGGGAGCGGCCGGCGATGGTGTCGGCGTTGCGGGTGCGGCGGGGGCAGGCGGCGTGGCCGGTGCCAGGTGGCCTTCGTGACCGTCGCCCGCCGGAGCCGCGGCGGGCGCGGCTGACTGATATCCGCTTTGGCGCACCGCCGACCTGATGTCGGCGATCTCCAGTCGGGTTTCGTCGTAGCGCACGGTGGCGCTTTCTTCCAGGGTGCGGTCGCGACGGTGGGTCATGGCTTCTTCCCGAACAGGCCCCAGACAATCAGCACACCGAGACCGAGCGCCACCAGAGTGGGAATCCACATCCAGCCGAATCCGCCCATCCACGCGTTCCCCATCATGTTTCCACCCATTACTTCCCCCTGTCTTCGTTCCGCATTGGCGCCGGTGTGTCTCACCGGCGCTTCATTGTCATCTGGCCGTTGGTGAACGCCCCGGTGCACGAATTCGAGCCGCTGTAGGTGCCGGTCATCGTCATCCTGATGCTGTCGACGCGTGCCGTGCCCGTGGCTCGCGCCGTGCACCCGGTCGACATCATGCTGTTGTTCGGCAAATCCATCGTGAAGGTCATGTCGTCACCGGACATCGTGCCCGAGAACACACCAGGGCTCCGGCCCGCCATGCCGGCGAAGCTCATGGAGCCGGTGATCGTTGATCCGCTCTGCGTGAGCGGCCACGTCATCGTCCCCATGCCGGTCTGGCCCATCAAGCTGCCCGCGCCCATCGAACTGCTCGAGTCCGAGCCGCTGCCGGCCCAGGTGCCGGTCATGCCCGTCTGAGCCGTCGGCCCCGTTGGCCCCATGGACGAGGTGTTGCCGCAGGCTGCCGCGAAGCCTGCCAGTAGAACCACTGCGAGTACTGGTTTCATTGTCGTGCCTCGTATTACTGCAACCGTGCCCCGACGATCAGTGCTTCATGTCGCCCATCGGCTTCATCATCGGGCACATCGCCATCGAGTCTTTCCCCTCCTGCATGTGCTCCATCATGTGGGGCATCATGCCCTGCTGCATCTTCATCATGCCCTCGCGCATGGTCCGGCTCTGCGCCACCATCTCGGTCACGACCGCGGCGGTCACCGTCGTCTTCTCCGCGCCCGACGCGCTGTTCATCCTGGTGACGAGGTCAGTGAGCCGCTGGTCGGCGGCCTTCATGTCGGCCATCATCTTCTCGCGCTCGACCATCATGGCGTGGTCCTTGGCCGCCATACCCGATACCGGCTTCGCCTGGTCGGTGGCGGCGTGCTGGTGCTCCTGAGGCGTCTGCGCAGCGCGTCCGGGGACCGCCGAGATCACGACTGCTGCACAACCCGCCGCGATCACCGTCACGATGCTCTTCATTCTCATGCTTGACTCCTTCACAATTTACGGTCGAGCCAGTGGGGCTCACTCACAGTGGAGAGACAGCGGGCGCCGGCCCAGATTGGATATGCCGTTACCCGAAACAGGGAAAATGCCGGGATGGCAGGGCAGCACACACGCTCTCAATCGACCTTGATGCAAGCCGACGTCCACGGGGGCGCGCGAGCGTCCACATTCGGGTTAATGAAGATGTTTTAATCCGGCGGTCGCCAAATGGCCCCGGACGGTGCCGGGTATCTCTTCAGTGGCGCTGACGCTGAAGCGCACCAGACTGGCTGGGATCAGGACATCGGATTCGCCATTGGCAACGTGATCGACGCCGTCGTGCCGGCGCCCGGCCGGCTACTGATCACGACGTTGCCGCCGTGCGCATCGACAATGCGCTTCACGATCGCCAGGCCTAACCCCGATCGCGCTTGCGAAGTCTGGCTTCGTCCATGGACATGGCGATCAAACACGTGCGGCAGGAGATCGGCGGGAATGCCGTCGCCGCTGTCTGACACCGTCGCCACGACGGTCCCCTGATCGCGCCTGGCATCAATGCGGATCGTGCCGCCCGGCGGCGTGAATTCGACCGCATTCTCGCCAAGATTCAGCAGCAACTGTCGCAGCCGCACGGCGTTGCCCCAGACCTTCAGCCCGGGTTCGATAGTGGTGCGGCACGACACTCCATGCGCCTCGGCCAGTGCGCCCACCAGCTCGCCGGCTTCGGCAAACACTTCGCTGACGCTCACGGGATCCTGACGTGAGCCCGCCGAATCGGCGTCGGCGAGCGCGAGGTCACGCAGGTCCTGAAGCGTGGCGCTCAACGCGTTGACCTCGTCGGACAAGACGGCGAAGACCGGTTGTGCCTCTGCCGGCTGTGATTCGCGAGCGGTTTCGATGGTGCCCTTCATGACCGTCAGGGGCGTCTGCAGCTGGTGCGACACGTCCGCCGTGAATTCCTTCATGGTGTTGAAGGACGTGTTCAGCCGATCGAGCAGTTGGTTCACCGAGCCGGTCAGGCGCCTCACTTCAAGGTCGGGGGCGTGGAGGTCAACCCTCCGGGACAGGTCGGTCGCTTGAATAGACTCGAGAGCCGTGGCAATGCTGTCGATCGGCCGGAGCGCCCGCTTCGCGATCAGGAAGCCGCCAAAGCTGGTCACCAGGATCACGATGGGGATGAGGGCTGCGGAGGCGACGGCCACCACTTCCAACATCATGCCGACGTCGCCCAGCGGCCGTCCCAACTGAAGATAGGTGCCGTCCGGACGGGCCAGGGGCACACACGTGAACCGGACCGGCCCGCGCGCCAGAGATACGGTAAAGAACTGCTCGGTTGTGGCTCCTCTCGCCGCCGCATGGGTCAGAACTTCGTGGGCGCCGATGTCGGGCTCGACCTGGGCCAGGCGTGCCGAGCGGAACACCATCTGCCCATGCGCGTCGCGGACCATCAGGTATGGTGCCACGGCGCCCTGCTTATCAAGCGTCTGGAGCGCCGCCATGGGATCGGCGTTCGACGACAGTGTGGCGACAACGCGGCGGGCCTCTTCCTGAAGGTCGCCGTCGTGATGCGCGTAAAGCGTCTGCGCGAGCCAGGCATAGAGCAGCGTGGCGAACAGCCCCAAGGCCGACGCCACGACGAGCACGTTCCACAGGGTCGTGCGTGCCTTAAGCGTCGCGATCATCGGCAGCCTCCGCCGGGCGCAGTACGTAACCGACGCCGCGCACCGCATGGATGATCCGTGGTTCGCCCGCATCTTCCAGTTTTCGCCGCAGATGGTTGACGTAAACATCGATCACGTTCGTCATCCGGTCCCATGTGAAGTCCCAGACCTGCTCGCCAATCATGGCGCGCGTCAGAACCTGATCGACGTTTCGCATCAGGTACTCCAACAGCGCGAATTCCTTCTGGGTGAGCTCAACGCGCCGCGCCCCCCGATGGACAGACCGGCCAACGGGGTCCAGGAGCAGGTCGCCGACCGACAGGGTCAGCACCGCCGCAGGCTTCTGCCGCCGCAGCAGGGCCCGGACGCGGGCGCTGAGTTCGGCAAACTCGAATGGTTTCGTCAAGTAATCGTCCGCGCCGCTATCGAGTCCGCGGACGCGGTCTTCGGTGACGCCCCGCGCCGACAACATCAGGATGGGCACGGTCATGTTGCGTCGGCGGAGCTCGCGGCAGATCGCGAAACCATCGAGTCCTGGGAGGACGACGTCGAGAATGATCAGGTCAAACGGGTTGGACAGCGCAACGTCGAGTCCGATGGTGCCATTGTGCTCAACTCGGACCGTCAGGCTCAACTCCGTCAGATGCTTCGACAGCAGCGCCGACAGACGGACTTCATCCTCGACCACGAGTACGCGCGGCGCGCGCGTGGAGCTGCCGGCGTCCTTGTCATCCACCCAGGCATCTTTTCGGAAGCTGTCGGTGACGGACATTAATTCTTCTTCATGATTGCGAGCCGGCGAGGCCGGGTCACTTCGTCCCGGCAACCTTCGGGACGGCAACCCGCGCCGAGACGCTCGGATTCGTCATCAGGCCCGGCCGCAACCACGACCATGTTAGTTGTGCTCCCTGTCATGGCGCCGATGATAGCCCGCCGCGCTGACGCGGTGGCCGGAACAGCGCGCGGTTAACGACTTTTAATCACACGAGAAGCCTCGTCGACGTACGGTGTAAGAGAGGGCAGGCTCTCGGGTGAACAGAACATGAGCAGGATGGATGCGCGTTCGCAGCCGTGCCCGCCATGGGTGCCAGCGCATCCGCCGTCGGAGAACGGCAATCCGCTGGTCGACATGCAGACCATGGCGCACTCGTCACGGCGCGACGACCCGGGCATCGGCCTGCGCCACAACGGCCGCCAGGTGCTGACTTACGCCAACCCGCCCAGCACGTTCGATGATATGGAGAACGCAATGACGCGACGTAGTGTAGTGACTTCAGCGGCACTCTTGGTGCTGACGGCGATGGCCGCCAGCCGCGTCAGTGCTCATCCCGGACACGACCACAAGATCATGGGCACGGTGACCATGGCCGCGGTTGACCACGTGATGATCAAGGACCTGGACGGCAAGGAGTTCACGGTCACAATCAACAAAGACACCAAGTTCATGCGCGCCAGGAAGCCGATGAAAGCGACGGACATGAAGATGGGGATGCGGATCGTGATCACCGCCGTCACCGACGCCGACGACGACAAGTCGATTGCCACGGTGATCGAGCTCGGCCCCGACGTGGCCACCAAGTAACCGAAGCGGCGATGCCAAAGGACACTCCGATGAACACGACACTTTACGCCCTCGCCCTGCTGGTGGCCCTGCCATCGCTGGCCCTCGCGCACGTCGGCGTCCGCCCCCGCGAATCGAAGCCCGGCATCGAAGAGCGTTACTCCGTCCGCGTCCCGACCGAAGGCGCGGTGGCCACCACGTCCGTCCGGCTGGAAATTCCCGACGGGGTCACGGTGCTGGAGGTCGAGAAGATGGGTGGGGAGACCTTCGAGGTCGAGAAGAAGGGTGACCGCATCGTGGTGATTACCTGGAGGCGGAACATCCCACCCAAGGAGTCGGCCGACTTCTTCTTCAAGGCCCGGAACCCGGTGGCCGGGACGGAGATCGCCTGGAGGGCGCACCAGCACTTTGCCGATGGGACGATGACCGGCTGGGTGGAGCCGGCGGGCGGCAAACGCCCCGGTCCGGTGACGAAGTTGACCGACACGCCGGCCGCGCCGGCGCAGGGCGGGTCGGGTGACGCCGCGGCCGTCGAATCCTGGCTGAAAGGCTACGACGCCGCGTTTATGGCGAAAGATCTCGACCAGCTCGCCACCTTCTACCACCCGGACGTCACCATCTACGAAGGGACCGGCATCAACAACGGCTGGGCCGACTACCGAGACCGCCATCTCGGGCCGGAACTGAAGGCGTTCACGAACCTGCAGTTCGCGCACACCGAAACGAAAGTGACAATGATGCCGGGCGGTCAGTCCGCGTACGCGACGTCGCGCTACAACATCAAGGCGAAGATGGGCGAACGGGACCTCAACTCGGAGGGACTGGAGACGCTGGCCCTGATCAAGATGCCCGACGGCAACTGGAAGATCCGGCACTCGCACACGTCGAGCCGGCCGCGGCGGCCGGCCCAGTAAGGGCGGAGCGCACTATCGAGTCCGCCGACGGGCCGACGTCGCCTACTTGCTCGACACCCGCGTCCGCAGGGTCAGCACCAGGCGATCGAAGACGGCTTCGCCCTTCGCGAAGTCGTTCGTCGCGAACACTCCGGTGAGCACCACGAAGCGATCCGGCAGCCCGACGAACACCACCTTGACCCGCACGCCCTCGCCCTCGTAGACGCCTTCATAGGCCGGCGCCTGGTCGTCGTTGACGCGGAGCTGGTGACCTTCGCGCTTGCGATGCAGCAGCTTGTTCGGCCCCACCGCGTTCGATTCCCACCCGGCCGCATACGACACCGGATCGAGCGCGACGGAGGTCGGCCCCGACGTGATCTCCATCAACGCATCGCCGGCCAGCGTCTTCATCTGCAGGTCGGCGGGCGGGGTCTGCTCGTTCAACGTCCAGCCGGCGGGCACCATGATCTCGAAGTCCGCGGTGGGATGCACGTATCGACGCTCCGCCGACGCCAGGGCGTCTGGCCCCGGCGCCTGCGCCGCGACGGCGCCCTGCAGCACGAGCGCCAGCACTACCGCGAGGGCGCTCATGACCGCGTGCCTGTTCCGCGTGACCATCTCCGATCCACGTCCATCCGTGCCTACTTGCGGAGCTTCTTCAAGCACTCGGCCCGCTTCTTGTTCAGCTCGTCAAGCCGCTGTGCGATCAAGGCGTCCCACGAGCAGACCTGGAGCTGGAACCAGGCCGCGTTGACCGCGGCGCTGCCGGGCGTGGCCGCGGCGAGACTGGCGTTGAGCGCGTCGCAGCACGCCTTCGGCCCCCATTCCTGGCCTCCGGCCAACGACGAGAATGCCGAGCGCCAGCACGAGAACGCTTGCGTGCCGTCCGGCTTGATCGCCTGGCGGGAGCGAATGTTCACCTCGTACAACCCCTTTTCTGGCTGCAGGCACGCCTCGAGGCCGGGCGGGTCTGGTTGCGGAGGGGTCACCGGCGGGGTCTTGCGTTCCGCCTGGACCTTCGCGAGCCCCTGGTCGAGGGCGGCTTTCGCGGTCGCGTCCGCTGTCGTGCCGGCGGTCTTCGACGCCGCGGCGGTCGCGCGAAGGTGCGCGGCGTACTGTGTGGAGCCGCTGACCCGGTATTCGATGAGCTGCTGCGCCAGCGCGTCGAGCGACATGGCGTCTGGATCGACACCTCGCCACTTGAAGTAGTCGCGGGCCAGGGGGTGCGCGGCGATGGCCATTCGCTTGAGCAGGGGATCATCGAGGCGCGGATCCGTGAGGCGCCGCTTGAGCAGTTCGTTGAAGGCGGCCGAATTCTTCGGCGTCACCAGGCCCAACGTCTGCAGGATGCCCTGCAGCTCGTCTTCGTTCTTGAGGACGTTCGACCTGTTCACGCCAGGCAACGCGAATTGCTCGATGAGCCTGTCGGCGTGCTTTTCCTGCGCCCGCACGCTGGCTTTCGTCAGGAGCCTGGCGCGCAGCACCGGCGAGTCCAGCAAGGTCACCACCTCGCTGGGGGTCGGTCCACGGCCGTTGGCGAACCGGTACTCGCTCCAGATCGCCGACACCTCGTCGTACTTCACCTCGCGCCACTTGCCAGGTGCCGTTTGCAGCAGGGTGCGCTCGTCCTTCTTCTCGTTGATGAGCTCCTGGACCACTGGCAGCCCCTGGTCGTACAGGGACGTGCGGATGAACCCGAAGCCGCCGGCCGCGTCGAGACCTTGCCGCTGTTCCTCGCTGGGCGCGAACGTCCCGCCCCTGAGATCGACGACGTTCTTCGCAGTCCCGCGCACCGCGCCGGTGAGCTCGCTGGTCATCTGGCCGAGCAGTTCGAGCCCCTTGCCGATTCCAGGGATCTTCTCGCCGAAGGACTGCATGGCGACGCCAAGGCCCTTGAGGGCCACGAGGCTGCGGCGCCCGGCCGGTGTCAGGTTCGGGTCGCCCAGGATGGCGTCCACTTCGCTGATCAGGCCGACAGCCTGTGTGGCGTACGCGCTCGCCTTGCTGACCTTGCCAAAGGCGTCAAACGCCCGGTTCTTGGTGGCGTCTTCGAGCCGGGACTGGAATTCCTGCAGCTTGGCGCCAAACCCCGGCGTGAGGAAGGAACCGGTCTCGCGCGCGATTTCGGTGTAGGTGGCCAGGTCTTCGAACGCCGACGTGTAGGCGTTGCCGGCCTCGATGGTCGCGTTCAACACCTTCATCTTCTGTTCGTATTGCTCGGCCAGCGTCAGCTTCGGCTGGCTGTCGATCGCCTGGTAGACGGCCTCCAGCCCGCTGACGTCCTGGGGGGATGGGGTCCGCGAGTACGAAGGACTCGCCGCGGCGGCCACGAGCAGGGCCGCGAGCAGCATACGAGCGTAGCGGGGAGTTCGCATGACCCGGCCAGTGCATCGACCGTGCCGGGGCGGGGGCGTCGTTTTCAGGCGGAAATCGGCGCGGATCTCACGCCGCGGACGGCGCCGGCGAGGGGCGCTGGGGAGAATTCCCCGGCGCCTCAGCGGACACGAACGCGAACCCCGTCCTTGAGCTCCCGTAACGCCTGGAACGGCCCGGCGACGATCTCGGTGCCCTCGGCGACACCATCCACTTCAATCGTCAGGCCGCCGATGATGCCGGTGGTGATCGGCGTGAACTGGACGCCGCCGTCGCGCAGTACGAACACGCCGGTCTTGCCGTTCTGTTCGACCACGGCCTGCAGCGGCACGGTCAGCGCGTTCTTGCGCTCGGCCACCATGATCTCGGCGTCGCACGTGAGTCCCGGCCGCAACGCGGCGACCGCGCCGTCGAGCCGCACCTTGACGCGAAACTCGCGCGCCGCCGCTTGCGCGCCCACTTGCGGTAACGCGCTGGCGCCGATTTCCACCACCTTGCCGGTGAACTTCTGCAGAGGCAGGGCTTCCAGCGTGACGGTGGCCGGGAAGCCGTTCGACAACCGCATCACGTCCGCTTCGGCGACCTTCACTTCCGCGTTCACCGCGCTCAGGTCCGACACCGTCATCAGGATGGTGCCGGGCTGGTTCTGCACGCCCATTACGACCATCTCGCCTTGCTCCACATCCAGGCGCGTGACGACACCGTCAATCGGCGCGGTGATCTCGGTCTTCGACAGCGCGTCGCGGGCGCGGGTGCTCTCGGCGCGCCCCTGCGCAATGCGGCGCTCGGCGCCCGCCAGGGCCTGCCGCGCCTGGTCCAGCGTGGCGGTGGCCGCCGCGACCTGGGCGGTCGCCGTGGTGGCGGCCATGCTGGCCTTGTCGAAATCCGATTGCGGCAACAGTCCGGCCCGCTGCAGTTCCTGGGCGCGCGTCAACGACGCGCCGGCCTCAGCGGCGCGCGATCGCGCTTCGTCCAGCGAGGCCTGGGCGGCCCGCACCTGCGTGGCCGCCGCGCGCGCATCCGCTTCGAGCGCGCCCACCGACGCCGCCGCGGCATCCGCGGACGATGAGGCCTGCACCGGATCGATGCGCGCCAGCACCTGACCGGCCTTCACCGCATCGCCTTCCTTGACCATGAGGCCGACGAGCCGGCCCATTACCGCGGAGCCGATGTCGGCATAGCGGGTCGCGACGATCTCACCGGACGCCGTCACGAACGACTGCAACGCGTCCACGCGTGCGACCTTGGCGGTCTCCACCTGGACACCGGCGTTGCCCGAACGCATGGCATACATCGCCACGCTGCCCACCACCGCCAACACGCCAACACCAATCAAAACCCGACCGCGCATTATTGTCCCAAGACGCCATTCCGGGACGTTACGTCCCCGATCAGAGTCTAATGTAGTTGGTATGTGGCTCGAATCACTGCGGCAGGGCGCCGCCGCCCTTGCGGCATATCCCATGCGCTCCGCGCTTGGGGGCCTCGCCATTGCCGTCGCCGTCGCCACCATCGTCACCGTCGTCACCGCCCTTGACGGGGTCAGGCTCTACGCGGAGGCGACGACGGCGCGGACGTTTGGGTCGGATACGTTCGTGATCGGGCAGGTGGCGGGCGCGGGTCGCGTCTCGCGGCGAGAGTTGCAGGAGCAGTTGGCGCGCAACCCGCCGATCCGCCGGGCCGAACTGCGGTTTCTCAATCGCTACGCCGATGACGTCGCCCTGTATGCCCCGAGCGTGCAGACCCGGGCCGAGGTAACGGCGGGCGCGCGCAAGCTGGAAGACGCCATGGTGACCGGCACCACCTCGGCGCTGTCGGGCATCCGCGATCTCAACCTGGCGCGTGGCCGTTTCATTCTGCCGGCCGAGGATGTCGGCGGCGACGCCGTGGCCGTGATCGGTGCCGCGGTGACGGATGCGCTGTTCCCGACCGACGACCCGCTGACGCAATCGCTGCGCCTGGGCGGGCGGCGGTTCACCGTGGTCGGTGTCCAGGCCCGGCAGGGCAGTTCCGGAGCCGGATCGCTCGACAAGTACGTGTGGATTCCGCTGCGCGCCTATGAACGCGCGTTCGGGGCGCCACGGACGTTGCAGATCTTCGCGAAGGCGGCGCCGGGGCACGAGACGCTGGCGGCCGAGGATCGCGCGCGGGTGTCGCTGCGGGCGAAGCGCGCGTTGCGGCCGGGCGTGGCTGACAATTTCGACGTGCTCACCCCCGACGCGGCGCGGACCTTCGTGGCCTCGCTCTCCCAGCGCATCGGCGCCGCGGCCGGGCCGATCTCGTTGATGGCGCTGCTGGCCGCGATTGTCGTGGTCACCAACACGGTGCTGGTGTCGGTGACGCAGCGCACGCGCGAGATCGGCGTGCGCCGCGCGCTGGGTGCGCGGGCGGGCCGGATCGTGCAGGAGATTCTCGCGGAATCCCTGCTGCTGTCGATCGCCGGCGGCCTGGCGGGCGCGCTGGTCGCGTGGGCGTTCCTGACGACGCTCGAGGCCGCCCTCGACCTGCCGTTGCGGGTGGCACCGCAGACGCTGGTCCTGGCGCTGGTCGCGGCGGCCGGCAGCGGCCTGATCGCCGCCTGGTACCCGGCGACGCGGGCGGTGGCCCTCGACATCGTCAACGCCATCCGCGCGGAGTGACATGACGCCCCATCGTGCCACCCTGATCGACACGTTCAAGCTCGCGGCCACGCTCGCCATGGACTCGCTCCGCGCGCAGAAGGCCCGCTCCGCGCTGGCCATCCTCGGCGTCGTGATCGGCATTGTCACGGTGGTGCTGGTGTCGTCGACGCTGGTCGGGCTGCGCAACAGCGTGGCGTTGCTGTTCCGCGAGCTCGGCACCGACAACATCTTCGCCTACCACCTGAACGGCGAACCGTACGCGGCGCCGACCGAACTGGATGTCAAGAACCCGCAACTCAAGGTGGAGTACGTGCGCGAGCTGGAACGGCTGGGCCCCTCCATTCGCGAGGTCGGCGTCGAGCTGATCGTGCCGGCGGTCACCAGCACGCGCGTCATCACGGCGCGCGCCGGCGCCAACGAACTCGACACCGTCCTGGTCGAGGGCGTGTCGTCGAACTTCTTCGATGTGGTGGGCGCGGCGTTCCGGGCGGGACGGCCGTTCACGCCGACCGAAGAGCGGGCCCGCGGCCAGGTCGCGGTGATTGGCGCGAGCGTGGCGCGGGCGCTGTTTGGGTCCGACGCCGCCGTCGGCAAGTCGTTCCTGCTCGGCGGCGACCGCTACTTCGTGGTGGGTGAGCTCGAGAAGCGGCAGGGCACGTTCTTCGGCGAGAACCGCAACGACAGCGTGGTGGCCATCCCGGTGCCGACCGCGAAGCGCAAGTTCCCGGACGCGCGCAACATGGTGCTCTACATCCGCGCCCAGCCCGGCCTCCGCGATCAGGCGCGCGAAGAGGCCGAGACCATCCTGCGGCTGCTGCGCCACGTGCCGACCGGCGCGGCGAGCAACTTCTCCATGAACACGGCGGACCAGATCATCGCGCAGTTCGATGCCATCGGCGTCCAGATCTTCCTCGCCACCGTGGCGCTGGCCGCCATCAGCCTGGTGATTGGCGGCATCGGCATCGCCAACGTGATGGTGATCAGCGTGACCGAACGCACGCGCGAGATCGGGGTGCGGCTGGCGATTGGCGCGCGCCGGGCGGAGGTGCGCCGGCAGTTTCTCATCGAGGCGGCCATCCTGAGCGGAGCCGGAGGCGTGGCCGGCGTGACGCTGGCCACGGTGATCGGCTTGCTGGTCGCCGTTGTGGCGCCGTCGTTCCCGGCGGCGCCGCCGCTGTGGGCGGTGAGCGCCGGATTGATCACGTCGGTGATGGTCGGGGTGATCGCGGGCTACCTGCCGGCAAGGACCGCTTCGTCGCTGGATCCGGTGGAAGCCCTGCGCCACGAATAAGAACAACAGGAGACCTGTTAGTCTTCTAATGTCCTGTGCCGCGAGCGATCCTCATTCACGGAAACGGCGGCTGCACGGCCGCCGACATCTGGCTGCCGTGGCTCGAGCGCGAGCTCACCGCGCTGGGCGTGGACGTCATCAACCAGACCTTTCCGGACAACATCAAGGCCCGCGCGCAGTATTGGTTGCCACACCTGGATTCCCTCGGCGTCGACGAGAACACGATTCTGATCGGCCATTCATCCGGCGCCGTGGCGGCGATGCGATACGCGGAATCTCACCGTCTCCTGGGATCGATCCTGGTCGGGGTATGTCACACGGATCTCGGCGATGGCTTCGAGGCCGCCAGCGGGTATTACCGCGAACCATGGCACTGGCAGCGGATTCGCGACAACCAGCAATGGGTCGCGATCTACAACTCGACGGACGACCCGCACATTCCCATCGCCGAGGCGCGATTCATCGCCGCGCAATTAAAATGCAGCTATTTTGAATTCAGCGACCGGGGGCACTTCACGGATTCGCGGCAGTTCCCGGAAGTGGCGGACTTTCTCCGTCGGCGACTGGCCCAACTGAAACCGAAATAGCAGGAAGTCAGGAGAATGCTGTCCTTCTGATCTCCTCTCTCCTGTATTGATTTGGCCCTGGCGTCCCGACCGTTACTTGCCGATTTGGTCGGCCAGCTTCTGCCAGTCGGTCTGGCGGAACACCTCGTAGGTGGTCCACACGTCGAGGTTGCCCTTCTTGTCGCCGGTCGGCCGGCCTTCTTTCCAGGTCTTCTCGAGCGGCCTGAACCGGTGAGCGACGATGATCTGGGGCACGCTGCGCGGCAGCTGCGGATCGAAAAAGTCCGGGTTGCGCGTGACGAGCGGCAGGCATCTGGGCGTCGCCATGGCCACCAGGCCGCTCCCGGTCGCGTCGGTCGTGTCCTCGAGCAGGCAGGCCGCCCCGCCGCGCTCGGCGGGCGTCATCGCCGCGAGCTGATCCTCCGCGGCTTTCAGGCCGGCGAGGACACCGGCGAGGGCAGAGACTTTGAGGTCGCGAGACGCCGCCTTCTTCAGTCCGGCAATCGCGTCGGCTTCGTCGCGCTCCCAGTATCGCCGCTCGTGCTCGACCGCCGCCGCGCCCTTCGGCGCCATCTTGTCGATCGCCGCTTGGTACTTGGCCTGACGGGCGGCAGCCGCGGCGGGAGCCACAAACGCGTCGTACTGCCTCTGCTGGTCGGCGATGTAGCGCTCGGCGTTGACGGCGTCGGGCCGGCGCTTGGCGATGAAGGCCTTAAGGTAGCGCTCACGCGACACCGGCGTCCAGATCGGCCGTCCGTTCTTCGTGATGACCAGCATGTCGCCGTAGGCCGGGAACCCTCCGATCTCGGCGGTGCGAACCGGCTCGAGAAAGAACTCGCCGTCCTCATCGCCGGGCATGTTGACGCCGGAGCCCCTGGGCAGCCAGTTGACGTCGAGCATGATGTGCGGGGTCTCGTCGCCGATGTACCGCTCGCGCCGCTCCTGGCCGCCGGTCGTCCTGATGACCTCGTAGTGCTCGAAGCTGCCCATCATGATGGTGCCGCCGATCGGCTGGTTCTTCAGCTTCTTCGCGGAGGGGGAGTAGGCGGACGGCCCGAAGAGCGAGCCCGAGAGCGACGGGTCGACGCCCATCGGTGGGTTCCAGACCGGCGACGCCCGGAAAAGGTCGGCGATGTGCTGGAGCCGCGTCTTGAATGCGTTGGTGTCGGCGAGGGTGAAGCCGAGGATCTTAAGGTCACTCGGCGAAAGACCGTTGCAGGTCCATGGCCTCCATGTGCCCGGTTCGTTCGCCAGCGATCGGGTCGTCGTCTTCTGGCCGGCGGCGGGCAGCGCCGCGGCCAGCATCAGGACACCCACAATCACCCGAACGACGCCAGCCGCATTGATTGCCATGAGCCTGATTGTATGACCACTTCCATCTCCTGTTTTGATGTCACAATTCGACCGTGGATTGCCCGCGTTGCGTGTTGCCCATGGAATCGCACACCCTTGACGGCCATCTCGGACGGCCGGTGACGATTGAGCTCTGCGAACCGTGCCAGGCGATCTGGTTCGATGCCCGCGAAAACCTCCAGCTGACCCCGGGCTCGACGCTCCGGCTGTTCCGGGTCATCGGCGAGCACATCGCCAGGCCGCACGTTCCGGACGGCGACACCTCGAAGTGCCCGCGCTGCAAGGCCCGGCTGCGGCGCACGCAGGACATGCAGCGCGCCACCCGGTTCGAGTACTTCCGCTGCCCGAACGATCACGGCCGATTGACGGCCTTCTTCGACTTCCTGAAAGAGAAAGACTTCGTGCGGCCGCTGACGCCACAGCAGGTGGCGGAGCTGCGCAAGAACATCCAGTCGGTGAACTGCTCCAACTGCGGGGCGGCGATTGACCTGTCGAAGACCTCGGATTGCGCGCACTGCGGGTCGCCGCTGTCGATGCTCGACATGACGCAGGCCGAGACCCTCGTCACACAGCTACGCGGCGCCGATCGGGAACGGCCCGTCGATCCGGCGCTGCCGTTGGCGCTCGCCCGGGCGCGGCGGGAAGCAGACGAGGCCTTCAAGGGGTTGCCGCGCGATTCGGCCTGGCTTGAAGAAGGATTCTCGTTGGGATTGGTTGGTGCCGGTCTGAGCGCGCTGGCCCGGTTGCTGAAGGACCGGTAGGGCACCCCTTTAGGGGGTGCCTGCGTGGACTACAATCGCCGCATGGGCATCACCGACTTCTTCAAGGGCGAGTTCATCGACGTCATCGAGTGGACCGATGACTCCCGCGACACGCTGTCGTACCGGTTTCCGGATGACGACAAGGCCATCAAGAACGGCGCGCAGCTGATTGTCCGCGAGTCGCAGGTGGCGCAGTTCGTCTACCTCGGCGAGTTCGGCGACACCTTCCAGCCCGGCAAGCACACGCTGACCACCGACAACATCCCGATCCTCACCAAGTTGAAGGCGTGGAAGTACGCCTTCAACTCGCCGTTCAAGGCCGACGTCTACTACGTGATCACGCGGCTGTTCACCGGCAACAAGTGGGGCACCTCCAACCCGGTCATGCTGCGCGACGCCGACTTCGGCGTGGCCCGCGTCCGCGCCTTCGGGACCTACGACTTCAAGATCGTCGATCCCAGGATCTTCCTGCGCGAGGTCGCCGGCTCGGACCACAACTTCCGCCTCGACGAGTTCGCCGACACCATGCGGTCGCGCATCGTCAGCCTGTTCACCGACGCCATTGCCTCGGCGAAAATCCCGGTGCTCGACGTGGCGTCGCGCTACGCGGAGCTGGGCGACGCGCTGCTGCCGATGATCAACCCGGCGGTCTCCGCCAAGTACGGCCTGGCGATCACCAGCTTCATCGTCGAGAACGTGTCGGTGCCGCCGGAGGTGGAAGCGGCGCTCGACAAGCGCGCCAGCATGACCGCCATCGGCAACCTCAACGACTACGTGAAGTACCAGATGGGCAAGGGCATGGAGGCCGGCGGCGCCGGCGCCGGGGCCGCGGGGACGGCGGCGGAACTCGCCGTCGGCTTCGGCATCGCGCAGCAGATGATGCAGCAGGGCTTCGCCGGCGGTTCGGCCACGCCGACGGTGGCGGCCGCGCCCGACCTGCTCGGGCCCGCCGATGCCGCCAAGGCGCTCGGGGTCAGCGAAGCCGACGTGATGGCGGTGCTCGAATCCGGCGAGCTCAAGGGCAAGAAGATCGGGTCGTCGTGGCGCATCACGCGCGCGGCCCTCAACAGCTATCTCGCGGAGTAGCCCCTGGCTCCGGAGGTTTCGGCGCTCGAGAAGCACGCCTGCCCGGCGTGCGGCGCGCAGGCGGAGTGGAACCCGTCGAAACAGAAGCTCGTGTGCCCGTTCTGCGGCACCGAGTCGCCGTACCAGATCGATCGCGCCACCGGCCAGATGGTGGAGCGCGACCTGGCCACGGCCTTGCGCGACCTGCCCGAGGCCGAAAAGCGATACCAGGCCACGCGCCGCAGCGTGCAGTGCCAGAGCTGCCGCGCCGTGATGGTCTACCAAGCCGAGCGCGTCGGCCAGAACTGCGAGTTCTGCGGCTCGCCGGCGCTGGTCGCCTACGAAGAGATCCAGTCGCCCATTCGTCCGCAGGGCGTGCTGCCGTTCCGCATCGATCGCAGCCGCGTTCGCGACGACATCCGCCGCTGGTGGCGCAGCAAGTGGTTCGCGCCAGGCCGGCTCGCGAAGGCGGCCCTCGTGGACACCGTCAACAGCCTCTACATTCCGTACTGGACCTTCGATGCGAGCGCGCACTGCCCGTGGGAAGCCGAGGCCGGGCACTACTACTACGTCACCGTCCCGGGCCGCGACAGCAAGGGCCGTATGGTGATGCACCAGGAACGCCGCGTCCGCTGGGAGCCCGCGTCGGGCGTCGTCGACCACCTGTTCGACGATGAGCCGGTGCCGGGGACGACAGGGCTGCCGCTCGATCTGCTGAAGCAGGTCGAGCCGTTTCCCACGCAGGAACTGGTGCCCTACGACACCGCCTTCCTGTCGGGCCACGTCGTCGAGCACTACCAGGTGGTACTCACCGAGGCGTCGGAGCGGTCGCGGCAACAGATGCGCCAGGTGCTGGAGCAACTCTGCGCGGGCCAGGTGCCCGGCGACACCCATCGCAACCTCGCGATCCATCCGGTGTTTTCGGGGCAGACGTTCAAGCACATCCTGGTGCCGATCTGGCTGCTGACCTACGTCTTCGGATCGAAGTCGTATCACGTGCTCGTGAACGGCTCCACCGGCCGGATTGCCGGAAAGTATCCGATCAACTACTGGAA
Organism: Vicinamibacterales bacterium; assembly: GCA_041659285.1. Taxonomy (NCBI): domain Bacteria; kingdom Pseudomonadati; phylum Acidobacteriota; class Vicinamibacteria; order Vicinamibacterales; species Vicinamibacterales bacterium. The sequence goes on along the minus strand of JBAZYO010000022.1, from coordinate 12,458 downwards.
GGTCTTCGTCGTCGCCGTGGCGGTCGTGTTTGCCGTGATCCTGCTCATCCTCGCCAGCGAGAGTTGAGCCGTTGTCGCGGTTCCGCCCATAATGAGCACGCCATGACTCGAACCACTGCCGCTCTGACGCTCGCGCTCACCGCCACCCTTGGCCTCGGCCTCGCCGCCCAGTCGGGCCGCAAGCCGGTCAACTGGAAAGACCTGCCGGCGCCGTTTGCCACCCCGTCGGTGCGCAACAACGCGACGATCGTCCCGAGGCCGGAAGGGGCGAAGCTCGAAGTCCCCGCGGGGTTCGTGGTCGAGGAGTTCATGGATGTCGCCGGGCGCCCGCGCTTCATGATGCTCGGGCCGGGTAATGAAATCCTGATCAGTGACAGCTCCGGCAACGGCTCGGTCTTCGTGATCAAGGACGGTACGCGCACGCCGATCATCGAGAAGCTGGACCGTCCCTACGGCCTCGCCCTCAAGGGCGACCAGTTGTATGTCGCCGAACCGACGTCGGTGAAGCAGTACACCTATGACACCAAGATCATGAGGGTGGTGGGCGCGGGGAAAGAGATCATCTCGCTGGCCGGGATGGGCACGGGTCACAACACGCGGACCCTCGCCTTCAACAAGGACGGCTCGAAGCTCTACCTGTCGGTGGGCTCGGGATCGAACATCGCCCTCGGTGAGCCGGAAATGCGCGCCGCCGTGCACCGCTTCAATCCTGACGGCACCGGTCACGAAACCGTCGCCACCGGACTCCGCAACGCCGTGGGCATGCGGTTCTTCCCGGGCACCGATGACCTGTGGGTGTCGGTGCACGAACGCGACGAGCTTGGCGACGACCTGGCGCCCGACTACGTGACCAAGGTGGAACCGGGCGGCTTCTACGGCTGGCCCATTGCCTACACCGGCCCGAACCCCGAGCCGCGCCACAAGGACGTGGACATGGCCAAGGTGAAGAGCACGCTCTATCCCGACGTGCTCCTCGGCGGCCACGTCGGCCCGCTCGACATCCTGTTCTACACCGGCACGCAGTTCCCCGCGAAGTATCGTGGCGGCATGTTCGTGGCGCTGCACGGCTCGTGGAACCGCTCCGCGCGGCAGGGTTACAAGATCGCCTACATCCCGTTCAAGAACGGCATGGCCACGTCGGGTCCCGAAGACTTCCTGACCGGCTGGATGCTGGCGCCCGACCAGAAAGAAGTGTGGGGCCGCCCGGTCGGGCTGCTGCAAATGCCGGACGGCTCGCTGCTCGTGTCCGACGATGGCGGCCGGAAGATCTGGCGGATTTCCTACAAGGGCTGAACTACAGCCTGACCAGTTGCTTGCCGAAGTTCTTCCCCTTCAGCAAGCCGAGGAACGCGGCCGGCGCCGACTCGATGCCATCGGCAACGGTCTCGCGGTATTTCAGCGCGCCGGTCGCCACCAGCGTGCCCAGTTCGGCGAGCGCCTGGGGCCAATGCTCCAGGTGCTCGCTGACGATGAACCCCTCCACGCGCAGCCGTGAGGTGAGGATGAGCGCCGGCTGTTGCAGCGGGATGGCCTGGCCGTCGTAGCCGCTGATCATGCCGCAGATGGCGATGCGGCCGAACGCGTTCATCCGCGCCAGCACGGCGTCGAGCACGGCGCCGCCCACGTTCTCGAAGTGGCCGTCGACGCCGTTCGGCGTTGCCTCTTTCAGCGCGCGGTACAGCGACTTGGGATCGGCGTGCGCCTTGTAGTCCACGCAGGCGTCGAAGCCGAGTTCGTTCACCACGTAGGAACACTTGGCGTCGCCGCCGGCCACGCCGACCGCGCGGCACCCGCGGGCTTTCGCCAGTTGTCCCACCACCGAGCCCACCGCGCCGCTCGCCGCACTCACCACGACCGTCTGGCCGGCCCTGGCTTCGCAGATCTGGGTCAGCCCATACCACGCCGTGACCCCCGGCATTCCCACCGGGCCCAGGTAGGCCGACAGCGGAATGCGCGACACGTCCACCTTCCGCAGCGCGCCCTTCGCGTTGCCGTCGACGACGCTGAACTGTTGCCAGCCGCCCATGCCGACCACAGCGTCGCCGGCCGCGAAGCCGGGATGCCTCGAGGCCGCGACTTCGCCGGCGGTGCCGCCGATCATCACTTCGTCCAACGGCTGCGGCGGGGCGTAGCTCTTGACGTCGCTCATCCGCCCGCGCATGTAGGGATCGAGCGAGAGGAAGCGATGGCGGACCAGCACCTGGCCGTCGGTCAACTCCGGCACTTCGCTCTCGACCAGGCGGAAGTTGGCGGCGGTGGCCTCGCCTGGCGGCCGCGATGCGAGCAGGAACTGCTTGTTGATCGTCATCATTTGATCTTCCGGGCGAAGACGACCGAGGCCAGCACCTGATCGTCCCAGAACCCCACGACGTATCCCTTGCGGGTCATGTAGCTCGCGCGCAGGGTGATGTCCGGCGTGGCGCGGAACCCCAGCGTGGTTTCCGATCGCCGGTACGGCTCGCGATGTGGGACCCCGTCCACCACGCTCGTCCACCGGGTCCGTTGATCGTCGTAGCGTTCGGTCGCGAACCATCGGGGGCCGAGGGTCTGCGTCGCCTCGATCCAGCCGCCATTCACCCGCGCCTCGCCGACGGCCATCTCCCGCGACGTCCACAGCCACTCGCCGGCGATGCGGGTGTAGCCGAACGACCATTCGCCTTCCACCTGGGCCAGCGATGCCAGGCGGTCGCCGCGCGTCTGGTCACGCACTTCCCGCGCCGCGGCGAATGCTCCGCGTGCCACCGAGACGCCCAGGCGCAGGCCGATCCGCGGCGTCACGCCACCGCCCAGGATCACGTTGGCCATGCGCGGCGGCTTGTTGGCGCCGAAGAACGGCCGCCCGCGAACCGGCGAACTGTCGGTGATCGCCGCCCGCACGTCCCATTGCGTCGTTGATGCCGTCACCTGCGCGCCCAGCGGATACGACGCCGCGAGCAGGAAGTTCGTCGGCGTGCCGGCCTCGTAGCGAACCACCGGCAGGTAGAGCGTGGAATGCTGGGACACGACCGGATTCCGGTTGGGCCGGTTCTCCAGGATGCTGAGGCCGACCGGCGACACGAATTGGCCGGCATCCACTCGCACCCCGACGCGGCCGGGCCGCTCGTAGCGCAACGCCAACTCGTACATCTGGGTTTGCCAGGAGCCGTCGAACGAGCGGCGGAAGACGACCGGCCGCACCCGCAGGTTCAGTCCCTCGGCCAGCCGTACCGCGCCGAACACGTCGAACCACGCCGTGGGTTTGCGCGTGACCTGCGAGCCGGCGTCGGCGTCGGCGGCGACCACCACGTCAAGGGCGACCCTCGACGTCTGGGCCGAGGCCGGGCGGGCGGCGCACACGCCGATCGACGCCGCGATCGCGACGCCGGTGCCGATTAGGCGGAGCGTTCGCGATGCGCCCATTCAAAGGCCGACGGATCTGGCGGCGCCAGCGCGCCAATCAGGCGCGGCACCGCCGCAACGAGGGCTTCCACCGAGGCGGTGTCGAAATCGGTGCCGGCGCAGCGCCGCAGTTCGGCGATGGCCTCCACCGGCAGGCGCGCGGCGCGATAGGCGCGGGCGCTGGTCATGGCGTCGAACGCGTCGGCGACGTGCACGATGCGCGCGCCCAGCGGAATGGTGTCGCCGCGGAGTCCGTAGGGGTAGCCGCGGCCGTCGGGCCGCTCGTGGTGCAACTCGACGATGGGAATGTGCGGCGCGAGGAAGGGAATGCTCCGCAGGATCCGGGCGCCCGCGGTCGGGTGCACCTTGAGGGCTTCGAACTCGGCGGCGGTGAGCGCACCCGGCTTGCGCAGCACCTCGTCGGGCACGCCGATCTTGCCGACGTCATGGAGGAGCGCGCCCAGCCGCAGGGTCTCCATGGCTTCCGCGTCGAGTTTCAATTCCTCGCCAATCGCGACGGCGAGCGTGCTGACGCGCTCGGAATGGCCGGCCGTGTACGGATCGCGGGCGTCGAGCGCCGCGGCGAGCGCGCGCACGGCGCCGAAGTAGGTCGCCTCGGCTTCGGCTTCCGCCGCCATTACCGACGCCATCAGCGAGTTGAAGGTATCAGTGAGCTGATCGACCTCGCGGCTGCTCCCGCTCGGCACCACGGGGGTCTTGGTGCGCTCGGTCACGGACATCGACGACAACGATCGTGAGAGTTGGTCGATGGGACCGGTCAGCGTGCGGGCCAGCCAGAAGCTGCCGAGCCCGGCCAGGACGACGGCGCCCAGTCCGATCCACGCCAGGCTGGTCAGCGCCGCGACCGTCTGCCCGGCCGCGGCGGCGTCAACCGACGCCAACGCCAGAAGTGTCACGTCGTCCACCTGCGACAGCGGTTGAATCGCCCACGACTCACCGGCGAGGTCGATGACCTGGGTCCCCGTCATTGCCCGGAGCGGTTGCGCCGACAGGCCGGCGGCAACCGCCGGCGTCAGGGTCGTGGCCAGCACCACGTCTCCCCGGACGATGGCGGCGTGTCCGCGCGACAGCTGCGCCAGTTCCGCGGCATACGCCGCGTCGAGCGCGGTGCCCAGCTCGAGCGAGCCGATGGTGGTGTCGCCCAGTTGCAGCGGCACCGACAGCATGCGATACACGACGCGATACGCGCCGTCGCCGGCGACGGCGATCCGCTCAGACGCGGCGGCGCTGTCGCGCGCCGAACCGATCACGGATCCGCGGGGCCACGACGACGCCTGACGGCCGCCGCTGGCGACCACGACGCCCTTGCCGTCGGCGACGGCCAGCACGCCGGCGGAGACGCGGTCGGCAATCTTGTCCACCTCGTTCTGCACGGTGGCCAGCAGTTCACCGGTGGTGACGGCGTTGGCGCCCGCGCGTTCGGTCAGCCACGTGTCCAACGCGGCCTTCAACGTCGGGTTTTCGGCCAGCGTCGCGACCGTGGCCCGCAAGTCCTGTTGCCGCCGCGCTTCCACCCGCGTGAACACTTGCTGCGCGGTGGCCAGGTTGTCGCCCACCGAGCGGCGGACCTGATCGCGGACGCCGACGCTCAGCACCGTGAACACGGCGCCCAGCACCAGGGCCACGGTCACGAACGACAGCACCAGCGCGCGGGTGACCAGGCGCGGGGCCGTCACGGCGCCGGCTCCAGCACGGGCAAGGTGAAGGTGACGGCGGTGGTTCCGCCGGATCGAATCACGACGCGCAAGCGCCGCTCGCCAATCCGCTCGTGCCACGCGACCACCGCGTGCTCGCCGGCCGGCACCCCTTCAATGACAAAGGTGCCGTCATAGGCGGGGATCCTGAACCACGGGTGATCGAACACGCGCGCCACGGCGCTCATGTGCGAATGGATCTGGCAATAGACCTTGATGATGCCGGGCCGCTTGAACGTGCGCGCGCGCGACGAGCCGGGCGGGTAGCGGCCCAGGTCGAACGTCGCCGGGCGCGACAGGGAGAACACGTTGTGGAAGAACGGATCCTGGTTGGGGAAGTCCACGACCGAGCCGGCGGTGACCGCCACGACGTGCGGCACGAACTGTTCGTCTTTCTGGACGATCGAAGCCGGCGTGGGCTTCAAGCCGGCGGGCGCGGGGATCCCCTCAAAAAAGACCACGACATTCCTGGCCTCGGGCAAGGCCTTGGGCAGCGGCCCGACCGACCGCCGGTCGTAGGCCGACGCGGACGACGGCGCCTTGGCGGCCGAGGTCAGCCGGACGACACCGGTGAGCCGGCCCGTCTGCGGATCCTGCCCGCCCACGGCGCTGGCGGAGGTGACCACGGTCAACGCCGTGCCCACGACAAGGCCGCAGGCAAGCGCGCTCAACTTGTTCATCACTGTGGGCAGACAAAAGTATACCCCTGCGGTGGGCCAATGTAGGCTAGCTGACGTGACCCGCTTCGAATCGGCTCTCGTCTACGCCAACCAGGTTCACCATGGCCAGCAGCGCAAGGGCACCGGCATTCCCTACATGGCCCACATCCTCGGCGTGGCCGCCATCGCCATGGAATACGGCGCGACCGAAGACGAGGCCATCGGCGCGCTCCTGCATGACGCGGCGGAAGACGGCGGCGGGGAAGCGCGGCTGGCGGAGATCCGCGCCCGCTTCGGGGATGCGGTCGGCGACATCGTGCTCGGGTGCAGCGACAGCCTGGTCGAGCATCCGGAAGACAAGCTGCCGTGGCGTGAGCGCAAGGAGCACTACCTCGCGCACGTCGAGGTGGCCAGCGCCGCGGTGTGCCTGGTGTCGGCGGCCGACAAGCTCCACAACGTGCGCTCGATTGTCCGCGACTTCCGCATGCATGGCGACGACGTGTGGGAGCGGTTCCAGGGCAAACGCGACGGCACCCTGTGGTACTACGAGGCAGTAGCCGACGCCCTGCTGCGGCGGCAGTTCTCGCCGCTGACCCGCGACTTGCAGCGCGAAGTGGAGACATTGCGCGAACTGGCCGATAATCATTGATGTGAGCTTTGTCGTCCGGCGCCTTCCCTTCTGCCTGTTCCTCCTCGCGGTTTCTTCGTTGCCCGGTGTTGCACAAACGGCGCCGCGCTACGACGCGGGCAATCCCACCCTCCAGCAGATCTGGGTGGATCCGGTCCGCGGCAACGACCGGTCGAGCGGCCGCAGTGCTGACGAAGCGCTGCGCACGCTGATCGAGGCCTGGAACCGCATTCCGCCGAACTCGCTGACGAGCCAGCTGGTCGCGACCGGCTACGAGATTCGCCTGCAGCCCGGCGAGTATGCCGCGGATGCGATTCCGCATTACATGGAGCGCCGCTACGGCTCGGCCACCGCGCCGATCGTGCTTCGCGCCGTCAACGGCGCCGGCACCGCCACGCTGCGCACCGGCCTGAACATCGCCCACGTCGGCTACCTCTACTTCGTGGACCTCGACATCGTGCCGACGCCGGCCGCCGACGTCTTCCACTGCGAGGATTGCGATCACATCCTGCTGCGCAACGTCACGTTCACCGGTGGCGCGCGGCCCGTGGAGGGTGTGGACGCGGCGGTGGCCCACGAGACCGTCAAGGTCAACCAGTCCACGCACTTCTACATCGAAGACTCGCGCATCGGCGGCGCCGACGACAACGCCATCGACTTCGTCGCCGTCCAGCAAGGGCACATCGTCCGCAGCCGGGTGCACGGCGCCAACGACTGGTGCGGCTACATCAAGGGCGGCTCGGCGTCGATTCTCGTGGACGGCAACGAGTTCCACGATTGCGGCACCGGCGGCTTCACGGTGGGGCAGGGCACCGGCCTGCAGTTCATGACCTCGCCGTGGCTGCACTACGAGGCTTACGACATCCGTGTCGTCAACAACATCGTTCACGACACCGAAGGCGCGGGCCTCGGCGTGAACGGCGGCTACAACGTGGTGGTCGCCTGGAACACGCTGTATCGCGTCGGGACCCGCAGCCACGTGCTGGAAGCGGGCTTCGGCTCCCGCAGTTGCGATGCGGCGGATGTCGCGGCTGAACGCGCCGCCTGCGAGACGCGCCTGGCGAGCGGGGCCTGGGGCACCACGGTGGTGGACGATGGCGAGAACTACGTGCGGATCCCGAACCAGCACGTGTTCCTGATGAACAACGTCGTGTTCAATCCCGACGGCGCCGGCAGCCAGTGGCAGCACTTCCAGATTGCCGGCGAGTTCACCGGCGGCCCCACCGGGACGGGCGCGCCGAGCTCCAATCGCGCCGACAACGACCTCCGCATTGCCGGCAACGTGATCTGGAACGGGCCATCCGGTCATCCGCTGGGTGTCGGCGACGGTTCGGGCTGCCAGGCGAGTCATCCGACGTGCAGCGAGGCGTACATCAACGCCAACAACGCCGTGAACACACGGCAGCCAGGCTTTGCCGACCTGTCGGCGGGAGACGTGCGTCCCACTGGTTCACTGGCCGGTGCGCGTAGCGCGGCGGTGCCTGATTTCTCGTGGAGCGACCTGCCGACGCGTCCCCAGGCGCCGGCCGGCACCAGCTCAACGCGCGTGTCGCTCGACCGCAATGGCCGGGCAAGAGGCGCGAACGACCCGCCGGGCGCGGCGTTGCCTCAGCAATAGAAGGAACGGCCCACCGGGGGGAAACCCCCATCTGGCCGGTGGGAAATCCAACACCCCACACCTCCCGATCGCGGCGGCGAGGCCATAATCCTCAGAATCAGGCGCATTCTCGGCCTACCGGCTGGCCGCTCGATTGCTTACGAGAACGGGTATGGCCGTTCCCCCAACTTTCTTCGATACGCCTGGCCGGAGTTCAGAACAGGAAGTCGCCGGAGAGGCGGCAGGCGTGCGGTCGGATCCGTCTGCCTTTCCAATTCTCGAGGGTTTTCCGGAACCCGTGTTCCTGTTGAACGAGCACCGGCAGATTGTGGTCGCCAACAAGGCCGGTGCCATGCTGTCGGCGGCGTTGGGCGGCACGGAGGCGGCCGAAGGACTCCGCCTGGGCGAGGCGCTGGGCTGTGTCAACGTCGCCAACGGGCCCGATGGCTGCGGGACCGGTCCGCAGTGTCCGCATTGCGGTGCGGGGAGGGCGAATCGGGCTTTTGGCATCAAGTCAGGGGAATACGGCGGCGAGTTCCGCTTGCGCTCCGCCCGCGAAGGCGTCGAATCGGCACAGACGTTCAACGTGCATCTGTCGCCCGTTCGCCTGAACGGCTCGACCCTGCGGTTGTGCACGCTGACGGATATCACGGCGGAGAAGAGCCGCGAGGTATTGGACAACATCTTCTTTCACGACGTGCTCAACACCGCCCAGGCCGTGCAGGGCGCAGCGGTCCTGATGCCGGGCCTGGAGGATGCCGAAGAACTCGACCGCCTGGCGCACATTGTGAGCACGAGCGCGGCGGCGCTGGTCAGCGAGATCCAATCGCAGCGCGATCTGCTGCGGGCCGAAGACGGCGAGTTGACCCTTTCCCTGGCGCCCGTGTCCGTGAGCGCGCTCGTGACCGAGACGGCCGAGCTTTACCGCCAGAGCCGCTTCGGCGCGGGCCGTCACATCGACGTCGCGCCGACGCCGCTCAACGACGAGGTCGTGACGTCGCGCGTGCACCTGTCGAGATGTGTCGGCAACCTGGTGAAGAATGCGCTCGAGGCGTCGCGGCCGGGCGATCACGTGACCGTGCGGGTCACCGGCGCCACCGACGCCGTGGTGATCGACGTCCACAATCCCGCGGTCATGACGGAAGCGGTCCAGGCCCAGGTGTTCCAGCGCTTCTTCAGCACCAAGGGCGCGAGCGGCAGGGGACTCGGCACCTATAGCGTCCGCCTGCTGGTGACGCGCTACCTTGGCGGGACGGTCGCCTTCGTCTCGAATGAGGCCGGCACGACCTTCACCATCCGGCTGCCGCGCGGGACGGTTCGCTGACGGCTCATGGCGTCGCCGGCGGCGGCACGCGCTTCTTCGTGGCCTGTTCAAACGCGTAGGCCAACTCGATCAGCTTCGGCTCGCTGCACTGCGCGCCGACGAATCCCACGCCATACGGCGCCGGCCTGGCGTTGAACCCCGCCGGGAACGGCTGGTTTGGCGCGTTCGGCACCATGCCGAAGGGCACGGCGATGATGGGGTAGCCGGCGCGCGACGCCACGCCGGCGCCGCTGCCGCCGGGCGTGATGATGGCGTCGAGCTGGTGTGCCTTCAACACCGCATCGATGCCTTGCTCCCGGCTCAACCTGAGGTCCTTCGCGTGGTCGGCGTCGTAGCGGGCCTTGTCGGCGGCGAGGTCAATCTCGTCGGAGATGTCGAGTCGCGACTGCTGGAACGTGATCGCGCCGGCCTTGGCGTGCGCGAGGTTCCACAGGCGAAGTTCAGTGAGCGTCTTGACCGGCGCGGATGCGCCGAGGCTGGCGAGCCAGGCATTGAAGTCCCGCTTCATGCCGTACTTGAAGCCGATGGTGCAGTGGCTGTCTTTGCCCTTCGCGTGCTCCGCGCCCGAGCAGTAATCGAACAGGGGAAAACTGTCGTTCGCGTTGGTCGCCACGAAGCTCGGCAGGTCGGCCGGGTCCACGACCGTCGCGCCCTGCTGCCTCAGCACCGCGATCGCCTCGGCCATCACCCTGGCCTGCTCGGCATTCACCCCGCCGCGGCCCTCGACAGGCTCGGGCCGCCCTGAGCTGGTCGAAGGGCGCGGTGCCGTCTCACCGGGCAACGTCACGCGATCGAGGTAGAACGCGCGCGGCACGCCGATGCGGGCGCCCTTGAGGCCGCCGGCGTTGAGGAACTTCGTGTAGTCGCGGCCGGGCGGCGGCGTGCAGGTCCGGGTGGCGGCATCGTTGGGATCCGGTGAGGCGCCTTCCATGGCGCCGAGCATGAGCGCGGCGTCGGCCACCGTGCGGGTCATGGGGCCGGCGGTGTCGTGGTCGGCGGTGATCGGGATCACGCCGTAGCGGCTGATGCGGCCAATCGTCGGCCGGATGCCGACCAGCATGTTGGCGTTCGACGGGCTGATCACCGAGCCGCCAGTGTCTGAGCCGACGCTGGCGGCCCACAGGTTGGCGGCGGTGCCGATGCCCGAACTGGAGCCGCCCGTCTGCAGCGCCGGCCGTCCATCGCCCGGGTCGGGCCGCGGATCGGGCCGCGGGTCGTACGGGTTGAAGGCAAAGCCGCCGACCGCGTTGTAGTTGCCAGGCATGGCGCTGGGATTGCCCGCCACCCAGTTCGCCAGCTCGGTCAGCCCGGTCTTGGCGATGATGATGGCGCCGGCCGCGGTGAGGTTCCTGGTCAGCGTCGCGTCGTACGGCGGCACGTAGCCGGCGAAGGCCAGCGCGCCGCCCGTGGTCGGCATGCTGGTGGTGTGGATGTTGTCTTTCAGCGCCACGGGGATGCCATGGAGCGGACCGCGCAGCTTGCCCTGCGCGCGCTCGCGATCGAGGGCGTCGGCTTCCCGCAGGGCGTTGGGATTCACCGCCAGGGTCGCGTTCAGCCGGTCTTCGTAGATCGCGATGCGGATCAGGTACTGCTCGACGAGCTGCCGGGACGTGAGCTGCCCGCCGGCCATCGCCGCCTGCATGGCCGGAATGGTGGCCTCGACGATCGAGAAACCTCCCTGGCCTCGCGGCGCGAGCGAGAAAACCGAAACCAGCAATACCAGGACGAGCGTGGCCTGTTTCATGCGCGTATCTTAGCCCGGGAGAACAGGAGATCAGGAGGTCAGAAGAACAGGAAATCAGACTTAGAATCAGGGAGCGTGGAAATCACTTTCGAACATGCATGCAATCTCGTGGGCAGCGCTTTGCGTGGCTCCGCGCGGCAAACGATCGTGGCCGACGCGGCCCGCGCCGGGAACCTGGGTGCCGCCCTCCTGCGGTTGCGCGACAGCATGCGCGCCAACGAATTCAAGGCCGGCGCCCACCAGGTCTTTCTCGATCGGATGGTCCGGACCTACGACGGCCGCACGCGCGCGGAGGGCTTCCACGTCCTCCACGACTGGGATGGCGTGTCGCAGCAGGTCAACCCCGACATCATCCCGGTTGACGTCCTGCACTTCCTGATCGAGCAGCGCGGACCGGAGCCGGCCACCGAAATCGAACTGGCCATCCTGCTTGACTATTACTTCGCGCACGTCCTGCAACTGCTGACGCTGCGCCTCTGGGACGACGGCGATGCGGATCGGAACCTGGATCTGGTGAACGAGTTGCTGGCGGACCTCCAGGGGCCACACGGCAGCGGCCAGATGTTTGCGGCCGACGCCGAGACGCTGATGCTGATCGGCACCTCCCATTACGAACTGGACGAGCGGGGTTACACCACGCTGCTCGCCAAGGTCCGCACGCTCAACGAGGATCACCAGGCGAAGATCGGCCTCGGCCATGCCGCCAGCATGGGGTGTCACCTGCGGTTCGGGTTCGAGGCGCAATGCGGCCGCGACACCGTCGCCCTGCGCGACGACAACGTTGCCGACTACCCGTGGCTGTGTTTCGCGCTGGCAGCGGTGATGCGCGCGTACGATCGCGCCGTGACCGCAGATGGTCCGGCTGACCACCTTCGCCAAGGCTCCGGCGGTCAAGAAGCCGGACGCCACATTCTGAGTGAAGCGTTGCTGAATGGGCTCACGCCAGACGCGCGCGCCTTCATCGGCGCACCGCCGTCCTCGCTGTCGCAATCGGAGAAGGATCGCACCCAGTTCCTGGAACTGTTCACGAAGCACAAACCGGCGCTGATCGCCGCCTTTGAGCGCCATCGTCCCACCGACACCGCCTACTCGCCGTTGTCGTTCTTCTTCAACTTTTCCCACAACGTGCTGAAGGGCACCGTGGTCGACGCGCTGTTGTGGGGCGAGCCCTGGGACTTGACGTTGAACGATCTGTTCACCGGCGTGCCGCGGGCGGGCATCGAGGAGGGGTCGCAGCAGCTGCTGGCCACGACCCTGATGGGCTACGCGCGCTCGAACCCCGATCGCATTCGCGGCCGGCTGATGCCGGTGATCGTCTACGACCCGCAGTCGGGCCGCCGCGCATTCACGATCGCGATGGAAAAGCTCGTGCAGGACTAATTACGCGTCGCCTTCCACGGCAGCTGACCCGCA
>JBAZYO010000021.1 GCA_041659285.1 Vicinamibacterales bacterium | reverse complement strand
ACGTCGATCGACAGCCGTCCCGCACCCAAGCCGGCGGCCGGAGGTGCCCGATGATTCGCCGCAGGTCCAGTCACGTGGCCGCCCTCATGTTCGCCGCCGCCGCGATGGCCGCGGCGCCCGCCTCGGGCCAGGTGTTGCCGAAGCCCGAAGTGGGGCCGGAGAAACCGTTCGCGCCGCCCCCTCGCGTTGAGCGCACGCTCGCTAACGGATTGCAGGTCATCGCCGTCCGCTACGCCACCGTCCCGAAGGTGACGGCGATGCTCACCGTGCGGGCGGGCCTGGCCTTCGATCCCGCCGGCAAGGCCGGCCTCGCGCAGTTTGTCGCTGATACCGCGCAGGAAGGCACCACCACGCGGTCGAGCGAGCAGCTCAAGCGCGAGATCTTCGCCATGGGCGCGGCGCTTTCGGGCGCCGCCGGACAGGATTCCACGACCTTCCAGATGCGCGGCTTGTCGGAATCAATGCCGCGGATGTTGTCGCTGCTCGCCGACGTCGCGCGCAATCCGGTATTCCCACAATCCGAGGTGGACCTGCTCAAGGCCAACACCGCGCAGCAACTGCAGGCGCAAATGGCCTCGCCGCAATTCGTCGCCAACAAGGTGTTCCGCCAGTCCCTGTTCGGCGATCATCCGTACGCGCGCACCGGACCGACGCCGGAGAGCCTGCCGGCCATCGACCGCGCGGCCATCGCCGCGTATCACACGGCCTACTACCGCCCGAACAACGCGTTCCTGGTGGTGATCGGTGATACCGCGCCCGAGGCGGTGTTCGCCGCGGCCGAGCAGGCGTTTGGCGCCTGGCCGCGCGCCGCCGTGCCCGAGCCGAAGGCGCCGGTCATGCCGGTCACCAAGGGCCGCCGGCTGATCTTCGTGCAGCGTCCCAACAGCGTGCAGTCGTCGATCTCCGTCGGCAACTTCGCGACGCGGCGCGATGATGCGCGGTGGTACACGCTGCAGTTGACCAACCAGATCTACGGCGCCGCGTTCGACTCGCGGCTCGTGCGCAATATCCGCGAAGAGAAGGGCTACACCTATTCGCCGCAGTCCCAGTTTCAGGCGATGGCCGAAGGCGGTTTCTACCGCGCCGCGGCCGACGTGCGTAACGATGTGACTGGCGCGACGCTGAAGGAGATTTACGGCGAGATCGACAAGCTCCGCGCCGGGGGGCCAGAGGCGGAGGAACTGGCCGATGCCAAGCAGTACTCGCGCGGCCTGTTCCTGATCCAGAACGCCACCCAGGCTGGCTTTGCCGCCACCATCAACACGGTGAACGCCTTTGGCCTGCCCAAGGACTATCCCGAGACGTTCCAGCGGCAGATCTCGCAGCCTTCAGCCGAGGCGGTGAAGACCGGCGCCGAGATGCTGTTGGGATCTGAAGACTCGGTGGTGGTGATCGTCGGCGACTACGCGAAAGTGAAGGACCAGCTGGGCGCCTTCGCGAACATCACCTTCGTGGACCTTGGCGGGAAGCCAATCCCGGAGCCGAAGTAGCGGCCGCCAGCTTGTCGAGCGCGGCGACAATCGACCCGACCGTCGCGCGGAAGTGCGAGCCGTGCCAGACCACCTGGCCGTCGTGAATCACCATCACCTGCGGCGACTCATGCCGGATGCCGAATCGCTCCGTCAGCGCCGCTGACACGGCGCGACTGGCCTGCACCGGCACCACGAAGAAGTCCGCCGCCATCACCTCACCAGCCAGCCACTCCGAGATCGACTCGAACGCCTGCGCGCTGATGCCGCAGGTCGGGCTGTGCTTGAAGATGACGATTGGGCGAAGCGACGACCGGGCCAGGGCGCTGTCGAGCTCCTCGGTGGTGGACAAGACGTTCAGCGGGGTGGGCATGAAGACGAATCCAGTGTACTCCGCGCCCTCGGGTTGAACGCGCGCGCCGGCCGAGCAAAAGAGCGGCCTCCTCCCCGGGAGCCGCCATGCGCGCTTTTCGCGGTTCCTTCGGGTGGCGGTCAGACGCTCGGCGTGTCCGGCCGCTAGTTAGAGTTTCGTGACGAACGCAGCGAAGGCTGTAAGATCGTGTCCATGACGGCAGAGGCAAAACCCAAGGGCGGACTGGAAGATGTCGTCGCGACGTCGTCCCGGATCTGTTTTCTCGACGGCGATCGCGGCGTGCTCGCGTATTGCGGTCACGACATTCACGACCTGGCCCGGCACGCGACGTTCGAGGAGACCTGCTACCTGCTGTGGCACGGCCGCCTGCCGAACCGGGCGGAGCTTGGCGACCTGCAGTCCCAGCTCGCCGCCGCCCGCCAGCTGCCCGAATCCATCATTCGGCTGATGAACATGCTGCCGCCGTCGGACGGGATGGACGCGCTGCGCACGCTGACCTCGGCGCTGGGCCACTACGATCCGGAGGCGCACGACAACTCGGCGGCCGCGTCGTATCGCAAGGCGGTGCGCCTGACCGCGCAGGTCGCCAGCCTGGTGGCCACCTGGGGACGCATGCAGCAGGGCGGCGGGCCGATTGCGCCGGACCCGGCCATGGGGCACGCCGCGAATTTCCTCTACATGCTCTTTGGCACGCGGCCGAACGCCACCGCGATTCGCGCGATGGACATCGCGCTCACGCTGCATGCCGATCACGAACTGAACGCGTCCACCTTCGCCGCCCGCGTCGCGGCGGCGACGCTCACCGACATCCACTCGGCGATCGTCGCCGGCATCGGCACGCTCAAAGGTCCGCTCCACGGCGGCGCCAACGCCGAAGTGATGAAGATGCTGATCGAGATCGGCCCCGACGCGCCGGGCGATCGCATCGACGCGTTCGTGAAGGGCAAGTTCGCGCGCAAGGAGAAGATCTCCGGTTTCGGCCATCGCGTCTATCACACCGAGGATCCGCGGGCGACGCACTTGCGGCAGATGTCGAAGGAGCTCGGGCACAAGGCCGGCAACACCCGGTGGTTCGAGATGAGCGAGCGCATCGAGGCGCTGGTGAAGGCGGAAAAGAAGCTCTATCCGAACGTGGACTTCTATTCGGCGTCCACTTATTACACGATGGGCATCGCCATCGATCTCTACACGCCGATTTTCGCGGTCAGCCGCATCAGCGGCTGGACGGCGCACGTGCTCGAGCAGTACGCGAACAACCGGCTGATTCGCCCGCGCGCCGACTACACCGGTCCCAACTACCCGCAGACCTGGATTCCGCTCGAGCAGCGCTGAGCGGGAATCCCGCGTGTTTTCCCGGGTTCCACCGGGTGCCCGGCCCAATCCGGCGCCCGTGGAACCTGTAGAACCCGGCCGCTGCCGGTGCTACGCTTCCCCCTCACTGCCCCGGAGGGCCACATGTTCAAGAAGTTCAGCCGCGCCCGCAGCGGCGGCACCGCGCTGCGCTAACCGCAACACCAGGAGACGACGAATGACAACGAAGCATGTTGCGGCGAGTGTGGTGGTCCTGCTGGCGATGTGGTCCGCCGGCCCGGCCGGCGCGCAGCCGGCGCCCACGTTCAGCAAGGACGTGGCCCCGATCTTCTTTGCCAACTGCACGAGCTGTCACCGCCCCGGCGACATCGCACCCATGTCGCTGCTGACCTACAAGGACGCCAGGCCGTGGGCGCGATCGATCGCCGCCAAGGTTGCCGACGGCACCATGCCGCCGTGGCACGCGGACCCCGCGTACGGCAAGTTTGCCAACGAGCGCCGCCTCACCGATGCGCAGAAGGCGATCATCGCGAGGTGGGCGAGTGCCGGGGCGCCGGAAGGCAACCCCGCCGATCTGCCGGCCGCGCCGGTGTACACCGACGGATGGACGATCGGTCAGCCCGACGTCGTGCTGTCGATGCAGGAAGACTACCCGTTGCCGGCGACCGGCACCGTGCCGTACCAATACCTCGAGATCCCGGCCAACTTCCCCGAAGACCGCTGGATCCAGGCGTGGGAGATCAAGCCCGGCAATCGCAAGGCCGTGCATCACATCATCATGTCGACGCGGGCCCCGCAGCCCGCACCGGGCGCCGCGCCGCCAACGCCGCCGGCCCCGCCCGCGGCCAACGCGGTGCGGCCGCCGCCGCTCTTCAGCTTTGCCTGCTGCACCGAGATTCCGGCCGGCCAGACCGGTGGCGCGCCGCTGCCGCCCGAACAGCGCGTCGCGCCCGGGCCGAACGATCGTCCGCGCCTGCGCGGCACCGGAGGCTCGATCGGCGGTTACGTGCCCGGCAATTCGGTTCGCCGCTTCCCGGATGGCATGGCCATGCGCCTGCCGGCCGGCCACTCGATCGTGCTGCAGATGCACTACACGCCGACAGGCGAGGCGACCACCGATCGGACGACGATTGCCCTCAAGTTCGCGCCGGCGCCACCGCGCACCGCGCTCCTGACCGCGCAGATAATCAACGGCAGCCTGCACATTCCGCCACGCGCTGCTGACCACCTGGTCGAGGCGGAAATGACGATCAATCGCGAGATCGTGCTGTACAGCCTGATTCCGCACACGCACGTGCGCGGCAAGAAGTGGCTCTACGAGGCCGTGTATCCCGATGGCCGCCGCGAGGTCATCCTGTCGGTGCCGAAGTACGACTTCAACTGGCAGCATGAGTACGTGTTCCGCGAGCCGCTCAAGCTGCCGGCCGGCACCAAGATCCAGGCCAAGGCGTGGTACGACAACTCGCCCGCGAACAAGGCGAACCCCGATCCCAGCAAGGACGTCTACTGGGGCGATCAGACCTCGGAAGAGATGATGTACACGAGCATGACCTTCAGCCTCGTGCCGGTCTCGCCGCCCACGTCCGGCCGGCGGTGAGCTAGCGGAGACCTTCGAAATACGTGAACATCGCACCCCACGCATCGGCGTTCTTGGCGAGCCCGCCATGAGCGCCGGTGGGGTCTTCGTAGAGCCGCTCCACGGTGCCGCCGTAAGACAGGACGAAGGTCCGCGCGTTCCTCATCTCGTCGCACATCGGAGACCCGTGCTCCATGTCGAGGGCGCCGCAGTACATCCAGAATTTCGCGCCGCTGTAGGCGGTCGTTTCCCCGCGGGCGACGAACCCCGCCATCGTCGCGACCATCGGTTGGCCGGCCGGCCACGCGCCGGAGTTGTTGCCGATGGCCTTGAAGAGCCTCCGGTCCTTGAGGTCAAGGTAGGCGACCGGGAATGACTGGGCCGAACCACGCGAGAAGCCGACCAGGAACATCGACGGCGAGCCGAAGTCGCAAGACGCGGTGAGCGCATCGATGGTGGACTTCAGGTTCGCGTAGATCACCGTGTCGCCATCGTGACTGCCGGTCGCATCGTCCACGTACTTCAGGCCGACGTAGGCCCAGCCCCGCGAACTGGCGATGTCTTTCCAGTCAACCGACCACTCGGTTTCGGGCGCCCCGCCGGTGCCGTGCAGGCCCACCAGCACCCGGCGTGGAGACGATGACGACCAGCCGGACGGGAACCAGGCCGCGAAGTAGCGGTTGCTCACGGCGCGGACGCCGCCGCCGGCGGCGTAAAGCGCCTCGCGTTGTGAGGCCACGGAGCCCGTCGCCGGCGTCACGCCGCTGGCCCGCTGGGTGCCCGCCCAGGCCGAACATGAGGTCGGCGGGGCCACCGTGACAACTGCGGCCGTGGTGGTGATGGTGGCGGTCGCCGTGGGCGAGGTCGGGGTGCCGTTGCCGCACCCTGCCGCCGTCACCAGGACGGCGGCGGCAGCGGAAAGGATCAGGCGATGGCGGTTCATGCCTGGTTTGACCGTGGGAATCCGCCGGAGGTTACAGCGGCGCCCTACTGCGGCCAGCCCGTGGCCGGCAGGCCCTTGAAGACCTTCAGCGCGTTCTTGTAGTACACCTTCTTCAGCACGTCATCCGGCAGCGCCATGCCGTACAGCTTCCAGAAGGCGTGGTAGTCGCGGTAGTAGTCGAAGTACTCGTCGGCCGTCTCGAAGACGCGCCAGTAGTACGGGTACTCGTCCGGCTGGAACGAGTCCTTGCCGAACATGATGCGGTCCTGGTATTTCGTGAAGAACTCGCGCGCGGCCCTGGGCTGGCGGCCGAGGTCGTAGAGAATCGCGCCGGCTTCGATCGTCACGTTCGGAAAATCGTCCAGCATCTTCGCGGCGCGGGCCAGGTCGTTGGCGTGCCAGCCGAAGTGCGCCGCGACAAAGCGTGTCTTTGGATGCTTGCGGTAGACGTTGTTGCGTTCGGTGATCAACTGCTCGAACGT
Organism: Vicinamibacterales bacterium; assembly: GCA_041659285.1. Taxonomy (NCBI): domain Bacteria; kingdom Pseudomonadati; phylum Acidobacteriota; class Vicinamibacteria; order Vicinamibacterales; species Vicinamibacterales bacterium. The sequence continues at coordinate 59,218 of JBAZYO010000021.1, read as the reverse complement.
CACCTGGCCCGGCTGGTTGTTGCGCCGATCCGCGAACAGCGACAGTTCCAGCCAGCGTTCGTTCTTGAAGTCCTGCGGCTGGAAGAACTCCTGCGGTTCGGCGGTGTGGATGAACGCCGGCACGTCGAGCCGCGCGAAGGCTTCCCACAGCGGGTCCAGTTCCGGGTCGTCAACCTTGAGGCGCGAGCCATCCGGCTTGGTGGTGCGGAGGCCGAACTGCTTGCCGACTTCGCCCACGCCGATGGCGCCGGCCTTGAGGTCCGCTTCCAGCTGCCTGGCGGCGCGCTCGCCCCACCCCGGTCCGACATTCCGGAAGTCCACACCAGCCAGCACGCGGAAGCGCTCCTTGTGCGGGCTGGCGTTGATGGCCTCGAGCGTGCGCGCCAGGCGTTCGCCGGAGACGTTCTCGGCCACCAGCATCACGCGCAGGTTCAGCGAATCCATCACCGAGACGATACGGTTGATCTGATCGGGAGTGGTGAGCGCGCCCGGATGACCGTGCACGTCAACGGCCGGGAACTTCGCCTTGGGCACCTTGTGCTCGGCGGTGACCAGCGTGGACCGCGGCCGGTAGTCGAGGATGCTCGGCGGCGGCTCCGACGGGGCCTGGCAGCTGCCCGGCCTGACTTCGGTGGTGCCCGGCGGGCATTCCTGCCCCGGCGTCACGCGGGTGCCGCCCCGCATGCCCTGCGCGGCGAGCGCGGCGGTGACTACAACTGGCGCGAGAACGGCGAGGATCAAACGGGATTTGTTCATAGATGACTGCTGCCTGAACGGGTTGCTTCACCATCTCACAATTGGTGGCGCCGATCCAGTTGGCTACGTCATGGCGCCTACATGACGACGCCGGCGTAGCGGAACTGCTCGATCTCGTCCCCGCTGTATCCCATCTCGGCCAACACCGCGTCGGTATGCTCGCCCAGCATCGGCCCGCGCCCGCGCGGATTGAGCGGCGTGGCCGACATCTTGATGGGCGTGCCCAGCGTGCGCAAGCGCCCGAGCGTCGGATGATCGACGTCCACGGTCATCTCCCGCGCCAGCGCCTGCGGCGTCGTCAGCGCGTCCTCGTAGTCGAGGATCGCACCGCACGGGATGCCGGCGGCGTCCAGCCGCTCGAGCCACTCCGCGCGGGGCGCGGTCGCGGTGATTGCGTCAATCAGGGCCGCCAGCTCGGTCCGGTGCTGCACGCGCACGTGGTCGGTGGAGAACCGCGAGTCGGTGATCCACTCGGCATGCCCGAGCAGCTCGGCCAGCTTGGCGAAATTGCGGTTATTGGCGGCGCCCACGGTGATGTGCCCGTCGGCACAGCGGAACGCCTGGTAGGGCGCGGTCATCCGGTGCGCCGACCCGAGGGGCCCGGGCACCTGTCCGCTGGTGAAGTAGTCGGTGACCTCCCACACGGACAAGGCGAGCCCGGCATCCACGAGGGAGGTATCGATGTGCTGGCCGCGCCCGGATTGCGCCCGGTGGTGCAGCGCGCCGAGGATGCCGATCAGCGCAAACAGCCCCGCGCCGAGGTCGGTGATCGGCACGCCGGCCTTGACCGGCGGACCGTCGGGCGCGCCGGTGACGGACATGATGCCAGACAGGCCTTGCGCGATCAGGTCGAAGCCGCCCTTTGACGCCCACGGCCCGGTCTGGCCGTGCCCGGAGATCGAGGCGTAGATCAGCCGCGGGTTCTCCGCCGACAGGGCCGCATAGTCCAGGCCGAGCCGCCCCATCACCCCGGGCCGGTAGTTCTCCACGAGGATGTCGGCGCCGCGGGCCATGCGCGTGAACACTTCGCGGCCCTTCTCTTTCGTGAGATCGAGCACAATGCCCAGCTTGCCGCGGTTCACGGCGTTGAACGCGGCGCTGTCGTTACCCCTGGCGCCGGCCATGGCCCGCGTCGAGTCGCCGGCGGGCGGCTCCACTTTGATCACGCGCGCGCCCATGTCCGCCAGTAACATCGCGCAATACGGGCCGGCCATGACCTGCGTCGTATCGAGAACCACTATGCCTTCGAGCAACCTAGCCTGGGACATCAACGGATCCGTCGGAGTGGTGACATTCAATCGTCCTAAGGCGCGCAACGCGCTGACGTGGGACATGTACGACGCGCTCGTCACCGCGTGCGACACCGCCGAGGCGGCCGCCGACGTGCGCGTCCTCATCATACGCGGAGCCGGGGGCGCCTTCGCCGCCGGGACCGACATCTCGCAGTTCCGCGAGTTCGCCAACGGTGACGCCGGCGTCGCCTACGAACGCCGGCTCGACGCGGTGATCGATCGCATCGAGCGCGTCCGCATCCCGACCATCGCCGAAGTGGACGGCGCCGCCGTCGGCGGCGGCTGCGCGATCGCGATGGCCTGCGACCTTCGCATCTGCTCCGAGCGGGCCAGTTTCGGCGTGCCGGTGGCCCGCACGCTGGGCAACTGCCTGTCGATCGCGAATACGGCGCGGATGGTGGACCTGCTGGGCGTGGCGTTGACGAAAGAGCTGTTGCTGACCGGCCGCCTGGTTGACGCGACCGAGGCCTACCAGCGCGGCCTGGCCACCATGGTCTTGCCGGTGGAGCAACTGGAAGGGGAAACCATCAAGATCGCCGCCGAGCTCTCGACGCGAGCGCCGAGCACGATCATGGCGACCAAGGCCATGCTGTTGCGGTTGCGCGAGCATCGCCGGCCGGCGGCGGCGGCGGCCGACGACATCCTGCGGGCGTGCTATGGCAGCGCCGACTTCCAGGAGGGCGTCGCGGCGTTCCTCGAAGGCCGCAAGCCACGTTTCGGGGTCTGACCCCGAGCAAGGCGTGCCGAGGGGTCAGACCCCTAGAACAGCACCCAGCAGATCAGCGCGCCCACCACCATCATCGACAACCCCCACGCCAGGAGCTGGTTGAACAGCTTTTTCGAATCGCCTTCAGGCGGCAGGGCGGCGATGCACAGCGCGCCGATCGTTGACAGCGGCGACAGGTCCACCAGGTGGCCGCCCACGTTCATGGCCGAGGCGATGGCGAGCGGATCCGCGCCGAGCTGCGTGGCCAGCGCGGGCACCGTGGGGAGGAACGCCGGCAGCACGACCCCCGAGGTGCTGCTATAGGCCGAGACCACGCCCGTCACGAACGCAATCGTCAGCGTGACGGTGCCCGGTGTCGAGATCTTCGCGAGCAGGTCGGCAAACAGCGACATGCCCTGGGTCTTTTCCAGCACGCCGATCAGGACGGTGACGCCGCACACCATGATCACGACGCCCCACGGCATTTTCTTCAGGGCCTCCTTCTCGTGACCGGGCCGGAGCAGGGAGAGGATGGCCGCGCCGGTCAGCGCCGCCATGCCGACCTGCATCTTGAACACCACGACGACGATGACGAGCGTGGTCAGGATGGCCAGCGTGATCCAGTGGATGGCCTCGAACGGTTCGGCCTCGACCAGTTCGGTGTCTCCGCGCGCACCGGCCTGGTCGCTCTGTGAGACCAGGCGTTCGACCGGCCGCTTGGTGAAGAGCTTCCACCCCCCGAACAGGAAATACGCGGCAAAGGTGACCACCACGTGGGCCAGCAGGTTGTTGGCGTAGGTCTGGAGCTCATGCCCCGGCAGGCCGATGCGGTCCATGATGCCGTTGACGATCACGCCGGTCGGGGCAAAGGGCGAGAGGGCGCCGGCCTGCGCGCCGTTGCCGACCATCAACGCCATCAGGAAGGGCGGCACCATCGCGCGCCCGCCCACCGCCATCGCCATCGGCGCCAGGATCGCCGTCGTCCCGATGTTGCCCGGTCCGATGCTGGAGAGGCCCAGGGCGATCAGGAAGAACATCACTGGAATCACCCCGGCGTTGCCGCGGCACAACTGCACCGCGCGGGTCGCGATTCGCCCGAGCGTACCGTTGATATTGGCGATGCCGAACAGCAGCGTCACGCCGACCAGCGTGAGGAACAGCTGGATGGGGAAGGCGCCGATCACCGAATTGAGCGGCATGCCGCCGAGATACACGCCGACGATCCACGCGAAGGCGAGCGAGACCACGCCGACGTTGACGCTGGTCACGATACTGAGCGTGACGGCAATCACCAGCGCCACCAGCGAAATCCACGCAAGGTTCATCGGGTCTCCTCCAAACCAATGTAGCGTCCGGCTTTAGCCGGACCGCGCCAGCAGCGAGCTGAGCAGGACGGCCGGGTGCACGGCGCGCACCCCCGTGAAGTGGGCGACCTGGTGCCGGCACGAGGTGCCGCCGGCGACCAGGGTGGATTGATCGTCGAGAGCGCGGGCGGCGGGCAGCAGCTTGCGCTCGCCGATCGCCTGCGACACGTCGTAATGATCCCTGGAATAGCCGAATGACCCCGCCATGCCGCAGCACCCGGCCTCGAGGTCGGTGACCTGCGCGCCGGGGATGCGGGCGAGCAGCGCCTTGGCCGGCGCCGCCAGGCCCATCGACCGCTGATGACAGTGCGGATGCAATTGGATCCGGGCCGGTCCGCTCTTGAGCGGCAACCGCGCGCGACCGGCCGCCAGCTCCCGTTCGAGATATTCCTCGAACAGCACCGACGCCCGCGCAATCACCTGCGCGCGGCGCTGCAACTCGCCGCGCAGCAGGCCGGGCGCGTCTTCTCGCACCGCCGACAGGCAGCTGGGCTCGACGAACACGATTGCGGTGCCGCGCGCGGCGAGGTCGTAGAGCGCGTGAACGTTGGCCGCGGCTTGCCGCCGTGCTTCGCGCAGCAGCCCCTGCGAAATCAGCGGCCGCCCGCAGCAGACGTTGGGCGCCAGCGTGGCGCCGAGGCCGGAGGCGTCGAGTACCTCGACCGCCGCGACGCCGATGTCCGGATCCTCGAACTCGGTGAAGGTATCGGCGAACAGGGCCGCCTTCGGTTCGCTGACCGGCGAGTGATGGCGAGCCAGCCGCTTTCGCAACGTGCGGCGCGTCCACCGCGGCAGTTGGCGGCGGCGATCGAGGCCCAACGCCGCCTCCGCCATCCACCTCGCCGGCGCGCTGCCGCTGATCGCGTTCGACAGCGGCGCCAGCCGGCTGCCCCACTCCGCGGCCGACCGCGCGTTGCCGAACACCAGCGCGCCTGCGGACAGGCCGTGACGCTCCCAGTAATCAGCCAGGAACTCGCTCTTGAACCTGGCGACATCGACGCCCACCGGACACTCGGACTTACAGGCGCGGCATTCCAGGCACAGGTCGAGCACCTCGTGCACGCCCTGGTCCGTGAGCGCCGCCTCGCCTAGGCGGCCGGTCATCGCCAGCCGCAACACGTTGGCGCGCCCGCGGGTTGAATGCGCTTCGTCGCGCGTCACCATGTACGACGGGCACATCGTCCCGTCGCGGGTCTTGCGGCACAGGCCGACGCCGCTGCACATTTCCACCGCGCGGCCGAACCCGCCGTGCTCCGAGTAATCGAAGAACGTGGCCGGGCTGGGCGTCTCGTATCCGGCGCCGAACCGCAGGTGCGAGGTAATCGGCGGCGTGTCAACGATGCGGCCGGGATTGAAGAGGCTGTTGGGATCGAACGTGCGCTTGACGTCGCGGAAGGCCTGGTAGAGCTCCGCGCCGAACATCCGCTCGTTGAAGGCGCCGCGCACGAGGCCGTCACCGTGCTCGCCCGACAGCGCGCCGCCAAACTCGAGGACCAGGTCGGCAACCTCGCTGGCAATTGCCTCGAAAGTGGCGACTCCCCGCGCGGTCTTGAGGTTGACGACCGGCCGGACGTGCAGGCAGCCGACCGAGGCGTGGGCGTAGACGCCGGCCACGGTGTCGTGCCGCCGGACGATGCCGACGAAGCGATCGATGTAGTCGCGAAGCTTCTCCGGTGCGACGGCGGTGTCTTCGACAAAGGAAATCGCCTTGCCGTCCGACTTCATCGCCGTGGACAGCCCGAGCGCGGCTTCGCGGAAGCTCCAGATCCGCTGCTGCGCGGCGGGGTCGACGATCTGCCGGCAGCGGCAGGAAATGCCCGCGCCCCTGAGGTCGCGTTCGACTGCATTCATCCGTTCCGTCAGCTGGTCCATGTGGTGTCCGGCTTTAGCCGGACCTTCTGGATCGCCGTAAAACTCGACGCACAGGAGCGCCGACCCGTCGCGGTCGATCATCGAGCGCCGCTGCGCCTCGAGCACCGCGTGACCCTGGGCGTGGCTCAGGATGAAGTCGTCCATCACCTCGACCGCGGACGGCTGGTGCGCGAGGATCAGCGGCGTGGCGCCCAGGGCCTCGAGCAACTCGTCGAACTCGACGGTGAGCACGGCCTTGCTCGCGGGCAGGGCTACCAGCCCGATCTTGGCCTCGACGATGAAGCCCAGTGTGCCCTCCGAGCCGACGAGGATGCGGGTGAGATCGACGGGACGATCCGGACCGACGAAGGCGTCGAGGTTGTAGCCGCCGACGCGGCGCAGGACCTTGGGGAACCGCCGCTCGATCTCGGCAGCGTGGCGGCGGCCGAGCTCCGGCACGGTCCGATAGGCGCGGGCCTCGATGCTGTCGCCTTGCCGCGCCTCATCCAGTTGCGCGGCGGTCAGGGGCCGCAGGTGGACGAGCCGTCCATCCGACAGCACGACCCGCTGCTCGCGGACGTGATCGATGGTCTTGCCGTAGACGACCGACCGGGCGCCGCTCGAGTTGTTGGCCATCATGCCGCCGATGGTGGCGCGGCTGGCCGACGACACATCGGGGGCGAAGCGCAGGTTGAACCGCCGCAGTTCGGCGTTCAGGTCGTCGAGCACCACGCCGGGTTCGACGCGCGCCCACCGCTCGTCGGCGTTGATCTCGAGGATGCGGTTGAGGTGCTTGGAGGTGTCGAGCACCAGGCCGGCGCCGATCGCCTGGCCGGCCTGCGAGGTGCCGCCGCCGCGAGGGGTGATCGACACGCCGTGCCGGGCCGCGATGTTCACCGCCTGCACCACGGCTTCAGCGGAGCGGGGGATGACGACGCCAAGCGGCTCGATCTGGTAGACGCTGGCGTCGGTCGAGTAGAGCGCGCGCGAGACCCGATCGAACCGCACCTCGCCATCGATGACGGCTTCGAGTTCGCGTTGGAGGGCTGCCATCGGTGTCTAATCTGTGCCTAATCTGTGGCTGTCTTTTGGTCTGTGGCCTACTGGCTCTTGCCGCGCGCCGCGATCGACCACACGCCCTCGAGGCGGTCGCCGCGCAGGGCGTAGAGGTGGTCGTACAGGTTCACCGTCGGATCGCAGTGCGGGGGAATGAACTCAATGCGGTCGCCGAGCTTGAGCGCGCGGGACGCGCCGGCCAGGTTCAACCGACCGTGTTCGTCGCCCGCCCACCCATAGGTGATTCCCGGCAGGTCCACCGCTGCCGGCGTGAACGGTCGATCGGTGGAGAACGCCTTGTAGCCGCCGTCAACGATGGCAAAACCGGGCGGCGTCGAGACCACGGTGGTGACCACGGTCAGCGCGTTCTTGAAGTCGCGGTACTCGGCACCGTCGGGTCCGCCGATGCGCCCGTAGTCGATGTCCATGAACACGAAGCTGCCCGGCTGCAGCTCGGTCACGCCCGGGTTTTCGGAGTCGAACCGGTAGGTGCCCGTGGATCCACCCGTGACCATTGGACACGGGATGCCGTCACGTTCGATCAGCATCCGCGTCTCGGCGGCCCTGGCCATCGAGCCGTCCGTGCGCGCCCGCCGCGCCTCGAACGGCGTGGTGTGCGCGGCGTCGCCGTCGTAGGACTGCAAGCCGGCGAGGTTCAGGCCGGGTAGCGAGGCGATCACCCTGGCAAGCGCCAGCGCGGGCTCCCCGGGCAGGACGCCGGTGCGGCCGAAGTACAGATCGATCGCGACCTCGACCTTCACGCCGGCCGCTTTCGCCGCCGCGTTCAGCTCGTGGACATTGTCCGCATCGTCAACACAGAAAATGGTGTCGGGCGCCCGCGCCGCCAGCGCGACGGCGCGGGCGATCTTGGCGCGGCCAATCACCGCCGTCGTGATCAGCAGGCCGGGGATGCCGTGGTCGGCGAACACCTCCGCCTCGCTGAGCCGCGCCGCGCAGCAGCCCACGGCGCCGGCATTGATCAGTGCGCGGGCCACCTGCGGGCACTTGTGGGTCTTGCCGTGCGGGCGAAAAGCCTTGCCTCGCTTCCGGAGGTGCGCGGCCATGGTCGCGATGTTCGATTCAAACGCATCGAGATCGAGCAGGAGGGCAGGAGTGGGGATGTCGCCGCGGAATTGCATCGATTGCGAATGCTAGCACTACTTCCTCTTCCTCGACCGGATTGCCTCGATGACGAAGCTCGTCGACGGCGCGGCTCCCGACATCACCACCTTCACGCCCCGCCCGGCCCTGGTCAGTTCGCGCGCAGTTCGCGGTTGTGGGTTGCCGGAATGCCTGTCCACATCACCGCTGCGAGCAGGAACGCCGCGCCGGTAATGGCAAACGCCACGCCGAATCCCCGCGTGCCCGCCATCGACCCGACGACGAACGGAGCAGCGGCACTGGCGATGCGGCCGACGTTGTAGCAGACGCCCGCCGCCGTCGCGCGCACGGCTGTCGGGTAGAGTTCGGCGATGACGGCGCCGAAGCCACTGTAGTAGCCGGTGCCGAAGAAGGCGACGAAGGGGCCGAGCACCAGCAACAGCGCCGGCATGCGAATCACACCGTACAGCGGCAGCAGCAAGCTGGCCATCAGGACATAGATCACGTAGGCGCGCTTGCGGCCAATCGCGTCCGCCACGTAGCCGAAGCTGATGTAGCCGAACCACATGCCCACCTGCATCGCGATTACGAACCACGACATGGCGGACGACGACAAGCCGATGCCGCCGCGATCGACCGGCAGATTCAGGTAGGCCGGCACCCAGAGGTTCAGCCCCCACCAGCCAAACAGGGTGCAGGCGTTCATCAGGATGATGAACACCGTGACCCGCGCCATGCCGGGCGCGAACAGCACGCTGACGCGGCCGCGGGCTTCGGGCGCGGTCTGGTGCCACATCGCGGGCTCTTCCACCTTGCGGCGGATCCAGAGCGTGAACACCGCGGGCAGCACGCCGACGAAGAACACGCCGCGCCAGCCCCAGAACGGCATCACGACGAGGTTGACCGCCGCCGCCAGGGCGTAGCCAATGGCCCATGAACTCTGCACGAAGGCGAGGGCCTTGCCGCGGTGTCGCGCCGGAAAGGTCTCGGAGACCAGGGCCACGCCGGTGGCCCACTCGCCGCCCATGCCGAAGCCGAGCAGGATTCGAAACACCGCCAGTTGCGGCACGGTCTGCGCAAAGCCGCACGCCGCGGTGAAAATCGAATAGATGAGTACCGCCGCCATCAGCGCGCGCTTGCGGCCAATGCGATCGGCAATCACGCCAAACGCCACGCCCCCAACCGCTGCTGCCAACAGCGTGAGGGCTCCCAATTGGCCGGCCACCGCCGTGGTGAGCTGCAGCGCGGGGTCCTGCAGGAGCGACGCGAGCACCAGCGAGTAGAGCATCACGTCGAACGAGTCGAGCATCCAGCCGAGCGACGCGGCAACGAACGCGCGGCGGGCGCGGGTGTCGGCCTCGTGCCACCAGGCCAAGGGACCGTCCGCAGAGGCGGCGGCCAGGGGCGAGATCACAGGCTCATCGTGGGGGGGCATTGGTCTGTGCCGCGAAGTGTACACGCGATGACGCGGCGGCGGCTGCCCCCGAGAGCGCGCGGGGGGCGTGCTAGGATTCGCGCCATGCGACGAGACACGATTGCGGTTCTGCTGGCCATCGTCGTGGCCGTGCCCCTCGCACAGCCCTCCGGCGCCGCGAGAGCGCAGGCGGCCGACGTCTTCGCCGCAATTGACCGTAGTTTCGACGACTACCGGCTCGACGCGCACATTCCGGGCATGGTCTACGGCGTGGTAATGGACGGCCGGCTCGTGCACGTGAAGGGGCTGGGCATCCAGGACCTCGAGTCGAAGCGCCCGGTGTCGGCCGAGACGCTGTTCCGCATTGCCTCGATGACCAAGGCGTTCACGGCGCTGTCGATCCTGAGCCTCCGTGACGCCGGGCGCCTGTCGCTCGATGCGCCGGCGGAGACCTACATCCCGGAAATTCGCGAGTGGCGGTACCCGACCGAAGACTCGCCGCGGATTCGTGTCCGCGACCTGCTGACCCATACGGCCGGCCTGGTCACCGACGACCCGTGGGGCGATCGGCAGACACCGCTGCCAGACGGCGAATTCACGCGGCTCCTGCGCCAGGGAGTGCCGTTCACGCGCCCCCCGGGCACGGCGATGGAGTACTCGAACCTCGGCTACGCGATGCTCGGCCGGGTCATCACGAACGTGGCGCAGCAACCATTCAAGGACTACATCGAGCGGCTCCTGCTGGCCCCGCTCGGCATGACGTCTTCCGGCTTCGAGGTCACCCAGGCGCCGGCCGCGCGGCGGGCGCTGGGCTACCGATGGGAAGACGCGGCGTGGCGCCTGGAGCCGACGATGGCCCACGGCGCGTTCGGCGCCATGGGTGGGTTGCAGACCAGCGCCAACGACTACGCGAAGTACGTCGCCTGGTTGCTGTCGGCGTGGCCCGCGCGCGACGGTGCCGATGCCGGTCCGGTGAAGCGGGCCTCGGTGCGCGAGCTCGCGCAGGGCGCGAACTTCCCAACCGTGCGCCAGCGCGCCGGCAAGAGCGGTGCGGAGGCGTGCCGGCAGGCCGCGACCTACGGGATGGGCATGTTCGTGGCCCCTGACTGCGACCTTGGACTGACGCTCTCTCATGGTGGCGGCTATCCCGGCTATGGATCGCACGTGCTGCTGCTGCCCGACCATGGCGTCGGCATTTTTGCGTTTGCCAATCGCACCTACGCCGGGCCACGCGCGCCCGTGTGGGATGCGGCGGTTGCGCTTCACCGCGCGGGGTTATTGAAGGCCCGGCCCACCACCGGCGACGGGTCGCTCTCGACCGCTTATGGCGCCGTGGGCCGGATCTATACGGCGGGCAGCGTCACCGCGGCGGGCGACGCGCTGGCGATGAATTTCCTGATGGATCGATCCGCCGAAGGCTGGGCGCGCGATCTCGCCGGCCTCAAGGCGCAGGTCGGCGCCTGCGAGACCACCGCGCCGATCGTGGCCACCGGCGTGCTGTCCGGCGACTTCACGTGGCGCTGCGCGGATGGCCGGGTGAAGGGGTCGTTGCTGTTGGCGCCGACCAATCCGCCTCAGATCCAGTCGCTGAGCCTGACCCGCGCGACGCCCTGACCGCGCCCGCGGTCAGCGATCCCAGCCGTCGAATTCGAGGCGGTTAGCGCGCAGCGCGTCGCGCACCACGCCGGGCAGCACGCCGGCGCGGCGCGCGTCGTTCAGGGCGCTCCGCATCTCCGTGGCCACGCGGGTGGCTTCCTGTTGAAACGCGGTGAGGAACGTGCCGCACGATCCGGCCGGCACTTGCGCCGTGGTGATCGCGCGCGGCGACAGCATCACGAACCACTCGTGGCTGAACGAGCCCGGGAGCGCGGTGGTGTAGCAGGACTGCCGGAAGCGCTGCCACTCGGTATCGAGCAGGTCCGCCGTCTTCGACAACCGCGCCGCGGTCGCCAGGAACGTGCGCTGGCCAACGTCGAGGGCGCGCTCCGACTCCGACTGCACCGCCGGGGTCAGCGACTTCAGCTCGTTCATGGCCAGCGGCGCCGACGCCGGACCGGCTGAACGGCCTTCGATAATTGCGCGGGCGTGGTCGATGGCCACCGCGAAGTTGAGGCCCTGCTGATCGCGGTAGCCCATGGTGGTGATGCCGATGGCAACGCCGTTGCGGTCGAGCAAGGGGCCGCCACTGTTCCCGGGGTTGGCCGCCGCGTCGGTCTGCACCAGGGTGGCGTTGCCCGATTGCCGCACGCCGCTGACGATGCCGCGCGTGACGCTGTTCTGGAGCGTGCCGAGCGCGGAGCCGATCGTGATCACTTCCTGGCCCGGCCGCAGCGAATTGGCCGAGCCCATCGGGATGACCACCTGTCCCGCGACCGGCGCCATCACCTTCAGCACGGCGATGTCGAAGGCCGGCGACCGCTGGTCAACGCGTGCCGAGACCGTGGTGCCGTCGATGCGGCGCAACTTCACGAACGCGTCATCCTTGACGACGTGGACGTTGGTGATGATGGTGTCGGGCCGGACGAAGAACCCGCTGCCGCTGCCCGCCGACGTTTCGACGAGCACCACGGCGGGCATGACCCGGCTGACGACGTCTTCCAGTGACGTTGGGGCGGCGAGCGCGGCGGCAGGTTCCGCCGCGGCCGGGGCGTCGTCTGGCGCCGGCGTGCCGTTCTTGGCCAGGACGGCGTCCCACGCGCGGCGCTCGGCGGACGATTCGGGGCCCGTCGCCACGGCCGGCGGCGTCATGAAGCCGCCGTCGACGGTTCCCGGCCGGGTGACTTGGGTGGGTATGTCGGCTGCCGGTGGCCGCGAGAACGACCAGTAGGCCGCGCCGGCCAGCACGGCGACCAGGCCGGCCGCCGTCGCGAGGATGGCCAGAGACAGGCCGCCCTTCGAGCCCTCCAACTCCGGCTCAACCGGGCCGAGGTCGGGCATTCCCGCGCCGCATCGGCAGCTGTTCACCGCCCTGGGCACACGACGGCCGCAGACGGGGCAGAGGCGGCTGAGCCCGGAACCCAGGTCAGGCATGAGTCATAATAGTCAGGATCTGCCTTCGCGCCAGGCGCTTCCGCCTTCGCGCCCAGCGCCATGGCGGACAAGTCGGCGGACAGGCCCGACAGCAGGACCAGAATCTTCAGTGAATCAGCCCCACATCCGTAATTTTTCGATCATCGCGCACATCGACCACGGCAAGTCGACGCTGGCCGATCGATTCCTCGAAGTCACCGGCGCGCTGCAGATGCGCGAGATGTCGGCGCAGGTGCTCGACAGCATGGACCTCGAGCGCGAGCGCGGCATCACCATCAAGGCCCACCCGGTCCGGCTGAATTACACCGCCAAGGACGGCAAGACCTACGTGCTCAACCTGATCGACACGCCCGGGCACGTCGACTTCAGCTACGAGGTCACCCGGTCGCTGGCGGCGTGCGAGGGTGCGCTGCTGCTGGTGGATGCCTCGCAGGGCGTCGAGGCGCAGACGCTGGCGAACGCCTATCTCGCGGTGGAGAACAACCTCGAGATCATTCCCGTCATCAATAAGATCGACCTGCCCAGCGCGCAGCCCGACGAGGCGCGGCGGCAGATCGAGGACATTATCGGCCTCGACGGCGACACCGCCATTCTCGCCAGCGCCAAGGAAGGCATCGGCGTCATCGACATCCTCGAGGCGATCGTCACGCGGCTGCCGCCGCCGGAGGGCGACCCGGAGGCGCCGCTCAAGGCGCTGATCTTCGACTCGTGGTACGACTCGTATCGCGGCGTGGTGATCGTCGTGCGCGTGCTCGAGGGCACCATTCGCGCCGGCATGAAAGTCACGCTGATGAACACCAAGCAGGACCACGAGGTCGAGACGCTGGGCGTGTTCTCGCCGAAGGCCGTGCCGATTGAGCAGCTCGGGCCTGGCGAAGTGGGCTTCATTGCCTGCGGCATCAAGGTGGTGTCCGACGCGCAGATTGGCGACACCGTCACCGAGACCTACCGGCCGACGCTGGAGCCCTTCCCGGGCTTCAAGGAACTGAAGCCGATGGTGTTCGCCGGCCTCTATCCGGTGGAAAGCCACCAGTACGCCGAACTGCGCGAGTCGCTGGAGAAACTGCGGCTGAACGACGCGGCGTTCTTCTTCGAGCCGGAAACCTCGGTGGCGCTCGGCTTCGGCTTCCGCTGCGGCTTCCTCGGCCTGCTGCACATGGAGATCGTGCAGGAGCGGCTCGAGCGCGAGTTCAACATGGACCTGGTGACCACGGCGCCGGGCGTGCTGTATCGCGTGACCAGGACCGACGGCGCGGTGGTCGAGATCGACAGCCCGGCCAAGCTGCCCGAGGCCGGGCACATCAGCAAGATCGAGGAGCCGGTGATCACGGCGATGATCCTGACCCCGGCCGAGTTCGTCGGCGCCATCCTGCAGCTGTGCCAGGACAAGCGCGGCGTGCAGAAGCAACTCGAGTTCAAGGCCGCCGATCGCGTGCTGATCACCTACGAGCTGCCGTTCAACGAGGTGGTGCTCGACTTCTACGACCGCCTCAAGACCATCTCGCGCGGCTACGCCTCGCTCGACTACCACGTCACCGGCTACTGGGAATCGCCACTGGTCAAGCTCGACATCCTGGTCAACGCCGAGCCGGTGGACGCGCTGTCGATCATCGTCCACCGCGATCGCGCCTACGATCGCGGCCGGTTGCTGGCGTCGAAGATGCGCGAGCTGATCCCGCGGCAGATGTTCGAGGTCGCCATCCAGGCCGCCATCGGCGCCCGCATCATCGCCCGCGAGTCGGTCAAGGCGCTGCGCAAGAACGTGCTGGCCAAGTGTTACGGCGGCGACATCTCACGCAAGCGCAAGCTGCTCGAGAAGCAGAAGGAAGGCAAGAAGCGCATGAAGCGCGTCGGGACCGTGGAGATCCCGCAGGAAGCGTTCCTGGCGGTCCTCAAGATTGGAGACGAGTAGCCGTGACCGAGGCGACCTTCCAGAAGTCCACCCTGCGCGAGTACTTCGAGTCAATCGTGGTTGCCGTCATCCTCGCGCTGTTCGTGCGCACGTTCGTCTTCCAGGCCTTCAAGATTCCGACCGGGTCGATGAAGCCCAACCTGCTGGTGGGCGATCACCTGCTCGTCAACAAGTTCATCTTCGCGCCCGCGGCCGGCGCCCTCGAACGCGCCCTCCTGCCGATGCGCCCGATCGAGCGCGGCGACGTCGTGGTGTTCAAGTATCCCGAGGAACCCGATCGCGACTTCATCAAGCGCGTCATCGGGCTGCCCGGCGACACCATCGAACTGCGCAACCAGACCATCATCATCAACGGCATGCCGCTGATCGAGCCCTACGCCCACTACCTGTTCCCGCCGGTGGCGGAAGGCCAGGCCGACGGCTTCGACCTGCGCCGCAAGTACGGCCCGGTCAGCGTGCCGGCCGGGCATTACTTCATGATGGGCGACAACCGTGACGATTCGCAGGACAGCCGCTACTGGGGCTTCCTGCCGCAGTCGTACGTGAAGGGCCGCGCCCTGTTCATCTACTGGTCGTTCGATACGCCGGACGACGGGGCGCCGGCGACGTCGTTCCTCGGCGTTCGCTGGGACCGCCTGCTGCACCAGATTCACTAGCGGGCGGGCACAGTTGCGCGCTCGAGGGCGCGCGCTGCACTATGATGTCCACAAAGGCGGGCGTGCCGATCCCCCGTAGGCCCGTGGACACATGAAAACGATCATCAAGCTCGTGCTGGCCTTTGCCATCCTGACGGCCGCCTTCCAGGGCGGGCGGGCCACGATGTCCAACTACCAGTTCGAAGACGACGTCGAGCAGGCCCTGCTGTTTGCGCCCAACGCCTCGGAGTCCGAGCTGATCCAGCAGATTGTCTCGCTGGCCTACGACTACGGGCTGCCGGTGGAGGCCGACAACGTCACCATCACGGAACGCGCCTCCGACCGCATCGTCAACATCACCTACACGACGGACGTCGCGTTCATTCCCGGCATCGTTACCCAGCCGATCACGTTCCATCCGACCGCCTCGGTGCGGATGTTGACCAAGCCGCGCCGCTAGGCCACCGATAGCAGCCACAGATAACAGCCGCAGATTAGACGCAGATTAGACCGGGTAATTCTGGGACCCGTCGTAATCACTCCTGTGCCTAATCTGTGGCTGCTACTGGCGAACTGCGGCTGTCATCGGTGATCTGTGGCCTGCTAGCCGAGGTGCGCCCGCGCCGCGGCGGCCAGGCGAGCGGCGTCTGACACGAGTCGGCCGGTTTCATCGCCGGTCGCCGACGTGAAGTGCAGGTCGCGCACGCTGCCGAGGTTGATGCGGACGTTGGCCTCGGCGCCGGCCGCCGCCGCTTCCAGCAACCCAATCGCCACCCCCACGTCGCTCACGGCGGAGCGGTTGCCGCAGGCGGCCACCACCCCGGCGTGCGCCAGCGCTTCGGTGCAGGCGCGCAGGGTGTGCAGCGGCACGACCGTGGCCCCCTGGAGGGCCGACTGGATCGCCGCCGATCGCGCGGCCTTCTCGTCGTCGGTGGCCTTCGGCAGCCGATAGGCGCTCAACACGTCGTCGAACGCGGCGCTGTCGGCGTCGGCGAGATCCACGAGCGTCGCGCTGAGCGGTTGCAGGGCCTGCCTGGCCGCGGCGAGGGCCTCTTTCTCCACGTCGGTGTTGGTGTGCGACTTGGCAAGGCCGGACACCATCACCAGCAGGGAGGCGGCCATCGCGCCGGCGATGGCCGACGCGGTGCCTCCACCGGGCGTGGGATCCGGGCTGGCGAGCGCGCCGAGGAACTGCGCCACGGTCATGTCGGAGAACTTCATAGCGAATCGATTCTACCGGCAACCGGGAGCCGGGAACCGGTCCCGGGCGTCATACGATTCGGCCGCGTTTGACGACGTGGCGAATCACCGGTCCGCCGACCCGGATGAGGTCGGCGAGGGCGCCGTTGACGACCACCGCGTCGAGTTGCTTGCCGGGTTCGAGGCTGCCGATGTCATCGGCGCGATCGATGGCGGCGGCGGCGTTGATTGTTGACGCGACCAGGGCTTCTTCGAGCGTCATGTTCATGCCGAAGCACGCCAGCGTCATCACGAACGGCATCGACGGCGTGAAGCCGCCGCCGGGGTTGAGGTCGGTGGCCAACGCCACCGCGACGCCCTGGTCGATCAGCATGCGCGCCGGCGCGAAGCGGCCCAGCTTGAGGAAGAAAGCGGCCGCGGGCAACAGCGTGGCGATCACGCCGCGCTCGGCCATCTTCTTCGCGTTCGCCTCGTCCACAAAGATCAGGTGATCGGCGGATCGCGCGCCGACGGCGGCCGCGACCGCGGCGCCGCCGCTCAGCCCGAGTTCGTCGGCGTGCACGCGGGGCTTGAGTCCGTGACGCCGGCCGGCCTCGAGAATGGCCTGCGACTCCTCCGGGGCGAACACGCCGGTCTCGCAGAACACGTCGCACCATTCGGCCAGGCCCTCGCGGGCCACGGCCGGGATCATGTCGTCGATGATCAGCCGGACGTAGTCCGCGCGCCGTCCGCGGTATTCCACCGGCACCTCGTGCGCGCCCATGAAGGTGGCGGTCAGTTCGATTGGCTGCGTGGCCGCCAGCGCGCGGATGGCCCGCAGCAGGCGCAGCTCGGTCTCCCGATCGAGCCCGTAGCCGCTCTTGGCCTCCGCGGTCGTGGTCCCAAGTGCCAGCATCTCCGCCAGGCGCGCGCGCGCGCTGTCGATCAACTCGAGTTCGCTCGCCGCCCGCGTCGCGGCCACGGTCTTGACGATGCCGCCGCCGTCCGCGGCGATCTCGGCATAGGTGGCGCCGGCGAGCCGCCGCCGCAGTTCCTCGCGGCGGTCGCCGCCGAACACCAGGTGCGTGTGCGGATCGACGAACCCGGGGACCACCGTACAGCCGCGCGCGTCGATCACCTGCGCGTTTGGTGCGAGCGTGACGGCGCGATTGCCGGCGTCGGCGGGGCCCACGAAGACGATGCGCCCATCGAGGCCGGCCACCGAGCCGCGCGCGATCCCGGAGAGGTCGTTCTGCGCCGCGCCTACGCGCGGGCCGGGACCGGCACACGTGGCGACGAGATCGGCGTCTTGTATCAGAAAGTCGGCGGTCATCAGGTCCAGAGCCGCAGATTACGCAGATTGCGCAGATGCGGCAAGCGGGAAGCGCCCACGCGCGCGCGGAGCGCGCGCGGCGACGAGGCGAGAGCACTCGAGGGAATGAAGCACTCAGCGACTTCTCCGAGCTTCATTCCTCGAGGGCTCTCGCCTCGTCGTCAGCGGCTTCGCCGCTGGGCGCTTTGCCCGCCTGCGTCATCTGTGTCATCTGTGGCCCTGGCGATCACGTCTGCCTGCGGCCCATTACACGGGGCGGCCAACGCCGAGTGCTGCGAAGACCGCATCGGCCTCCATGCCGTCGATGCGCACGCGCTTGGAGCGCGAGCGATCGCCGCTCACGATCTGGATGCTGCGTTTGGGAAGGTCGAGGGCGTCGGCGAGTACCGCCACGAGTTCGGCGTTGGCGGCGCCGTCCACGGGCGCGGCGGCCAGCCGCACGAGCAGGGCGCCATCCCTCAGGCCGGCCACGCCGCTGCGGCCGGCGCGCGGGATGACGCGCACCTCGATCAGGCCGGCGCTAGCCGGCCTGGCTGTCGGCTTTGGGCGTGACATCCGCCGGCCGTGGCGACTGTGCCGGCGCCGCTTCCGCGGTGCGCGGGCGGTGGAGGAGGATGCGGTCTTCGCGCGACCGCGCATCCTGGTCGCGGATGAATTCCAGGGTGCTGTTCAGCGTCCGCACCAGCGCCTCGATGTCGTTCTCGACCTCGCGGCGCTTCATGCGCAGGTTGTCGATTTCGCGCTGCACGTCTTCGAGGCGCGATTGCGCCTTCTGCAGGAGCAGGTCGGCGCGGCCTTCGGCCTCCCGGATCGACAGCGCCGCTTCCGCCTGGGCGTGCTCCTTGATCTCGTCCGCCAGTTTCTGCGCGGTGAGCAGCGTGTTGCGGAGGTTGCGCTCCTGCCCGCGATGCTCGCCGAGCACGGCGTCGAGCTTGGCCACGTCCTGGCGAAGCTTGTCGTTGTCGCGCAGGGCGTTCTCGTAGTCGTCGGCCACCTCAAGGAGGAACGCCTGTACCTCGCCGCGGTCATACCCGCGCATCACGGTCTTGAATTGCTGCTGCCGGAGATCGAGAGGCGTCACCTTCATGCGTAGTCCCTCATGCCGAATATTGCCGTGCCGACGCGGACCATGGTGGCCCCTTCTTCGATCGCCACTTCGAAGTCGTGGCTCATGCCCATCGACAACTCGCGGAGCCGGGCCGCCGGCACGCCGCCCTCGGCCAGCTGGTCGCGCAACGCCCGCAGCCTGGCGAACCAGGGGCGCGCGTCTTCCGGGTTCTCGGCCAGCGGGGGCAGGAGCATCAGCCCCACCAGCGCCGCCGACCGGCATTCGGCCGCCGCGGCAAAGATTCCCGGCACCGTGTCCACCGGCGCGCCGAACTTGGCGTCTTCGAGCGCAAGGTCCACTTGCACCAGCACGTCCAGCGAGCGCCCCGCCGCCGCGGCGCCCTGGTCCACGCGCTGCAGCAGGTCGATGCTGTCGATGGCGTGCACGGCATCGACGACGGCTGCCGCCTTCTTCGCCTTGTTCGACTGCAGGTGGCCGATGAGATGCCACCGTAGTCTCGTATCGGCCGACGCCGCGATCTTCTGCAGCGCCTCCTGGACCTTGTTTTCGCCGAAGTCGAGCTGGCCCGCCTCGGCGGCGGCCCTCACGGCGTCGATGGGATGGGTTTTCGAAACGGCGATCAGCCGGACGTCGTCCGGGTGCCGGCCGGCCCGCCCGGCGGCCGCCGCGATGCGATCGCGAACCTCCGCCAGGCGCCCGGGAATGTGTTCGTACACGTTCGAAATGCGGTCTTCGTTATTTCTTGAGCTGCGCGATCATGCCCTTGGCCTGCGTCGCGTACTGGCCGTTCGGCTCGAGCTTGACGTAGGTCTCGAACGCGGCCACGGCGTCCGGCAGCTTGCCTTCGTTCAGCAGCGCCATGCCGAGCTGGTAGTGGGCGTCGGCGTGAGCCGGGTTCGCCTTGATGGTCTCTTCGAACTTGGCCTTGGCGTCGGCGATCTTGCCCTGGTTCCAGAGAATGATGCCCTGGTTGAAGGTGGCGTCGGCGCTGCCGCTGCCGCCGCCGCCGGCCGAAGCCGCCTTCGCGCTCATTGCCGAGGCTTCGTCGAAGCGCTTCTGGTTGTTGTAGAGCGTGGAGAGCGCGTTGAGCGCCTCGGTGTAGTCGGGCTTCAGCTCGAGCGCCTTCTTCCACGTCTCCTCGGCCTGCTTGTCGTCTTTCTTCGCGAGATAGGCGACGCCGATGTTGTAGAGGCAGTCGAAACAGGCCGGCGACACGGCGAGCGCGGCCTGGAACTTCTCGATCGCGGCGTCGTGATTGCCGGTGCGGCTGGCGGCGACGCCTTCGTCGAACACCTTCCGCAGTTCCGCCGCCTTGGCTTCGTTGTTCGCGGCGGTGGTCGGCGCCAGCACGATGTTGGCCTCGCTGACCTTGCCGAGGACGACGCGCAGCATCGTCTCGGCGGCGCCGATCTTGGCGTCGGTGGCGGTCACCTTGTACTGGCCCGACTCGGTCAGCAACTGGATGTACTCGCCGCGCTTGTCGGTCTTGGTGGTCAGCTTGCGGCTGCGGCCCACGCCCTCGATGGTGATGGCCACGCCGACCATCGGCTCGCCCTTGGCGTCAACCACTTTGCCCTTGATCATCGTGGATTGCGCGAAGGCGGCGGACGCCGCCAGGACGGACGCGAGCAAGATCGTGACGATGCGGGCCTGGGCGCCGAAGCCTTGGCGACGGCGGTTCGTGGAAAAGTGTGTCATGTGCGGTGCCTGCCTTAGACCAAGAGTGTACGTCAGACGGCGAAAAAACGGGTCACCGCCTCCGGGCTCTGGGTCACCGGGGCCGGGGGGAACGAGTCCAGGAAGCGGCGGCCGTAGCCCATCGTCCGCAGTCGCGGATCGAGCACGGCCAGCACGCCGCGGTCGCTGCGGTGGCGGATCAGGCGGCCCAACCCCTGCAGCATCGCCAGGATGGCGAGGGGGACCTGGTATTCCTGGAAGGCGTCGCCGCCCTCGGCGGTGATCGCCTCGATGCGGGCGGCGGTGATCGGATCGCCCGGCGAGGCGAACGGCAGCTTGTCGATGATCACGCAGCTCAATTGCTCGCCGACCACGTCCACGCCCTGCCAGAACGACGAGGTGGCAAACAGCACGGCGTTCGGCGTCGCCCGGAACTGCGTCAGCAGCACGCTGCGCGGCGCCGACCCCTGCACGATCAGCGGGTAGGGGAGCTCGAGCTCGATGCGGTCGCGCACGGAGCGCAGCATGGCGTAGCTCGTGAACAGGACGAAGGCGCGGCCTTCGGTGCGCCGCAGCAGGTCGAGCACCTCGCGCGCCACCGCGTCGCCGTACTCCGGGGACTTCGGCGGCGGCATCTGCCGCGGCAGGTAGAGGATGGCCTGCTCCGTGAAGTCGAATTCCGACGGCACCCGCAGGTCGGCGGCGTCGTGCGCGCCGAGGCGCCGCTTCACGTACTCGAACGAGCCCGCGACGGTGAGCGTCGCCGAGGTGAGCACGGTGGCGCGCATCTTGTCGAGCAACTGCTCGCGGATGATCGCCGAGACGTCGATCGGCGCGGCGCGCAGGAAGACGCCGCGGTGGCGCGTCTCCAGGAAGTAGACAAACGCCGGGTTCGCCGCCTCGAGCAGGAACTGCAGGTTGTCGCGGAGTTCCGCGGCACGGCGGGCCAGCGTGGCCGCCTCCTCGTTGGCGACGCTGCCGGGGCCGGCGGCCGACCCGGCGACCCGCTCCAGGTCGCGTTCGACGGCGTTGAGGCCGCTGACCAGCCCGAGGCCGTCGTCGATGATGTCGCCGAACCAGTCGGGGCCGATGCGCAGCCGTTCTTCGCCGAAGCCGCCTGCCCTGAGCGAAGTCGAAGGGCCGCGCGATTGCCGGGCCATGGCCAGCCGGCCGAAGAACTCGCGCGCGTGATCGTCCACCCGCCGCAGCGCCCGCCGGATGTCGCCATCGGCATCCTCGATCGCGCCGAGGTTCAGCCCGCGCTCGCCGTCGCGCACCAGGTCATCGACCCGATAGTTGCTGACGGCAATGCCGAAGTACTGCGTCGCGACGTCCTCGAGCTGGTGCGCCTCGTCCAGCACCGCGTAGTGGCACTCGGGGATCACCTCGCCGTAGCTGCTCTGCCGCACCGAGGCGTCGGCGCATAGCAGGTGGTGATTCACGATCACGATGTCCGACTCCGCCGCGCGCTGGCGCATGCGGGTGACGTAGCACTCCTGGTATTGCGGGCAGTCGTTGCCGAGGCAGGTGTCGGCGGTGGCCGAGACGTCGTGCCAGGTGGCCGAGTCTTCCGGCAGCTCGCGCAGCTCGGCGCGATCGCCCGTCTCGGTGACCCGCCGCCACTCGTCCACCATCGACACGAAGTCGTGCGGAACCGCCGGCGACGCCCGCAGCTGGTCGAGCCGGTGGAGGCACAGGTAGTTGGCGCGGCCCTTCATGTAGGCGGCCTTGAACGGCACGCCCAGCGCCTCGCGCAATACCGGCAGGTCCTTGAAGTAGATCTGTTCCTGGAGGTTCTTGGTGCCGGTCGAGATCAGCACCCGCTGGCGGCTCAGGATGGCCGGTACGAGGTAGGCCAGCGTCTTGCCGGTGCCGGTGCCGGCTTCGGCGAGCAGCACGCCGCCGTCGCGCAGCGTCTCGGCGACGGCCAGCGCCATGGCGCGCTGGCCCGCGCGGGGCTCGAACTGATCGACCGCCCGCGCCAGCACGCCGTCGTCGGCAAACGCCGCCTCGACGGCGGCGACTAGCCCCGGCGTTCCGGGTAGAGCGGGAACTTCCGGCACAGCTGCTCGACTTCCGCCTTGATCATCGTCAGCGCGCGCGCATCCTCTGGTGTGGCCAGCGCCCGCGTGATGAAGCCGGCGATCAGATCCATTTCCGCTTCGCCCATGCCGCGCGTGGTCACCGCCGGCGTGCCGAGGCGCACGCCGCTCGCCACCATCGGCGGATTCCGGTCGAACGGGATCGCGTTCTTGTTGACCGTGATCCCGGCCTGTCCCAGCGCCGCCTCCGCGACCTTGCCGGTAATGCCCTTGGAGAACACGTCCACCAGGACGATGTGATTGTCGGTGCCGCCGCTGACGATGCGAAATCCGGAAGCGGTCATGGCGGCAGCGAGGCGCTTGGCGTTGGTGACCAGCTGCTTCTGGTAAGCCGCAAACTCCGGGGTCGCGGCCTCGCGGAAGCACACCGCCTTGGCGGCGATGACGTGCATCAGCGGCCCGCCCTGCACGCCCGGGAACACCGCGCGATCGAGGTCTTTGGCGTACTGCTCGCGGCACATCACCATGCCGCCGCGCGGCCCGCGGAGGGTCTTGTGCGTGGTGGTGGTGACGAAGTCGGCGTGCGGCACGGGGCTGGGGTGCTGGCCGCCGGCGACGAGGCCGGCGATGTGGGCCATGTCGACCATCAGCGGCGCGCCGACGCGGCGCGCCACCTCGCCCATGCGCGCGAAGTCGAAGGCGCGCGGATAGGCGCTGGCGCCAGCGATGATCATCTTCGGCTGGTGCTGTTCGGCCAGCCGCTCGAACTCGTCGTAATCGACCCGCTCGTCGTCCTGGCGCACGCCGTACGGCACGATCGTGTAGAGCTTGCCGGAGAAGTTCAGCGGGTGCCCGTGGGTGAGGTGCCCGCCGTGCGCGAGGTTCATGCCGAGCACCACGTCGCCGGGCTTGAGCAGCGTGAAGAAGACGGCCATGTTGGCCTGCGCCCCGGAGTGGGGCTGCACGTTGACGTGGTCGGCGCCGAACAGCGCCTTGGCGCGGGCGATGGCCAGCGTTTCGGCGACGTCCACGAACTCGCAGCCGCCGTAGTAGCGCTTGCCCGGGTAGCCTTCGGCGTACTTGTTGGTCATCACCGAGCCGGCGGCTTCGAGCACGGCGCTGCTGACGAAGTTCTCCGACGCGATCAGCTCCAGGCCTTCGGCCTGCCGCGCGGTTTCGTTGGCGATGGCCGCGGCAATCTCCGGATCCGATTGCGCGAGCGACCGCTGCATCAATGACAGGTTGTCCATGTGGAGCTGTGATTCTATCAGGCGCGAAGGGGTCCGGTCCGTCGTCTCCCCGGGCTCGGGGTCAGACCCGTGATTTCTCGATGCGGTGGATCTTCTCGACGCGGCCGGCGTGGCGTCCGCCCTCGAACGGTGTTTCCAGGAAGACCTTGACGATCTCCCGGGCGCGCACTTCCGGCGTGACGCGGGCGCCGAGCGTGAGCACGTTGAGGTCGTTGTGCTCGCGGGCCAGCCTGGCGGTGTCGGTGTCAACCACCGGCGCGGCGCGGACGCCCGGCACCTTGTTGGCGGCAATCGCCATCCCGATGCCGGTGCCGCAGACCAGGATGCCGCGATCGAATTGCCCGCTCGCCACCCCGGCGGCCACCGCCTGCGCGAAGTCGGGGTAGTCCACCGACGCCGCGGAGGTGGTGCCGAAGTCCTGGTAGGTGACGCCCAGCTCGTCGAGCGTGCGCTTCAGCGAGTCCTTGAGGTAGAACCCCGCGTGGTCGGCGGCGAGCGCGATGTGCATGGCAGATTCTATCTTGCCCGCCTTCGCTCGCGCCGGTCGCTCGCGAGCGTCGGCGAGGTCTCGCCGTAGCGGCCTTCGGCCGCGAGGGCGGAGCACCGTGACACTATAGACAGGTGCTTCCCACCGCCATCGTCAACGCCAAGGGCGAGGACCGCATCCGCAGCGGCCACCCCTGGATCTACCGGTCGGACGTCATGGACGTGTCCGACGTCGAGCCGGGCATCGTCGTCCGGGTGCGCGGGCCGCGCCACCGCGAGCTGGGCCACGCGCTGTTCAGCGACCAGTCGCAAATCACGCTGCGCATGATCGCGCGCGACGATCGCGCGATCGACGAGGCGTTCTGGCGCGGGCGCCTCGAGCGCGCCATCCGCTTCCGCGACGTCCTCGCGATCGACGCCACCGCGTATCGCCTCGTGCACGGCGAGGCCGACCTGCTGCCGTCGCTGATCGTGGATCGCTACGGCGACTACCTGGTGATGCAGACGCTGTCGCAGGGCATGGATCGGCTGACGCCGGCGCTGGTGCCGCTGCTCGTGGAGCTGACCGGCGCCAGGGGCGTGCTGGCGCGGAACGATCCCAAAGTGCGGTTGCTCGAGGGCCTGGAGCAGAAGGTCGAGGTCCTTTACGGCGCGGTGCCCGAGACCATCAGCGTGCGCGAGGCCGGCGTGACCTACGACGTCGATCCGTGGCGCGGGCAGAAGACCGGGTTGTTTCTCGACCAACGCGAGAACCGGGAAGCGGCCGCGCGCTACGCGCACGGGGCCCTGCTGGATTGTTTCAGCTACAACGGCGGCTTTGCGCTGGCGCTGGCGCCGCGTTGCCAGACCGTGGAGGCCCTCGACGTGTCAGCCGACGCGGTGGCCCGCATCACGGCCAACGCGGCGGCCAACGGCGTCACCAATCTCACCGCCCGCGAGGCCAACGTGTTCGACGAGCTCCGGCACATGGAACGGGACGGCGCCCGTTACGACACCATCGTGTTGGACCCGCCCGCCTTCGCCAAGAACAAGGCGTCCATCCAGAACGCCCTGGCCGGCTACAAGGAAATCAACCTCCGCGCCCTGCGCCTGCTGGCCCCCGGCGGCTATCTGATCACGTGCAGTTGCTCGTACAACGTGGACGAGGGGATGTTTGCCCAGGCGGTGTTCGAGGCCTCCGTGGACGCCCATACCCCCGTAACTGTGGTGGAAAAACGCATGCAGGGGCGGGATCACCCGGTGCTTTTGGGGGTGCCGGAGACCTATTACCTGAAGTGCCTGATCCTCCGCAAACTGGCCTAACATGCCGGGTGTGGCCAGCCGATAAACGGGGATGGCAACATTCGCGTAAGTGATGGTAGCCATGAGGCTAATACGGGGTGACAGGCGGTTACATCGCGTGTACACTCCCCAACCGCTGCTATTCGGTCACATTTTTCGGAGGGGAAAGATGGCTAACGGTATTTTCGGCCGGGTTTTGAGTGGAGCGGTGGGCGTGATGGGCCTCCTGGCTCTTCCTGCGTCGCTCTCAGCTCAGACGACCGCGACGCCGACGTTCACGAAGGACGTCGCGCCAATTTTTCAGAACAAGTGCGAGTCGTGCCACCGGCCGGACTCGATCGCACCGTTCTCGCTGATCACTTACGAGGAGGCGCGTCCGTGGGCGCGTTCGATTCGCGATCGCGTGGCGTCGCGCAACATGCCGCCCTGGCACATCGACAAGACGGTCGGCATCCAGCACTACAAGGATGACCGCTCGCTGAGCGACAAGGAAATCGACACCATCGTGAAGTGGGCCGCCAACGGCGCGCCGAAGGGCGACCTCAAGGACATGCCCAAGCCGGTCAAGTGGGAAGAGGGCAACGGCTGGAACTACGCCAGCAAGTTCGGCGGCCCGCCCGACCTGATCATCAAGTCGCCCAAGTACACGCAGAAGGCCGTGGCCATGGACGCCTGGTACAAGCCCGTCGTCGACGTGCCGGTGACCGAGCCCCGCTGGGTTCGCGCCATCGAAATGCGCCCGGGTTCGCTGAAGGGCCGCAAGATCACCCATCACGCGCTGGCCTACCTGATGCAGGACGAGAAGGAAGCCGTGAGCTCCGGCCTGTTGAGCGCTGATGCCGACAGCGGCGCCGGCCTCTTCATGGAATGGGCCGTCAACAAGCAGGGCGAGCTGATGCGTCCGAACACCGGCAAGCTGCTGATGCCCGGCGCCAAGATCCGCTGGGACATCCACTACAGCGACGGTGGCGAAGACATCACCGATGACGTCGAACTCGGCATCTACTTCTACCCGAAGGGTCAGGAGCCCAAGTACCGCACGATGCTGTCGCTCTACAGCGGCGTCACCGGCGGCAACCGCAACCTCGACATCGCGCCGAACTCGATCAGCGTGGGCCAGAACTTCCACGTCATGCGCAAGGCCGGCCGCGTCGAGAACTTCCAGCCGCACATGCACCTCCGCGGCAAGGCGATGATGGTTGAAGCCATCCTGCCGAACGGCACCCAGCAGGTGCTCGGCTACGTCCCGAACTTCGAGTTCAACTGGATGAACAACTACGTGTTCGACGACGACTACGCGCCGCTGCTGCCGAAGGGCACGATCCTCAAGGTCACCGCGTGGCACGACAACACCACCGCCAAGAAGAGCAACCCCGACCCGAATCAGTGGATCGGCTGGGGCGACCGCACGGTCGATGAAATGGCGCACGCGTGGATCAACATCACCTACATGGGCGACGACGACTTCACCAAGGAAGTCGACGCGCGCAAGGCCAAGCTGGCGACGACCACCGAACGCCAGCAGCAGCAGTAACGCCGTTTCTGTTTTCCACCGAGGGGGTGCCAGCAACGGCACCCCCTCACTGTTTGCGCAGGAGTTTTCAAGATGACATCTCGATTCATGACCCGCACGGCCCTGGCCGTTGTGGCCGCCGCGTGCCTGGCCGCAGGCGCGCAGGTTGCGGCCCGGCAGCTCGCACTGGAGCCGCTCAAGGACGCCGGACTGAACATCTATCCGGCTTTCGAAGGGTGGTACCAGAACGCCGACGGTTCCTACACGCTGCTGGCTGGCTACTACAACCGGAACAAGAAGCAGACGCTCGACATTCCGATCGGTCCCGATAACCGCATCGAACCCGGCGGTCCCGACCAGGGCCAACCAACGCACTTCGTGGTGGGCCGCGGCTGGGGCACCATCGCCATCAAGGTTCCGAAAGACTTCGGCGACAAGAAGGTCACCTGGACCCTGACCGCGAACGGCAGGACCGTGTCGGTACCATTCGCCCTCAGCAAGGGTTACCAGATCGAGCCGTATCTCGACGCGGCGATGGGCAACAAGCCGCCGGTGTTCAAGTTCGCCGAGAGCGGTCCGGCCCTCACCGGCCCGCCGCCGCCCCTCTCGGCCGCACCCGTCGTCAACGGCGCCGTCGGCGAGCCTGTGGCGATCAGCTTCTGGGTCACGGACGATGGCCACGAAGAGCCGCCCACGGGCGGGTCGGCCGCCGCGCCTCCTCCCGGTGGTGCCGGCGCACAGGGCCAGCCCCGCCGCACCCGCCTCAGCGTGTCGCTGAGCAAGTATCGCGGCCCCGGCACGATCACCTTCGCCGACGCCACGCCGGCGATCGAGAAGGACAAGATTGCGACCACCGCGACGTTCTCCCTGCCCGGTGAGTACGTTATCCGCCTGGAAGGCAACGACTCGTCCGGCGTCGGTGGCGGCGGCTTCCAGTGCTGCTGGTCGACGGCCTACTTGAAGGTCAGCGTGAAGGCCGCGAACACCGGCCGTCACTGATCGAAACGGGTTATCACGCGTTGTCTTGCAGACAACACCGAGCCGCGATTCATCGCTGATGGATCGCGGCTCTTTCATCTTCACCTTGCATTCCAAAATACCGGATTACATCTCGACAGTTCGAGATTGACGGAAGCAGTTCACAGCGCTAACTTTCTTGCTGCTCTTGGCGACGAGCGCCCACGCCACCGATGCTGGGCGTTGTCGGGTGGCTCGGTCGCTGAATTTGGGGGAAGAATGATGGCGTGGAAGTCTGTTGCAAGAACATTTCTGCTTGTACTAGCAGGCCTCGTGCTCGTGCCGGCGTTGGCGCGGGCGCAGAGTGTCTTTACCGGAACCGTGAAAGACACCTCGGGCGCGGTGATGCCCGGTGTGACCGTGGAAGCGGCCAGCCCCGCCCTGATCGAAGGCGTGCGCTCGGCCATTACCGACGAGAACGGTGGCTACCGCATCGTTGACCTGCGGCCTGGCACCTACAAGCTCACCTACACGCTGCCCGGGTTCAACACCGTGATCCGCGACGGCGTCGAACTGCAGGCCAACTTCACGGCCACCATCAACATTGATCTGACGGTGGGCACCTTGCAGGAGTCGGTCACGGTCTCCGGCGCCTCGCCGGTGGTGGACGTGCAGAGCAACGCCAAGCAGCAGGTGCTCACGCGCGACATGCTGAGCGCGGTGCCGACGTCCGGCACCATCCAGGGCCTGGGCCAGCTCGTGGTCGGCGTCACGCTCAACGTGCCCGACGTCGGCGGCTCGCGCGCCATGCAGCAGACCTACTTCGCGGTGCGCGGCCAGGGCGGCGCCCAGACGGTCGTGCTGGTGGACGGCATGATGACCAACGGCCTGATGGGCGACGGCGCCGTGCAGGCCTACCACAACGAATCGATGACGCAGGAAGCCGTCTACCAGACGGCCGGCGGCAACGCCGAAACCCTCACCGGCGGCGTCAACATGAACCTGATTCCGAAAGACGGCGGCAACCAGTTCCGCGGCGGGTTCAAGGGCTTCAAGTCGCCCAAGAAATGGCAGGGCAACAACCTGACCGACGACCTGCGCGCGATCGGGGTCAGCGCCGTGGACAAGATCGACAACTTCTACGAGTGGAACGTTGAACAGGGCGGTCCGATCATGAAGAACAAGCTGTGGTTCTTCGGCGCCTTCCGCCGCGCCAAGTACGACCGCCCGATTGCCAACACCTTCTACACGCCCGAGAACGTGCCGTTCCCGGTGGGCTTCCAGCAGTGCCGCACGGGCGCCGCGCAGTGCGAGCAGGGCATCTCCGACGAGAAGATGAACAACCCGGTGGTGCGCCTCACCTGGCAGGCATCCGATCGTAACAAGGTGGCGGTCTACATGGATCGCGCGCTGCGTCTCCGCGGCCACGCCATGGGCGCCAACACCGACCCGCGCACGGCGTCGGTGATCTGGAACACGCCGAACTTCTCGACCGGATCGCTCAAGTGGACCTCGACGGTCTCGTCGAAGCTGCTGCTCGAAGTGGGCACCTCGTACAACCGCGAACGCTATGACAACCTCTACCAGCCCGGCGTGCTCGCCGAGCGTGGCACGGCGGCCTGGTACCGCAACGTGCGCCGGAACGACACCAGCACTGGCGCGCTCTGGGGCGCGTCGGGCGCACAGCTCGGCAACTACCCCGACCGCTACAACGTGCAGGCGGCGGCGTCGTACGTGTCCGGTTCGCACACCGTGAAGGTGGGCCTGTCGCAGCAGTTCGGCAAGTACCCGCGCTACAACAATGCCAACGGCGACCTCTACCAGACCTACAACAACGGCATTCCGACCCAGGTCTCCGTCCTGAACACCCCGCTGCGCGTCGAAGAGTCGCTTGACGCCAACTTCGGGATCTACGCGCAGGACACCTGGAGCATGGACCGGCTGACGCTGAACTACGGCGCGCGCTTCGACATCAACAAGCAGACCATCGTCGGCCAGGCGGCCCAGGTGGGGCGCTTTGCGAACGTGCCGGCCTACAGCGACATCGCGTTCCCGACGTGGAAGGACTTCTCGCCGCGCGTGTCGGCGATCTACGACATCTCGGGCAACGGCAAGACGGCCATCCGCGCGGGCTTCAACAAGTTCGTTACCGCGCAGACGACCGGATTCGCGCAGCTCTACAACCCGACGGCGCTGACGACCTTCGCCTTGCCGTGGACCGACTCGAACGGCGACGACATGGCCCAGGGCGAGCGCGGCTGCACCTACCTGACCGCCGGCTGCGAGATCAACTTCGCCAACCTGCCCGCTAACTTCGGCGTCCGCTCGCTGGCCCAGTTCGATCCCGACATCAAGCGTCCGTACTCGCTGGCGATGAACGTCGGTGTCACCAGGGAGCTGTTCAGCGGCTTCTCGCTGGCGGCTGAGTTCTACCGCATCAACTTCAAGAACCTCACCATGCGCACGAACAGCCTGCTGAACGCGGACAGCTACAACCGCTTCAACGTGGTGAGTCCCCTCGACGGCAGCGTCATTCCCGCCTGGGTCATCAAGCCGGCGTTCCGCGGCCAGGTCGCCAACGTCGACAGCACGAGCGATGAGATGAAGCGCAACTACAACGGCGTCGACATCAACTTCAACGCGCGTCTGCCGCGCGGCGTCCGTGCCTTCGGCGGCTTCAACCTCGAGCGCTCGATCAACGACGTGTGCGTGTCGGCGGCCAGCGATCCAAACCGCTCGCTCTATTGCGACCAGTCCGAGAGCGGCATTCCGTGGCAGAAGCAGTTCAAGGCCACGGTGGTCTACCCGCTGCCGTTCTTCGGCATCTCGGTGAGCGGTTCGTGGCAGAGCCTGAACGGTTACCTCACGGGCTCGGCGGCGCAGGCCTACGGCGGCTTCACGGCCGGCACCGGCTTCGACCGTCCGAACGGCCAGGCCACCTACTGGCAGCTGACCTCGGCCACCCGCTATGCGGCCAACTGCACGGGTCCCTGCACGCCGGGCGCGTTGGTGCTGCCCGAACTCGCCGCCAGCGGCGTGGCGAACATCCAGGTGCCGCTAGTGGCGCCGGAGACTGAGTACACCCCGCGCATCAACCAGTTCGACTTCTCGGTGAGCAAGAAGCTCCAGCTCGGCGGGTTGACCATGGTTCCGAAGATGGACCTGTTCAACGCGCTCAACTCGGATGACTACTCGTCGGTGGCGACGGTGCAGTACGGCGCCGCCACTTACAAGCAGCCGTCGGTGGTCCTCCAGGGCCGCATCATCCGCGTCGGCGTTGACGTGAGCTGGTAAGTCCTGGTTCCAGACGGGCGGCCCTTTAGTGCCGCCCGTGAGCAATGTCGTGTCCGGCTTTAGCCGGACCGAAGGAAGGGCGGGGGCCAACACCCCCGCCCTTCTTTTTTCTATACTGAAGCCACACGATGTTGCTTCACCTCATCCTGGCCCTGCTTCTGGCCACGCCCTCCGGTCCGGCTCAAGCCGGACGCCACATCGATGGGCCCGGCCCGACCCGCGTGCTCGACCTCGCGGGCAGCAGCGTCAATCCACTGGTGCTCGCGCCGCGTCGCGTCGCCATCGTGCTGGTCTTCACCACCACCGACTGCCCGATCTCCAATCGCTATGCCCCGGAGATCCAGCGCCTCGCCGCGCGCTTCCAGAAGCAAGGGATTGGCTTCACGGTGGTGTATCCCGTGAGCACCGACACGCCGCCGGTGATCCGCGAGCACCTGAAGAAGTTTGGCTACGCGCTTCCTGTCGTCCGCGACACGGCGCAGGAACTCGTGAAGCACACCGGCGTGCAAGTGACGCCCGAAGTGGCCGTCGTCGGTGCAGGTGGCCGCGTCCTCTACAAGGGCCGTATCGACGATCGGTACATCGAGTTCGGCAGGGACCGGCCGCAGCCCACCGAACGGACGCTCGAGCGCGCGCTGGAGGCGATTGTGCAGGGCAAGGCGGTGGCCGTGCGTGAGACGCAAGCAGTGGGCTGCATCCTGGCGGACCTGGTGAAATGAAGCGCACCCGCGTTCGGAGAGCGACGGCTTTAGCCGTCGCCGTGTTCGCAGTGGCGATGGCTGAAGCCATCGCCCTCCGACCGTCTGCCGCGAGCGCCCAGGACGTCACCTTCACGCGCAACATCGCGCCGATCGTCTTCACGTCGTGCGTGTCGTGTCATCGGAAGGGCGGTCCGGCGCCATTCAGCCTCGCGACCTACGACGAGGTCCGGCGGCGGGCGACGCAGATCGCCGCGGTCACCCGAAGCCGCTTCATGCCGCCGTGGAAGGTTGAACCGGGCGTCGGCCACTTCGTCGGGCAGGATCCGCTCAGCGACGCGCAGATTGCGGTCCTGGAGACGTGGGCGAAGACGGGCACACCGCAAGGGGATGCCGCGGCCCTGCCGCCGGTTCCAGACCTTCCCGATGGCTGGCTGTTAGGCAAGCCCGACCTGATCGTCAGGCCATCGCGGCCGTTCACCCTCCAGGCGCAGCCGACCGACGCGTTCCGGATCTTCGTCCTGCGGCTGCCGGTGTCGAAGCGCACCTACGTTCGCGGCATCGAGTTCCACCCCGGCAACGCGCGCGTCGTGCATCACGCCAACATCCGGATCGATCGCACGGCGGCGACGCGGCAACTGGACGATGCCGATCCCCTTCCCGGGTACGACGGCCTGATGCCGCGATCGGCGGAATATCCGGACGGACACTTCCTGGGCTGGACGCCCGGCCAAGTCGCCCCCCTGGTGTCTGCCGACCTGGCGTGGACACTCGAGCCCGGGAGCGACCTCGTCGTGCAGCTGCACCTCCAGCCGAGTGGCGCCGTGGAACAGGTGCAGCCCGAGATCGGGCTCTACTTCAGCGACCGCCCGCCCACGCGCACGCCCACGATCCTTCGCCTGGGCTCGCAGGGAATCGAGATTCCTCCAGGGGCGCCGCGCTACGTCATTCGCGACGCCTACACCCTCCCGGTCGATGCCGACCTGCTGGCCGTGCAGCCCCACGCGCACTATCGCGCCCGCGAAATCCGCGGCCTGGCCGAGTTCCCCGATGGCACCTCGCGTCTCGTCATGCACATCACGGACTGGGACTTCCGCTGGCAACACGTGTACCGCGAAGTCGCGCCCATTCGGCTGCCGAAGGGGACGCGGCTGTCCATGGAATTCACCTACGACAACTCCGCGGAGAACGTCCGCAACCCGGAGTTGCCGCCCGTTCGCGTCTACTGGGGCCAGCGCTCGCGCGATGAGATGGGCGACTTGTGGTTCCAGCTCCTGGCCACGAACGACCG
The DNA here is from genome assembly GCA_041659285.1 of Vicinamibacterales bacterium. Classification (NCBI taxonomy): domain Bacteria; kingdom Pseudomonadati; phylum Acidobacteriota; class Vicinamibacteria; order Vicinamibacterales; species Vicinamibacterales bacterium. The sequence goes on along the minus strand of JBAZYO010000021.1, from coordinate 26,031 downwards.
CGGTCGCGAGCTGATGACCGGGCAGATCGCGAACAAGATGGCCGCCGAAGACATCATCGGCTACGAGACGATGCTCCGGGTCGATCCCAAGGACGCCGAACTGCACGACGACGTGGCGTTGATCTACCTGGGCATGGGACAGGCCGCGCCCGCCGTGCGGCACTTCGAGGCGTCGGTGGCGCTCAAGCCCGAGTCGGCGGCGGCGCACTTCAACCTCGGGACGGCGTTGGCGCAAGCCGGCCGGCTGGCGGAGGCGGTGAGTGCGTTTCGAGCGGCCCTGGAACGGCGGCCCGGCTACGCGCTGGCGCACAACAACCTCGGACAGGTCATGCTTGCGCAGGGCAAGACCGGTGACGCGTTGAAACACCTGCAGGAGGCGGTCCGCCTGGATGCCGCCAACCCGCAGGCGCTGGCCGGACTGGCGGAAGCATACGCGGCGGTGGGCTCCTACGATCTCGCCCTCGAGGCCGCCGACCGCGCGCTCAAGCTGCCGTTGCCGGAGGCGCTGGCCAAGCAGATTGTCGTCAGGCGCCAACACTACCTGCAACGCCGTCCACCCCGGTAGAACATGGCGAAACTGACGGGCGGATCCGCACTCCGCCGCAGCCTGTCGCTCCGCGACCTCATCGTTTACGGTCTGCTGTTCATCGGCCCGCTCGCGCCCGTGGGCCTGTTCGGCGTGCTTGACGCGCGCACGAACGGCGCGGTGGTCATGGTCTACCTGCTGGCTACCGTGGCGATGGCGTTCACCGCGTGGTCGTACGCTGAGATGTCGCGCGTGGTCCCGCACGCGGGCTCGGTGTTCGCGTACGCCAGCGAAGGGTTGGGGCGCCATGCGGGCTTCCTGGCCGGATGGCTGGCCATGCTCGACTACCTGCTCATCCCGTCGGTGGCCTACCTCTTCTCGGGCATCGCGCTGCACGCGCTGGTGCCATCGGTGCCGGCCTGGGTGTTCACCGTGGCGGCGTTCATGCTGACGACGGCGCTGAATCTGGCCGGGGTCGCCGTGGCCGCGCGGGTCGGCTTCCTGGTGCTCATTGCCGAGGTCGTGGTGCTCCTGGTCTTCGTGGCCGCGGCGCTCGTGGTGATCGCCCAGGACGGGACCTCGCGGGCGTGGACCACGCCCCTGACCGGCCTCGGCGCCTTCGACCTCCCGGCGGTTGTCGGCGCGATCTCGGTGGCCGTCCTGTCGTTTCTCGGGTTCGACGCCATCGCGTCATTCGCCGAAGAGAGCACGGGCGACGAGCGCGAGGTGGGCCGCGCCATCATGGTCTGCCTCGCGGTGACCGGCAGCCTGTTCGTGCTGCAGGTCTGGTTGGCGGGCGTGTTGAGCACCATTCCTCCCGCGGACCTGGCGGCGCACCCCCAACGGCAAGGCACGGCATTCTACGACCTCGCCCGCGTGGCGATCGGGCCGTGGCTGGCGACCGTGCTGGCCATCACCAACGCGGTGGGTCCGGCTTTTGCCGCCATGACCGCGCAAGCCGCTGCCGCGCGCCTGCTCTTCGGGATGGCCCGCGCCGGGCGGCTGCCCGCGGCGCTGGCGCGCGTGGACCCGCGCCACGGCGTGCCCACGGTGTCGCTGCTCTCCGCCGCGGCGCTCACACTGGCCGTGTCGGTGTGGGCGGCGCGCCGGGACGACGGGCTCGACGCGCTGGTGTCGATCGTGGATGTGGGCGCGCTCGCGGCGTTTACGCTGCTGCATGCCTCGGTGGTGGGCTACTTCGTCGTCCGCGGGCGGGCCGCCGCCCGCCTGGCCCACCGCGTGGTGCCGGTGGCGGGCGCCGTGGTCACGGTCTGGGTGATTGCCGGCGCCAGTACGCCGGCGAAGGTGGTGGGCCTGGTGTGGCTGGCCGCCGGCGTCGTGGTGCTGGCCGTGCGTCGAGCTACCGTGCGGTAGCGGGCGGCGCCGTGATCTTCTGGATCAACGGCTCAAGCTGTTCGGCGGTCAGCTGGCCCGGGTTGTACTTCGCGACCTTGCCGTCGCGATCGATGAACACGAGGGTCGGAGTGGTGGAGACGCCGTAGTGCGCGAAGATCTCCGCGCTGACCGGTACCGCGTAATCCTTCATCCAGGGATAGGTCTGGTCGCGCATTTCCGCGGTGTACGCCATCTCTTCCTGCGCCTCGGCCGCCTTTCGCTGGGCCACGTATCCGTAGAGCTTGGTCGGCGCCACGAGCGTCAGTCCGGTTGCCGCGTGCTTCTTGAGCATGGCTTCGAGGATGGGGCCCTGGATCTTGCAGTCGGGGCACCAGTGCGCCCACAGGTACAGGATGACCGGCTTGCCTTTCAGGCCGGCCAGGCTGACGCGTGCCGGCCCAATCCATGCGCTGCTCTCAATCGGAAACGCCGGCGTGCCCTCGAGGCCGAGGAGGTTGATGTTCTTGTTGATGCGCTCGACGATCGAGGTGTTCCTGTAGGTGTCCAGCTCGCGCCGCAGGTAGATGATCGCGTCGGCTCGGTTGCCTTGCCCGGCCGTGGCGAGTGCCTGCACTTCGATCGCCGCGCCAAGGGCGATCGGCAGCCGCGGCTCATCGTCCAGCTTGCGGGTCTTCAGTTGCTCTTCAACAATTTCGTAGGTGCGGGCCGCGTACGTCATGGCCGCGTCGTAATTCTTCGCGGCGACCGCGCCGCGGCCGAGCCACGAGAAGGCTTCGACGGCGATCGGCGTGGTGCCCTGCGCCGCCATGTCGTCGAGCACCAGCTTCTCGGCCTTCTTGAAATCAGGCTCGGCGATCGCGGCGCGCACTTTCTGGATGATGGTCGGCGGCGGCGCGGGCTTCGCGGCGCCTTGCGAGAGGGCCGGGGCAGCGACAATCAGAGACAACACCAAGGCAAACAGAGCGCGTTTCATGCCGCCGAGGATACTCCAAAGCCACCCACACGCGGGTGCCGCGTGTGGGGCCCGGTGGACGGTTTATAGTTGCGGAATGCACAAACCTCTGCCGTGGGCGACGCGGCGTGTCGCGACCGCCGCCATCACCCTGACCCTGGCCGCTCTCAGCCTGACGCAACCGCACGCGCAGTCGCCGGGGCTTCGCGGCTTTCCGGATGACGCGGTGGCCGCGCAGCGGGGGCGCGAAGAGCAATTCCGGAGACTCCCGGACGCGGCGCGGATCAAGACCTACATGGAGGCCATGGCCGGTGAGTCGCACGTGGCCGGCCAGCCATCATCGAAGAAGGTCGCCGACTGGGCGCTGGGCCAGTTCAAGTCGTTCGGCCTCGATGCGCGCATCGAGGAATTCGAGGCGATGATGCCGTGGCCGCTGGAGACGAGCGTGGAGCTCGTCGCCCCGGAAAAGTACGCCCTGAAGATCAAGGAGCCGGTGTTACCGGAGGATCCCGACTCGGGCGACCAGACGCCGCTCTACAACGCCTATTCCGGCGACGGCGACGTCACCGGCGAAGTCGTGTACGTAAACTACGGCATGCCCGCCGACTTCGAGCGCCTCAAGCAGCTCGGGATCAGCGTCAAGGGCAAGATCGTGCTCGCGCGTTACGGCGCCGGCTGGCGCGGCATCAAGCCGAAGGTGGCTTACGAGAACGGCGCCATCGGCTGCCTGATCTACTCGGACCCGCGAGATGACGGCTACTTTGCCGGCGACGTGTATCCGGCCGGGCCTTATCGCCCGGAGTTCGGGGCGCAGCGCGGCAGCGTGATGGACATGCCGGTCCATCCCGGCGATCCCATCACGCCCGGCTGGGGCAGCGAAGCCGGCGGCAAGAAAAACCGCCGTGAAGACTCGCAGACCATCCTCAAGATCCCGGTGCTGCCGATTTCGTACGGTGACGCCCTCCCGATCCTCAAGCAGTTGAAGGGACCCGTGGCGCCGGCCGAGTGGCGCGGCGCGCTGCCGGTGACCTATCACCTCGGACCCGGCCCGGCGCAGCTGCACATGAAGCTGGCGTTCGAGTGGAAGAACCGCCCGCTCTACAACGTGATGGTCACCATTCCCGGCACCACGCGCGCGGACGAGTGGATCATCTTCGGCAACCACCACGACGCGTGGGTGAGCGGCGCCGACGACCCGATCAGCGGCGCCTCGTCGCTGATGGAGGCGGCGCGCGGCCTGGCGGAGATGCTGAAGACCGGCTGGCGGCCGTCGCGCACGATCAAGATCGCGCTGTGGGACGGCGAGGAATGGGGCCTGCTGGGATCGACCGAGTGGGCGGAAAAGCACGATGCCGAGCTGAAGCAGAAGGCCGCCGTCTACATCAACACCGACGGCACCGGCAAGGGCTGGCTCAACGCCGGCGGCTCGCACGGCCTGCAGCAGTTCATGAGCGAGGTCGCGAAAGACGTGATGGATCCGCGCACCGGCAAGCCGGTGTTCGAGGAAGCGCGCCGCCGCGCGATTCTCGGTGAGGCGGAGGCGGATCGCAAGGCCGCCGAGGCCGACCCCTCACTGCGGCTGGCGCCGCTCGGTTCGGGTTCCGACTTCACGCCGTTCCTGCAGCACCTGACCTTGTCGGCGCTCAACGTCGGCTTTGGCGGTGAGAGCCCGGGCGGCGTGTATCACTCGGCCTACGACACCATCAAGTGGTACCAGACCTACTCCGATACCGACTACTCGTACGGGCGGACGCTGTCGCAGCTGACCGGCACGCTCGTGATGCGGCTGGCCGACGCGCCCGTGCTGCCGTTCCAGTTCACCGACACCGCCGATACGCTCCTGCGCTACGTCGTCGAGATCGAGAAGCTCGCCGAGACGAAGAAAGACTCGAAGGTGGACATGAAGCCGGTGCGCGCCGCCGTGGAAAAGCTGCGCGACGCCGGCCGGGCCTTCGAGAAGGCCTACGGCGCCGTTGGCCGGGCCAACACCGCGACGCTGCTGGGCCGCGCCGAACTGCAGGCGCTCAACCAGTTGCTGATCACGTCGGAGCGGAAGCTGGGCAACACCGAGGGGCTGCCGCGCCGCGAGTGGTTCAAGCACCAGATCTACGCGCCGGGCTTCTACACCGGCTACGGCGTGAAGACGATGCCCCAGATTCGTGAGGGGCTCGAAGAGGGGCGGTTCACCGAAGCGCAGGGCGGCGTTCGTACCGTATCGGCGGCCGTGAACGCCCTGGCCGCACAGGTCGAGCAAGCGGCTCAGGCGCTACAGCAGGCGGTTAAGTAACTTCAACACCCCGGCGCGTGTTCGATCGCAGGTGTCGGGCGGGTCGTGTTGCCAGTTCGCTGTGGATCGCAAGGTCATCGGGACGTCGGTACGACGATGACCTGCCTACACACTTGAAGAGTATTGAGCCGCTGGCGAAGGGCAATTCGGGTTAGTTGAAGGCGCAGTTCAGCGTGTCTGCAGGTTTGTCCAGCAAGAACGGGAGGTGCCACCGTGAGTTCCTCAGATCTGATCGCCGTCTCGACATTCCGGTCCACCGCGGATGCTCAGATGGCCAAAGGCATTCTGGACGAGGCCGGGATCGAGTCCATGATTAGGGCTGACAATGGCGGCGGAATGTTCCCGGCAATCAGTGGAGCCGAGCTGCTCGTCAGATCGGAAGATCTCGAAAAGGCCCATGACGCGCTTCATCGACGGCATCGCCGGTCACACTGACCCGGCTCCGTTTGGCTAACAATCGACGACGCCTCTCCCGCCCCGCTTCTAGGTCGTGAAACGGCTGGTCACTTCCAGACGCCGTTGGTCACCGCCGGCACGGCACCGGCCCGCCACAGTGCTAGAGCACCGGAGGCGGGCGGCTACTTCTGGCCGCCCGCCTCGCGGACCTTTCGGAACACCCGGTCTTCCAGCCAGTGCGGATCCCACCACTCCACGGGATTCACCGGCACGCCCTGCAGCAGCATCGTGAAGTGCAGGTGATCACCGCCGGCCAGGCCGGTCGCACCGGTGCGGCCGAGTTCCTGTCCCTTCGTCACCGGCTCGCCGACTTTTGTGCCGATTGATGACAGGTGCGCGTAAAGCGACTGCACGCCGAGGCCGTGGTCGATAATCACGCAGTTGCCGTAGATGCCGAGGAAGTCGGCGTGCACGATGACGCCGGCGTTCGAGGCATGAACCGGCGCCTGTTGAACCGAGGCGAGGTCGAAGCCGAGGTGGACCTGGCGGTCGATTTCCTTGTCCTCGAAGAAATAGGTCCGCCGATCGGCGAAGCGCGACTCGACCTGCGAGTTTCCCATTTGCGCGAAGGCTTCCGTCCACAGCATCTTCGGCTGGCTCTTGGCCGCGAGCGCGGCAATGGTGTCGCCGTTCTTCTTGCGCAGGTCGCCGTTGATGGTCAGGAATCCCCTCAGCAGGGCTTCAGGAGAGTTGGTGTCAATCTTGAGGTCCGGTGTGTTCGAGGCGATGGCGGGCACCACACGATCGAGGAAGCGCTGGTCGATGGGGATGCGCGACTGCAGGAACTGCTTGTTCGTCGGCTGATGCTCGAGCGGGGTCGTGGCCTCGTTGCCAGCTGCGTCTCTCGCAAACGCCGACATGCGGGCATTCACGTCCTGGTCGTGCTGCAGCGCGAAGAACGCCACCCGGACCGCCGGGTCCGCAATGCCGACAGCGGAACCGGGGTAAGCGCGGTACTCGACATCACCGACCTTGACGCCGGCGTCGACGTCTTCGGGCGTCGCCCGCAGGACCACAAACTCCGCGCCGCCGAGGTTGATGAAGTGATGGAGCGAGGTGACGGCGATCCGCGGCGGATCCAGGCGGACCTGCAGAACCCGCGTGACCGAGCTCTCGGCGGTCCGCAGCCCGAAGAGGACTAATCGTGACGCTGTCACGGTCAGTGTCGCCGGGCCGTTGACGAGCGCCGGCTGCGCCGACTTTCCGAGCGGACCAGACAACGACACGCGGGTCTCCGGCGCGCCGGCGTTGGAGTATGACGCGACCGGGGCCGACTGGCCGTTCTGTTCGAGCGTGGCCGACGCGCTCGACACCGCCGTCGGCGAGTCCACGGTCACGGCGAGCGCGCCGGCGCGGCCGATGAACTTATCCGGTGACCCGACGGTGATGGTTGGGCCGGGCTCGTTGCCCGCCAAGTACCAGCCGGCACCGAACCCGACGATTCCGATCACAACAAGAGCAAGCAGCGTCAGGCGAACAAATCGCATGCCCTGATCATAGTCACGAACAGGAGTGTGGCCCTTTGTTTCTACTCTTCCCCGTAGTGTCGTGACCGGATCCGCCGCGTAGTAACTCAAGCGGCGTCGCCGCGAATTTACCGGAGCGTATGGCCGCGGTCGCGGCCCCGTCGTCCCAGGCCCCTATTCTCGTCCGGCCGGAAGTTCTCCGGGGAATCCTCATTGGAGGGATAGGGACGTGCAATTCACCACACGCGCAACACTGATCGTACTCATACTCCTGGCCACCGCGTCGCTGGCGACGGCCGGCCAGGCTCCTGGCTCCATCGAAGGCGCCGTCGCCGACAGCAGCGGCGCGAGGCTGCCGGGTGTCACGGTGGAAGTCGCGCCCAAACTGCAAGGCGACCGCGCCATCGCCACGACCACGACCAACGCCGAGGGCGGGTATCGGTTCGCGGCACTGCAGCCGGGACCATACCTTGTTCGCTTCGTCTTGGCTGGCTTCGCCCGCACCCAGTTGTCGGTGGTGGTGACCGGGACCCGACCGACCGTCCTGGCTGCGACCCTCGAGGTTGATCGCCTGACCGAGTCGGTGCAGGTCATCGCCAACGAGGTCACCCTCGAGCCAACCACGTCGACCCAAGCGGCGACCTTTTCCAACGAAACGCTGACCGCGCTGCCGACGGCGTCGCGCTCCTACACCCACGTGATCGTGGGGGAAGCCGGCGTCAGCGCCCCGTTGCCCGACCGGACCGGCAAGGGGCTCAACATTGCAACGACCCCCGGTGGGCAGACGGACGACGCGTCGCAGTCATTGAACCCGAGCGTGAACGGCGCCCGTCCGACCAGCAACGCGCTGAACATCAACGGCGTCGACGTCACCAACATGCTCAACGCGAGTGGCGGCCTTGGCGGCGGCGTCGGCCTGCCCCTCGAGGCGCTCGACGAGGTCGAAGTGCAGACGGCGTTACCGTCGGCCTCGCGCGGGCGGAGTGCGGGCGGCAACATCGGGCTCATCACGCGCTCCGGCACTGACCGCTTCGCCGGTACGGCCGGCTACTACTTCCAGCACGAGAAGCTGAATGCCAACGAGTTCTTCCTGAATCGCGCCGGCGTGGCCAAGCCGGAGTTCCGCCGCAATGACACGAGCGCCACGTTTGGTGGCCCCGTCCTGCGGCGCCGCACCTATTTCTTCGGCGCGGCACAGAGGCAGGGCTTCAAGTCCGGCTACGCGTCGAATGCCAACGCCGCGACCGGCCTGCCGATGGGCCTCACCGACGTTCGTAACGCCGAGACGATTGCCGGCGTCGCCAACGCCTGGATCCAGAGCGGGCAGCAGGACGACCCCCGCTTCGCCCAGAACTTCATGAACGCACTGCGGGCCTTCCCTGCCGACCAGCAGGCCGGCCTCATCGCGCAATTCTTCGCCGACCCGGCGCGCCTCACTCTTCGCACGCTGACCGCGGCCGACATCCACCCGGTTGCCCTCAACATCCTCAACGTGAAGCGTGACGGCCAGTTCCTGATCCCGTCGCCGACGGGAAACCAGCCGATCCTCAAGGGCAACGGCAGTTACGGCCGGGAATACTTGCAGCAGCAGGTGATTCCCACCGAACTGCAGGGGTCGTCACTCTTCGGATCGGTGCAACACCGCCTCGGCTCCGCGAACCAGACGCGCGTGATGCTGGCGCGGTCGAACCAGGAGGTTGACGAGGCCTTCGGGTGGGCGGACGCGTCGCCGTCACCGACGCTGGGGACCACGCCGGCGTGGCTGTCCGGCGTCACCAACACCCACGCTTTCCAAGGGGGTGTTCTCCACGAGGCCACGGTCGGGTATTACGACCTCCAGAACACCCGGATCTCGAAGTACCGCGACATCTACAACTCGACACTCGGCATCTACAACCCGCTCGAGGGTGCCATCGGCGGCCTGGCCGCGCTCATGCCGACCATCGACATCAACACGCAGCGCAACTCGGGCGGCATCGGCAACGCGTGGGACTTCTTCGACATCCAGCGTGTCCTGACCGCAGCCGACCGCGTGACCGTCAGCCGCGGAGCACACACCCTGCAGGCCGGCGTCGAGTACCGCCGCGTCAACATCGCGGGCGAGTTCATGTCGCGGACCAACGGCGACCTCGACTACAACAACTGGGCACTGTTCTTTACCGGTCACGGCGCGGCCAGCGGGTCGTCCGACCTCGACCAGGGAGACACGCGCCGCGATTTCATGGCGCACGACATCGGCGGGTTCGTGCAGGACGACTGGCGCGTGGGTGGAGGGCTGACCCTGAACGTTGGCTTGCGCTACGACCTGTTCGGTAACTTCGCCGATCGCAACGGCCGGATCGGCAACTACTACCTGCCCGAGGCCGCGGCCAAGCTGGGCGTGCAGCCCGGATTCCAGGTGCCGGCCAACGCGCCCTTCTTCCAGCCCAACTTCACGCCGCTGTCGATTGGCCTGGTGGTCGATCCAGGCACGCCGATCGACCTGAGCCAGATCCACAAGGCCATGAACGATTCGACGCTCACCACCGACTACAACAACGTGGCCCCCCGCGTGGGCCTGGCCTGGCAGCCCTCGTTCGCCCCCAAGATCGTCGTGCGCGGTGGGTGGGGTCTCTACTACGAGCGGCCCGGGGCCAGCTACAAGGTCGACCTCCAGCGGGCCGCCCCGTTCTTCATCTACCAGAATGTCCCGGCGCCGCCCGACATGGCCGACCCGTATCCCCGGCTCAACGTGAATCCGTTCCAGATTCCCTTGAACGTGGCGATCGTGCGCGACGCCAACGGCGCGCCGCAGTGGGTGCGGGCCGACGGCTCGGCGTTTCCCGCCCAGTCGCCGTTCAGCTCGAAGAACAACGTGTTCGTGGATCCGCTGATCCGGACCCCTTACACGCACCAGTGGTCGGCGAACGTGCAGTACGAGGCCAGCCGGTCGCTGCTGTTCGACGTGCGCTACGTCGGATCGCGCGGCGTCGGTCTGCTCGGTAAGGTCAACCTGGCGGTGCCGGTCGATCCGCGCGTGACCCCGGTCAACGGGTTCACGGACATCTACGACCGGCTCGGCCGGGTGATTAACCCGGACTTCTTCGTATCCGGAGAGTTCCTCGGGCTGAACCGCAATGGCGGCTTCCAGCAAATCACCAACGTCGGCCGTTCCGAATACCACGGCCTGCAGGCCAAGGCTCGTGTGCGGGTGGGCCGGGCGCTTGTCACGAACGTCGCCTACACGCTGAGCCGAACCATGGACCTCCTGTCGTCCGACGGCGGGCTGGTCGAGCACGACCCGACGCGCCCCGAGAACAACTGGGGCCCCTCCGACTTCGACCGGACGCATCGCCTGACGACCAGCTTCATCGTGGACGTACCCGGCGTCGGTGGTACCGGGTCGATGATTCGGGCGATCACCGGTGGTTGGAACCTGTCCGGCATTTTCACGTATCAGTCGGGCACGCCGTTCACCGTGCTCGGTAACGCCACGCGCAACGCGTTCTTCGCGCAGATGAGCCGCGTGCGGGTCAGCTTCGCCCCTGGCATGACCGTCGCCGACGCCGTCGGGTCCGGTCGCGTGCAGGACCGCCTTGACAACTACTTCAACGTCGCGGCGTTTCAGGACTCGCTCGATCAATGGGGCGACACGGGTCGCAACATCCTTCGCGGCCCGTCGCAAATGGAGCTCGACCTGACGGTGGCGCGGGCGATTCCCCTGGGGCGCCGCCAGCGAATCGAAGTGCGGTGGGAGATCTTCAACGCACTCAACACCCCGGTGTTCGCCAACCCCGCGTCAACCTTCGCGGCCAACGGTTCCGGTACCGCTGGGCGGATCACTTCCACCATCGGCGGGCCGCGGACGATGCAGCTGGCCGCCCGTTACTCGTTCTAATGGAGAGCAACATGCGATCGCGGTTTATCAGCGTCATCACCGGAAGCATCCTCGGCAGCGCCGTGGGGCTCTCCGTGTCGGCCGCCGTCCTGTTCTCGCAGGGCACCCCGCAGCCGGTGCGGGCGGTCACTGACCCGGGCGTCATCACCACCCGCCAGGGCATCACGCCAGCGGGTGTGCAGAGCGTGTTCGACGGGCGTGTGTTCGGCCTCACCTTTGGCGCCACCGACGACGAGGTCTGGGTGCTCACGCGCGCGAACAGTGGCGGCGCCGACCTGTTTCGTCTGGACTGGATGCAGAATCGGGTTCGCCAACAGGCCAAACTGGCGGGCGCGCCGGCCTTGCAGGGTCTCGTGTTCGACCCGGCCCGCCAGAGTCCGTTGGTTGGAATCACGGTGCCTCCCAGGGCCGTCAACAACCGCGAGGGCGGCGCGGTGCAACTGTGGCGCGGCGAGGGCGCGGCGTTCGTGCCGCTGGCGGCCGACCTTGGCCGCCACCTTGGCGGCGCGCCGGCGCTGGCGCGTACCGACAGCGGCGGGCGGGCGGTGGTGCCGCTCGTGTTCGATAACGCGCTGGCCGTCGTCGACGCCGACACCGGCCGGGTGTCGGGCATCGTCAAGACCGGCGGCGTGGCGCCATTCGGCGCTGTCGTCAGCCGGGACGGGCGCACCGCCTGGGTGAGCAACTGGGGCGGCCGTTGGCCGAAGGACGGGGACATCACGGCGCCAACCGGACTGGCTCCCACTGCCGACCGCGTCGTTGTCGACGAGCGCGGCATCGCGTCAACAGGCAGCCTGACCCGTGTCGATCTCGATCGCCTGGCGGTGACGGACACGCTCGCGGTGGGACTGCATCCCACCGCGATGGTCTGGGACGAGCCGCGGCATCGACTCTTCGTGGCCAACGCCAACTCCGACTCGCTGTCGGTCGTCGACACCAGCGCCCAGCGGGTGGTGTCGACGATTCCCCTCGAGCCCTTTGGTTTGAAGCAGAAGGGCGTGGCGCCCACGGCGCTGGCCCTGGCTCCCGATGGCGCGACGCTCTTCGTCGCTCTGGGCGGCCTTAACGCCGTGGCGATTGTCGACACCAAGACGCAGGCCATTCGCGGGCTCATTCCCACGGCGTGGTATCCGAACCACCTGGCGCTCAGCCGCGATGGCTCCAAGCTCGGCATCGCGACGCTGCTTGGCGTCGGTTCAGGTTCGCAAGGCGATCCGAAGCGCCGCTACGTTCACTCGAACCGCGGCACCGTCAGTGTGGTGGCGGTTCCAGACGCGGCGCAGCTCGACAGCTATACGACGGCGGTGGCCGAGAACAATCACATTGCCACGGCCCGTCAGGAGATGGCGCCACGCGGTACGGCCGTCCCCGCGCCGCTGGCCGTGCCGCGACGTGCGGGCGACCCGTCACTGATCGAGCACGTCGTCTACATCATCAAGGAAAACCGGACCTACGATCAGCTCTTCGGCGACTTGCCGAAGGGGAACGGCGAGCCGGCCTTCGTGATGTTCGGCGCGGATGTTACGCCGAACCAACGCAAGCTGGCCGACGAGTTCGTGCTACTCGATAACTTCTACGCCACCGGCGGGAACTCCGGTGATGGTCATCAGTGGGTGACCCAGGCAAACGAGACGAGCTATACGCTCTGGCCCGGCTACGTTGGGCGGAGCTATCCCTTCGACGGCACTGATCCGCTTGCGTACGCCAACACCGGCTTCCTGTGGGACCTCGCGCGCGCGCGCGGCAAGACCGTAAAGGTGTACGGCGAGTACGCCGGCCGCCTGCCGGAGGGCAGGGACAACCAGCGGGGAACACTGCTCGAGCGCTGGAAGGCGGGGGCCGACTTCAGTGGCGAATGGAACGTGACGGCGCCGATCGCCCCACTCAATCAGGTTCTCGCGAAGAACTACCCGCCCTACTCGCAGGCCATTCCCGACGTCGTGCGTGCGCAAATCTTCCTGAAGGACGTCGCCGAATGGACGAAGCGCGGCACCATGCCCAACCTGGTGGTCCTGCAACTGCCGGCCGATCACACTCGTGGGGCGAGTCCCGGAACGTCGTCACCGAAGGCGATGGTCGCCGACAACGACCTGGCGCTCGGCCAGATCGTCGAGGCGCTGTCGCGTACCTCGTTCTGGCCCAAGATGGCCATTTTCGTGGTTGAGGACGATGCGCAGAACGGCGTCGATCACGTGGACGGCCACCGGACCGTGGCGCTGGCGATCTCGCCGTATATCCGCCGTGGCGCCGTCGACTCCACGTTCTATGCGAACCAGAGCATGGTGAAGACGATCGAGCTGATGCTCGGATTGCCCACCATGTCGCTCTTCGACATGATCGCCACCGATATGCGCGCCAGCTTCACCCCCACACCGAATGTGCGGCCGTACTCCACCGTGCAGCCCAAGCAGTCCATCTTCGAACAGAATCCGCCCCTCACCGCGATGCGGGGTCCGCTGCGCGAGGCCGCCCTGTCGACCATGAAGATGCGCTTCGACGTGCCTGACGCGGCGCCGACCGATCGGTTGAACCGCATCGTGTGGGGGCTCGTGAAGGGGTGGAATGAGCCGTATCCCGTTGTCCGCAAGGCGGTGTTCTCGCCCTTTGCGGTTGACGTCGAAGACGACGACCGGGAGCCGCGGAAGCAGTAGTGCCAGGGCGCGACTCGACCGTTGAGGATCAGAGTGAGAGCATTTTGCGGCATCGCCTTGTTACTGTCGTGTGTCGCGCCGGCGTCGTCGGCTGACGCACAACCGTCGGGCATCGCCTCGATCCGGGGGCGTGCGGTGGACGACGACACGCGTGCCGGCCTGCCTGGGGCGCGGGTCGAGCTTCTCCCGCTCGGGCGTTTGATCCCGACCGCTCCTGACGGGGAGTGGGAGTTCAGCAGCCTGGAGCCAGGGAACTACACGGTGCGCGTGACCGCCGATGGGTTCGAGCCGGCGATGCTTGCGGTTGCCGTCCCGAACGGTGGCTCGACGGTCGAGCTCGCCCTGATGCGCCGCCCCTACCGCGTGCACGAGTCCGTGACGGTCAGCGCGGAGCGCGCCGAGGCGCGCGCGTTCGATGTGCCGCGGTCGATCACGGTCATCGAGTCGGGAGCGCTCGACCAGAGGCTCCCCCGCACGACACCCGAGGCGCTCGGGGACGCGCCGGGTGTCTTCATGCAAAAGACCAATCACGGGGGCGGATCGCCGTACTTGCGTGGCCTGGTCGGTAACCAGGTGCTGGTGATGGTCGACGGCATCCGCTTGAACAACGCCACCTTCCGGTACGGCCCGAATCAGTACCTGGCGACGGTGGATCCGGCGAACATCGATCGGATCGAGGTCGTGCGTGGATCGGGCTCCGTGCTGTACGGCAGCGATGCCATGGGTGGCGTCATCAACATCATCACGCGCCGGCCGGTGGGGGTTGGGCTGCCGTTCGCCGTCAGCGGGGGGGCGACGACGAAGGTCATGAGCAGCGGCATGGAGAAGAGCGGTCGATTCAACCTCGCCGTCACCAGCGGGAAGGTCGGGGTCGTTGGCGGCGTGTCGCTGCGCCGCTTCGGCGATCTTCGCGCGGGGGGCGGACTGGGGATCCAGGCGCCGAGTGGCTACGACGAAGTGGCCGGCGATCTCCGTACGGAGTGGCTGGCGACGCCGCGGCAGCGCGTGACGATGGTCTATCAGCACAACCACCAGGGCGACGTCCCGCGATTCGACCAGGTGGCCCAACGGGGCTTCGCGCGCTATTCCTTCAACCCTCAAGTGCGGCAGCTCGGGTACCTGCGATACGAACGCACGTCGCCGAACCCGTTGTGGGCGACCGTGGTGGCGACGGCCTCGTTGCACCGGACGACTGAACAGCGCGAATACCAGCCGCGAAGTTCATCGGTCCTCACCGTCGAACATGACCGGGTGCTCACGAAAGGCTTCTCCATCGAACTGCAGTCGCGGCCTCGCCCCTCACTCTCCCTGGTCTCCGGTCTCGACTACTACGGCGACGCGGTTACCAGCGCCCGGCGCGATCGCGATGAGGCCACCGGCCAGTCCGAGGATCGGCGGGGGCAGTACGCCAGTGGCGCCACGGCGGGCTCGCTGGCGGCCTTCACGCACGCGACGGTGACGAGTCCGCGATGGCGGGCCGACGCGGGCGTCAGGATCAGCCGCTTCACCGTGTCGGCCCCGGACTCCCAGTTCGGGTCGGCTGCGATCGCGCCGACGACCGCAACCGGGAGCGCCGGCGTGCTGCTCACGCTGACCGAGGGCGTGCGCGTGTTCGGATCCGTGGCGCAGGCGTTCCGCGCGCCGAATATCGACGACCTCTCCAGCCTCGGCCAGTTCGACTTCGGCGTCGAGGTACCGGCGCCGGACCTCCAGCCCGAGTCCTCGGTCACCGTCGAAGGCGGAGTCAAGTGGCGAGCCGACGCCGGGTCCGCATCGGTGTCGGCCTACCGCACGGCACTCGATCAACTGATCGACCGGGTGCGGGGTACCTTCGACGGGTCGCCGATGGTCGGCACTCAACCCGTGTATCAGAAAGCCAACGTCGGGTCCGCGTTCATCCGCGGTGTCGAAGCGGACGGCGAGTTCCGCCTGACGCCGTCTCTGACGGCGTCGGGATCCCTGATGTACACCTATGGGCAGGCCACGTCCAGGAACGAGCCCATGCGCCGCATCCCGCCTCTCAACGGACTGCTCGCTCTTCGAGCCGCTCTGACAGAGCGATCCTGGCTGGAAGGCGCCCTTCGGTTTGCCGCCACGCAGGACCGGCTGGCCAGCGGCGACATCGCCGATCACCGGATTGCTCCGGGCGGCACGCCTGGATGGACCGTCTTCACGATCAGCGGGGGCCATCGACTTGGTGAGCGACTCGAGTTCGTGGGCTCCGCGCAGAATCTCTTCGACACGGCCTACCGTACGCACGGCTCCGGGATCGACGGCTACGGCAGGAGCGTGTGGGTCGGCCTTCACGCTGCGCTCCGGTGACCCGTCCGAGAGTGGTGGCTAGCCGTTGCGCCGGGCGGCCCTGGTGGTCCGGTGCGTCGGCGTGGCCGTCCACGGGTCGTCCGGCCACGGATGCCGCGGATAGCGGCCCCGCAGTTCCTTGCGGATTTCCGGGTAGGTCGTCGACCAGAAGCTCTTGAGGTCCTGCGTGGTCTGCACCGGCCGCGCGTTGGGCGCGAGCAGGTGAAACGTAACCGGGATCTTCTTCGGGCCCAGGCGCGGCGTCTCGGCCAGGCCGAAGAGCTCTTGCAGCTTCACCGCGACGGATACAGTGCCGTCGGCGGCGTACTCAAGCCGCATCGAGCGGCCGCTGGGAACGGCGAGTGAGTCCTGCGCGTCGCGATCGATCGCCTGCCGGGTCGTCCACGGCAGATGCGCGGGAAGGTCCAGGTCATTGAATCCTTTCGCGGCTGCCGCGGCGGCGTTCGCCAGGGCGGGCAGGTCGAGCGCGTGGCCCGCAAACGCCGCGCGACGCACGAGCCGCTCGGTCTTCTCGTCGCGGGCGCGGTCGAGCCAGGCCTGGGCTAGCATCGGCGCGGCAACGCCCGGGTCGGCTGGCACATGCCGCTCGCGCAACACGAGCGCGTCGTACCAGTCGGTGGCGTGAGCACGCACGATACCCGTGTCGCGGTCGATGCGGTGGATCACTTCGCTTCGGGTAGGGGCGAGCCATTCCGGTTCGACTCGGCAGGCCGACCGAACCATTGCTTCCGTGGGCGATGTGGCGTCCGGCTTTAGCCGGACCATTCCCGAGGTCACATCCAGCGCGACCAGCCAGTCGCCGTCACGTACGCCGCTCTCGCGTCCCATCACGGCACCGTGGCCTGTCGCCAGGGTTACGCGATCAGCATTCCGCCGCTTCGCCACTCGATCGGGATACCCCGCCAGGATCGACCGCCTGAATGCGGTCTCGTCGATGTGCCTTGCCTTGCGGCCGCCCAGCGCCGCTGCCGCACTGCGTTCAAGGTTCTCGGCGATGCGCTTGAGATGAAACGGCATGCGCGGCCAACTGTCGATGATGGGCAAGAGGTCGCACGAGGTGGACTGGTCGCGGCCCTCGCTCCGACCCGGCTCGGACAACCACGCGCACGCGGCTGACGCTTCGAACGAGCCGAGGCCGTCCACCAGGATGCGGGCGAGTCGCGGGTGCAAGGGCAGTCGCCGCAATAACTGGGCCTGCTCGGTCGCGCGCCCGTTGCGCGCCAGCCCTAGTCGCTCGAGCAATGCAACGGCGATCGCGAGACGCTCGTCGGATGGCCGCTCGAACCAGTCGAACGCCGCGGGATCGCCGCCCCACCCGAGGATCGACAAGACGGGCCCCGCCAGATCGATCCGCTGGACCTCGGGTTCGCGGTGCGGCCGCAAGCGATCGCGCTGGTCCCACAGCCGTCGAACCACGCCCGGGCCCAGCCGCCCCGCGCGGCCGGCCCGCTGATCCGCGGAGTCCTGCGTGATGCGCTCGAGCGTGAGGCTGTCCACGCCGCGGTCGCCGTCGTAGCGCGCCACCTTGTGGAGGCCGGTGTCGATGACGATCGACACGTCCGGCACGGTCAGCGACGTTTCCGCGATGTTGGTGGCCAGAATCACGCGCCGCCGCGCCGCCGGGGCGAGGGCGGCGTCTTGGGCGTCGCTCTCCATCGAACCGTACAGTGACAACAGGTCCACACCGTGACGCGCCGCCGCGGCCTCGGACTCGCGACTCGCGCGGGCAATCTCTCCGGCGCCGGGCAAGAAACACAAGGCATTGCCGCGCGACGCGGGCAGGACCTCGTCGAGGGCTGCCGCGACCGTCTGGCCGGGCGCGTAGCCTACGGCGAGCGGATAGAGGGCCCCGGGCACCTCGATCACCGGGCAGTCGCCGAGAAAGCGCGACACCGGCGCGGTGTCGAGTGTCGCCGACATCACGAGGATGCGCAGGTCGGGCCGCGCCATCCACGCCTGGCGGGCGAGCGCGAGGCCCAGGTCGGCGTGGATGCTGCGCTCGTGGAACTCGTCGACGATGAGCGTGGTGACGTTGCTCAGCAGCGGGTCGTCTTGCAGATATGCGGTCAGGATGCCCTCGGTGACGACGAGCAGCCGGGTGTCAGCGGTCGCCTTCCACTCGAAGCGGATGTGCCAGCCGACCTCGCGGCCCAGCGTCCAGCCGCGTTCATCGGCAATACGACGCGCCATGGCCCTGGCTGCGACCCGCCGCGGCTGCAGCAGGAGCACGCGGCCCTTGTCCACCAGCGCCGGCGGCACGCGCGTGGTCTTGCCGGCCCCCGGCGCCGCCGTCAGCACGGCCGCGCGGTGGCGATCCAGCGCCAGGCGGATCGGGTCGATGAAGGCATCGACAGGGAGCGGGGACGGGGGCACGTCACTTATGATGGCAGACCATGAGCTTCGCGCGTCTTAGCACCTTGGCCAGTGTGATCTGCGTCATCTGTGTCATCTGCGGCCCTGGCCTCCCTGCCATCGGCGGCCCTGTCGGTGTGGCAGCCCAGAACGTGTCGCCGCCGCAGCCGGTGAGGCGCGAGCCGCCGACGACCTTCCGCGCGCCGGCGCGCGCTGACATTCTGCGCGGCGAGTACGGCCGCTATCGGGCGAACAACGACCTCCTCCATTACGACCTCGATGTCCGCGTCGATCCCGACAAGAAAGCCATCAGCGGCAAGAACACCATCCGCTTCAAGATGCTCAAGGACGACACCCGCATCCAGTTGGAGCTCTACGCCAATCTCAACATCGACAAGATCCTGCGCGGACCGGCGACACTGAAGTACGAGCGCGACGCGAACACGGTGTACGTGGACTTCCCCGAGACGCTCAAGGCCGGCCGCACCTATGCGATCGACTTCCACTACACCGGGATGCCGCAGGAGCAGGGCCGCTTCGGCGGCCTCGCCTTCCGACAGGACCCCACCGGCCGCCACTGGATCAACACCGCGAACGAGGGCGAAGGCTCGAGTGTATGGTGGCCGAGCAAGGACCAATGGCGCGATGAGCCTGAGGGTATGGACATCCACGTCGCCGTGCCCAACGGCCTGATCGACGTCTCGAACGGGAAGTTCATGGGCAAGACGGATTTGGGCGACGGCTACACGCGCTGGGACTGGCGCGTGCACTATCCGATCAACTCCTACAACGTATCGCTCAACATCGGCGAGTACGTGCAGTTCTCGGAGAAGCTGGGCGACATGCCGCTCGACTACTTCGTGCTGCCGGGCAGCCTCGAGAAGGCGAAGAAGCAGTTCGCGCAGGCCAGGCCGATGATCGAGGCCTACGAGAAATACGTCGGCAAGTATCCGTTCCCGAAAGACGGCTACAAGCTGATCGAAGTTCCGTATTCAGGGATGGAGCACCAGAGCGCCGTCACCTACGGCAACAAGTTCGCCAACGGCTATCTGGAACGCGACTGGACCGAAGTGGGCGTGAGCCTGAAGTTCGACTTCATCATCATCCACGAGAGCGCCCACGAGTGGTTCGGCAACGCCGTGTCGGCGGCCGACGTCTCCGACATGTGGATCCAGGAGGGCTGGACGACGTATCTCGAGGGCGTCTACGTCGAGGCGCTGTTCGGCTACGACGATGCGCTGAAGTACGTGAATGGCTACAAGAAGAAGGTCGGCAACAAGGAGCCGGTGGTCACGCAGCGCGGCATCCACCGCACGCCCACACAGGACATCTACTTCAAGTGCGCGCTGTTCCTCCACACGCTGCGGAGCGCCGTCAATGACGACGAGCGGTGGTGGAAGCTGGTGCGGGCGACGTTCGAGCACTTCAAGTACCAGAACATCATGACGGAAGACATGGTGCGCTTCTTCAATGCCGAGCTGAAGCAGGACATGACGCCGATCTTCGACCAGTACCTGCGGCGGGCGAATCTGCCAACCTTCGAGATGACGTTTGACGAGAAGGCCGGCACGGTGTCGTATCGCTGGAACGCCGACGAGCGCGGGTTCGCCATGCCGATCAAGGTAGGAACAAAGGGCAGCTGGCAGGTGATTCAGCCGACCGCCGACTGGAAGACCATGCCGAACCAGCTCGGGAAGAACCTGGCAGTCGCCACCGACCTGTTCTACGTGAACGTGGCAATCCTCGATGCGGATGGCCGGCCAGTGAAATAGCAACGGGGCGGCCGGCAAGGCCGCCCCGTCGCGTCCCTACCGCGCGGTGTTGCGGTCGAAGATGATCCAGTTCGTGCCGTCGCTCACGAGCAATACCTGCTCGAAGCGCCGCTCGAGGACGACGGTTTCGTTGGGCCGTCCGCCGACGATGGTGCCGCTTGGCGGACGCACGAGCAGCCGTCCGCGATTGTCCATCCGCCGCACGAGCACGAACCGCGAGCGGGCATCGCCCGGCGCGGGCAGCGTCAGGGTGGTGTTCGGACCCGGCCGCGATTCATCATCATCGTCATCACCGCGGCGCGGCGCCGAGGCGCTCGAGACCAGGACAATCACGCTGGCGTTGCCGGTCGGGAGCGTCACGGCACCGCCGCCGGTGAGCGGCTGCACGACGAACCCGAGGCCGAGGCCGACCGGGCCCGCAACACCTGCGGGACCTTGCGCCCCTGTGGCCCCTGTCGCGCCGGGTTCGCCTTGCGGCCCCTGGCGGCCCGCCGGCCCTTGTGGGCCCGTCGCCCCTGGCGCGCCATCACTGCCGTTGAGGCCGTCGCAGATGTACTGTGCCGCGCCCGCGACGTCGCCGTTGACGAAGATCGGTGTCAGCTTGAGTCCGCCCGCCGCGCAATTGGCGCCTGAGGGTTCTTGCACGCTGAGGATGCTGACGCCATCCTGCCCGGCGGGCCCCGCCGGCCCTGGTGGGCCCGGCTCGCCGGCCGCGCCGTTGAGGCCGTTACTCCCGGCCGGGCCTTGCGGGCCGGTCAACTGCTCGAGCGTGCACCCGAAGGTCGTGACCGCCGCGCCCGGCGCGGTTGCGGGACACCAGTCGGCAGAGTTCTCCACGCCGTCGGCATCGCTGTCCAGCGTGAACACATAGGCCGCGCCGGCATCACTGGCGCGGTCATCGTCGATAACGGCACCGACCACCGCTGTGTCGCCGCTCACCGCCACCGAGTAACCGAAGTAGTCGTCCGCCGCGCCGTCGGCCGCGATCAGCTCCGCCCTCGGCGTCCAGACCCCGCCCGTCCGCTTGAACATATACGCCGAGCCGGAATTCTGGCCAAGTTCGTCATGTAAATAGGCGCCGACCACCACGGTGTCGCCGCTCACCGCGACCGAGTGGCCGAAGTAGTCGCCCAGTATGCCGTCGGCCGCGATCAGCTTCGCCTGTTGCGTCCAGACCCCGCCCGATCGCGCGAACACGTACGCCGAGCCAGGCGGGCCGCCGGTGTTTCCCCAGGCGTCTCCGTAGGCGCCGACCACCGCGGTGTCGCCGCTCACCGCCACCGAGTAGCCGAAGAGGTCGCCGTCCGCGGTGTCGGCCCCATTCAGCTTTGCCTGCGGCGTCCAGACCCCGTTCGTCCGCGTGAACACGTACGCCGACCCGGCATAGTAATAGTCCCGGTAGGCGCCGACCACCACGGTGTCGGCGCTCACCGCCACCGAGTAGCCGAAGAAGTTGGAAACTACACCGTCGAACCCGGCCAACGTCGCCTGTCGCGTCCAGACCCCGCTCGTCCGCGTGAACACATACGCTGCGCCGTTCTCGCTGTTGTGTCGAAAGGCGCCGACCACCACGGTGTCTCCGCTCACTGCCACCGAGTAGCCGAAGGAGTCGCCCGCTGCGACATCAGCCGCGGTCAGCTTCGCCTGCTGCGTCCAGGCGCCGTTGGTCCGCGTGAACACGTACGCCGACCCGGATTGGCTCGCGTCTCCATATGCGCCGACCACCACGGTGTCGCCGCTCACGGCCACCGAGTAGCCAAAGAGGTCGCCGCTCGCGCGGTCAGCCGCGGTCAGCTTCGCCTGCTGCGTCCAGACCCCGCCCGTCCGCGTGAGCACATATGCAGCGCCGGCCTCGCCGTCGTGTCGAGGGGCGCCGACCACCGCCGTGTCTGCGCTCACCGCCACCGAGTAGCCGAAGTGGTCGCCTGCCCCGCCATCGGGCGCGAGGAGTTGGCCTTGGAACGTCGCCTGCGCCCGGGCGGTGCCGGCCGCCAATAGCAGCCATGCCAAGCCCCACGCGCACCCCATCAGCCATCGTCGCAGCTGTCCAGCCGTCGCCCTTGTTCTTCTCACGGTTATCTCCCCTTGTTCCGCTCCGACCGCGGCAAGGGCCAAGGATGGCGAACCTGGGCAGGACGCCGGAATAGGTACGACTACCTAGATCTGTATCCGTGACGCCACCTATTCGGTAGAATCCGAGAACCCCCGGCACCGATCGGCTATGTCCCGCGTCCTGCGTATCTCCGCCTTCGGTCTGTGGCTGGTGTTGTGGACGGTGTCCTCTTCACTGGCGGCCGCGACGCTGTACCGAATCGACACCTGGACCACCGCCGATGGGTTGCCCACCAACTCGGTGAATGCCGTCCTGCAAACGCGCGACGGCTTCCTGTGGCTGGCGACCTACGGTGGCCTCGTGCGCTTCGATGGCACCCGGCTGAAGACCTACACCACTGACAACACGCCAGGACTGAGGACGGGACGCCTCATCTCGCTCTACGAGAGTCGTGATGGCGCGCTGTGGCTCACGTCCGAGGGCCTGGGCGTGACCCGCGTTGTCGATGGCCGGTTCATCTCGTACTCGACGGCCGACGGCCTGCCCGACAACGACGTCGCCGCCCTGTTCGAACTGCCGGACGGCACCCTGATGGTCGACACCAGGAAAGGCGCGGTGCGCTGGGATGGCGGCCGGTTTATCGCCGACCCTGGGCTGCCGAGCCTCGGCGACTCGGGCCGCGCAGTCCTGGGCCGATCCGAAGCAGGGGCGATCTGGTATCGCGATGCCGGCGGCCTGCATCGATTCGACGGCGGGCGGGTGACGCGCACGGTCCGGCTCGAGGTCGTTCCGCTGAGCGCCTACGAAGACCGAGCGGGCCGGCTGTGGTTGCAGCTGCCGACCGCTGGCGGCGATCCGAGACGGCAACTGGCGTGTCTGTGCGACGGGCGCCTTGTCCGCTATGGCGCCGGCGACGGCCTGCCAGACGCCGGAGCCATTTCGTGGTCGGAGGATCGCGATGGCCACGTGTGGTTTGGATTTCGCGGCAACGGCGGACTGGTGCGCTTCGACGGCCAAGGGTTCGCGGCTTTGACCACCAGCGACGGATTGCCCGGACCGAACGTCGAGAAGGTGTTCCAGGATCGTGAGGGCACCTTGTGGGCGCCCACCGACGGCGGGCTGGCCCGGCTCACCGCCAAGCCGCTGATTTCCTACTCTGCCAAGGATGGCCTGGAACACGACAACACCTACGTCGTCTACGCCGACCGGCGCGGCGATCTCTGGATCGCCGGCGCGCCGGGCCTGACCCGCTACCGCGATCGACGCTTCGAACCGATGTCTGCCGTATTCGGTCTCGAGGGACAGTTTATCAACGCCATCTTCGAAGATCGTGACGGCGTTCTCTGGCTCGGCTTGTTGGACGGCAGCATCCGCCGCATCGCCAACGGCCGCGTTGCGGTCATCCCGGCTGCGGCCGGCACGGCCCTTCGCGCGATTTACCAGGGCAAGGGCCCAGAGGTGTGGCTGGGCGGCCGCAACGGCCTGGCCCGCTACCGCGACGGTGTGATCACGCCGTTGGCTGAAGGCTACCCAGGCGGCGAAGTGCACGTGTTGCACGAGGACCGTGACGGAGCGCTATGGGGCGGCACCAATGCGGGGGTGGTGCGTTTTCGCGACGGCCGGTTCACGAAATTCGGCACGGCCGAAGGCATCACCGGCCAGCCCATCGTCCGCGCCATTCACGAAGACGTTGACGGCACACTGTGGTTTGGCACCTACGACAGCGGCCTCCTCAGGTTTCGCGACGGCCGCTTCACCGTGGTGACCACTCGCGACGGATTGTTCGCCACGGGCGCGTTTCAAATCATCGAAGATCGGCAGCAGCGTTTCTGGATCACGTCGAATGCCGGTATCTACCGCGTGTCGCGCCGCGAGCTCGACGACTTTGCCGCCGGCAAGATTCGGCACGTCAACTCGGTTGCCTACGGCACGCGCGATGGCATGCTGCATTCCGAGTGCAACGGCGGCACGCAGCCGGCCGGCGCGACCGATCGCGACGGCCGTATCTGGTTCCCCACGCAGCGCGGCGTCGTAGTCGTGGATCCCGAAACCATACCCATCAATCGGCAGCCACCGCCCGTCGTCATCACCCAGGCGAGTGTCGCCAACGAGCCGGTCGACGCCGCGGCCGGCATCGAAATCCGCTCGGGACCCACTGCGCTCGAGGTGCAGTTCGCGGCGCTCACGTTCGTGCGGCCCGAGCATTCACGGTTCCGTTACATGATGGAAGGCCTGGACCAGGACTGGACCGACGCCGGGACCGAGCGCTCGGCGCGCTACGCACAGTTGCCGTACGGCAACTTCTATTTCCGCGTCATCGCCGCCAACCGTGACGGCGTCTGGAACACCGAAGGCGCCCGAATCGCGGTGGTGGTGGTGCCGCCCTTCTGGCGCACGCAGTGGTTCTTCGCGCTGATGGTGATCGCTGCCGCCGCCGCGGCGTTTGCCGGCCACACCTGGCGCATGAAGTTGATCCGCCGTGAGCAGGATCGGCAGAAGGCATTCTCGCGCCAGTTGATCGAATTGCAGGAGGCGGAGCGCACGCGCATTGCCGCCGGTCTGCATGATGGCTTGCAGCAGAGCCTGCTGGTGATCAGGAACTGGGCGCTGCTGGCCCAGAACGCGCAGCCTTCAGAGCCGGCCGTCGCCCAGCGCCTTCGCGAGATCGACGGCGTCGCCGCCCAGGCCCTGAACGACGTGCGCGACATCGTCGAGGACCTGACCCCGCATCAGCTCGAGCGCTTGGGGCTTGCGGCCTCCGTCGCCGAGATGGTGGACACGGTCGCGGCGTCGTGCGCGATTAAGTTCGAGTGCCGCACCACGGATGTCGCTGGCCGGTTGCCGGCGGCGGCTGAGTTGACGCTGTTTCGCATCATCCAGGAGGCCGTCACCAACCTGGTGAAGCACTCGAATGCCCGATCTGCCACCGTCACGCTCGAAGCAGACGCGTCGGTCGTCCGCGTGCGGGTGCAGGACGATGGCGATGGGTTCGAGCCGGGCGAAATGGCGGCCCGGCGTGGCGGCGCTGGCGGGTTCGGGCTGTTTGGCATGTCGGAGCGAATCGCCATGATTGGCGGCCGCCTGGCGATTGAATCAGCGCCGGGCAAGGGCACGGTGGTGGCCGCCGAAGTGCCGATGGCCGGGAGTCCGATGTGAGCGGCGCCGTCCGGATCCGCGTGCTGCTTGCCGACGACCATCCGTTGATCCGCATGGGCCTGCGGTCGGTGCTTGATGCGTCGCCCGATGTCACCGTGGTGGCCGAGGCCGACAACGGGACGACGGCTCTGGAGCAGATTCACGCGTTGGTCCCCGACGTGGCCGTGCTCGATCTGGAAATGCCAGGCCAGGACGGAATCGCCGTCGCCCTTGCCATCCAGCAAGCCCGATTGCCGGTGAAGCCCGTGCTGCTGACCGCCCATCGCAAGCCGGCGCTGGTGCACCGGGCACTTGATTCAGGATTGCTGGGTTATGTGCTGAAGGATGCCGCGGTCACCGAGATTCTTGATTGCGTCCGCCAGGTGCATGCCGGCCACCACTACGTGAGTCCTCAATTGTCGAGCTTGCTCGTGTCGAGGCGGAGTCGCGCCACGGCACTCGCCGCGACCACACCCGGGCTGGAGGAGCTGACGCCCACCGAGCGCGACGTGCTGGCGCGCGTGGCCCAGGGGCAGACCAGCCGCGAGATCGGTGAGCTCATGTTCATCAGTCATCGGACCGTGGAGCACCACCGCGCCAATATTGCCGAGAAGCTCAACCTGCGGGGCGCGAATGCGCTGATGAGGTTTGCCATTGCCCACCGCTCCGAGCTGTCGTGATAACTTGGACGGAACCGCCAGGGGTATCCGGCGGCGCCCCATACAGGGGCGCCCTACCTGTAGGGCACCGCTTCAGTGGTGCCGTTGGATTGAGACACACCCTGGAACCTGATCCCGTTGACACGGGCGGAGGGAGTGCGGAGATG
>JBAZYO010000020.1 GCA_041659285.1 Vicinamibacterales bacterium | reverse complement strand
ATCGGGAAGGCGCGGGGGTCCACGACGAGGTTGTTGTAGCCGAACGACACGCCGCGCTCGGTCACGAGAATCTGCGAATTGCCGGACTCCGCAATCTTGGCGACGACGTGGCGCATGTCGCGGGGGGCGAGGAACTGGCCCTTCTTGACGTTGACCACCCGTCCGGTTCGCGCCGCGGCCACCAGCAGGTCGGTCTGGCGCGACAGGAACGCGGGGATCTGCAGGATGTCCACCACCGCGGCGGCCGCCGCCACCTGGCTGACCTCGTGGACGTCGGTCAGGATCGGGAGTCCGGTGCGGGCCTTGACCTTGGCCAGCACCTTGAGCCCTTCGGTGAGGCCCGGGCCGCGGTA
The DNA here is from genome assembly GCA_041659285.1 of Vicinamibacterales bacterium. NCBI lineage: Bacteria > Pseudomonadati > Acidobacteriota > Vicinamibacteria > Vicinamibacterales > Vicinamibacterales bacterium. Next base: position 65,570 of record JBAZYO010000020.1, on the reverse strand, counting down.
CGAGGACAGGGACGTGCGGTTGGCCTTGTCGAACGACGCCTTGAACACGACGGGCGCGCCGACCCGCGCCGCAATCTCCGCGATGGCGACGCCGAGGTCCACGGCGTGCGACTCGCTTTCGATGACGCACGGGCCGAGGATGAAGGCCAGCGGATGGCCGGTGCCGAACGTGACGGATCCGGCACTGACCGGCGAGACAGGCTGCACCTAGGCCTCGCTCTTGGCCACGCGCACCGGCTCGCGGCCGTCGGCTTGTTGCTTCTGCAGCTTGGCGGCTTCGACGAAGCTCGAGAACAGCGGATGCGGCTTGAGCGGGCGCGACTGGAATTCCGGGTGGAACTGGACGGCCACGTACCACGGATGGTCGGCCAGCTCCGCAATCTCGACGAACTTGCCGTCGGGCGATCGCCCCGAGATGCGCATGCCGTGTTCGGCGAGCGTGGGCTCGTAGAGGCAGTTGAACTCGAACCGGTGGCGATGGCGTTCGTGAATCAGGTCGGTGCCGTAAATCCGGCGCGCCAGCGAGCCGGGCGCCAGCTCGCAGGCGTAGCGGCCCAGGCGCATGGTGCCACCCAGTTCGTCCACGCCGAGCAGGTCGCGCAGCTTGTAGATCACCTTGTGGGGCGCCGCCTCGTCCACTTCCGTGGAGTCGGCGCCATCGAGACCGCAGACGTTGCGGGCGAACTCAACGGTCGCCCACTGGAACCCGTAGCAGATGCCGAAGAAGGGAATGCGGTGCGTGCGCGCGAACTCGGATGCCTTCATCATGCCGCGCGTGCCGCGCGAGCCGAACCCGCCCGGTACCAGGATGGCGGTGGCGCCTTCGAGCAGCCGCGAGCCGCCTTCCTGTTCGAGGGCCTCGGACTCGACCCACTGGATGTTGATGCGGACGTGGTTCGCGAAGCCGCCGTGATACAGCGCTTCGTTGAGCGACTTGTACGAGTCCTCGTAGCCCGTGTACTTGCCGACCACGTGGATGGTGAGCTCGTCTTCGGGGTTCTTGATCCGGTGGACCAGTTCCTCCCAGGGCTGCATGCGCGACTCGCTGGGCGGCAGGTGCAGGTACTTCAGGATCACGCCGTCGAGGCCCTCGTCTCGCAGCGAGAGCGGCACCTCGTAGATGGTCGGGACGTCTTTCGCCGTGATCACGGCCTCTTCGTTGACGTCGCAGAACAGGGCGATCTTCTGCTTGATCTCACGCGCCAGGATGCGATCGGTCCGGCACAGCAGGATGTCGGGCTGGATGCCGATCGACCGCAGGTCGCGGACGCTGTGCTGGGTCGGCTTGGTCTTGAGCTCACCGGCGGCGCCGATGTACGGCACCAGCGTGAGGTGCACGTAGATGGTGTTCTCGCGGCCGACGTCCTGCCGGAACTGGCGAATGGCTTCGAGGAACGGCAAGCTCTCGATGTCGCCGACCGTGCCGCCGATTTCGACCAGCACCACGTCAACGTCGCGGCCGGCCTGGCGGATGCAGTCCTTGATCTCGTTGGTGATGTGCGGGATCACCTGCACCGTGCGGCCCAGGTAGTCGCCGCGGCGTTCCTTCTGAATCACCGACATGTAGATCTTGCCGGTGGTCCAGTTGCTGTTGCGCGTCGCGGTCATGGTGGTGAACCGCTCGTAGTGGCCCAGATCCAGGTCGGTCTCGGCCCCATCGTCGGTCACGTACACCTCGCCGTGCTGATACGGGCTCATGGTGCCCGGATCGACGTTGATGTAGGGATCGAACTTCTGGAGCGTGACCTTGTAGCCGTGGCCTTCGAGCAGCGCGCCAATCGAGGCCGCGGCCAGCCCCTTGCCAAGCGACGACACGACGCCGCCGGTCACGAAGATGTATTTGGTCTGCTTGCCGGTGTTTTCCATCGCGGGTCTCACGAGGCCATGTAGGGCGCCCCCTCATGGGGCGCCGCCATCATCAGGTGTCGAACGCGTTCGAGGTCCGCGGGCGTGTCGACCCCGGCCGAAGCGTGAATGGTGGACACGACCTGGATCCCAATGCCGTTGGAGAGGGCCCTGAGCTGCTCCAGGGACTCGAGGGTCTCCAGCGGGGCAGGGGGGAGGGCGGCTAACTTCAGCAGGACGTCGCGCCGATAAACATAAAGACCAACATGAGCCGCGCTTCCGGGCATCGCCGAGCGGGAAAAGTAGAGCGCCCGTCCCCTGAGGTCGGTCACGACCTTGACGACGCTCCGGCTCGTGAGCTCGTGGTCACCGGCCAGCGGCCGGCTGAGCGTGCTCATCTCGAGCGCGGCATCGGCCAGCATCGGGGCCACGGCGGCGTCGATGGTGCCGGGTTCAATCAGCGGTTCGTCGCCCTGGACGTTGACCACCAGCCGGCAGGCGACCTGCGCGGCCACCTCGGCCAGGCGGTCGGTGCCGCTGACGTGGTCGGTGCGGGTCATGATCGCGGCGCCGCCGAACGACTCCACGGCGCGGGCGATCCGTTCGTCATCGGTCGCGACAATCGTCGCGTGCACGAGCCGGGCCGCCGCGGTGCGGCGGTAGACGTGCTCGATCATCGGATGACCGGCGATGTCGGCGAGAATTTTTCCGGGGAGACGGGTGGCGTGGAACCTCGCCGGGATAATGGCGAGAACCGACGATTCAGTCAGCGTAAATGGAAGACGCTCGACCGAATTGGGGTGCACGACGAATCATACCACAGCGATTTCCAGGCCCATGTGGCGTCCGGCTTTAGCCGAACCACTGTGGCATCCGGCTTCTTGACCGCCATAACCTTGGCGAAGGTGGTTAGCCGGACCGGTGTAACGGCTGCGGGAGCCTCCTGGTCCAATGGAAGAGAACCCGTCGCGGCGATATGATGGTCAGAGCGATGGCCCCACGAACGGTGCTCCTCATTGGCGCGATCAGCCTCACCGCCGGTTGGCTGGTGGGGACCTCGACCTCGACGAGCCGGCAGGACGCGCCCGCGGCGCGCGAACGCTCCGCGCCCAGGCCGCTGGGCAGCCCGGCCACCGTGGCGCCGTTCACGCGGCAGTTGCGCGAGCGCCTGGACTCGCAGCCCGTTCGAACGCCGTCGCCCGGCCGTAATCCGTTCGTCTTCGGCGCGCGCCGGCCGGCAGTCACCTCGCGGCAGCAGTTGGCCTCGGCCGCGGAACCGGTAGTGGCGGCGGCCATGCCAGCACCGTTTCCGGCCGAACCGCCTCCGCCGCAGTTTCGATTGTCCGGGATTGCGTCGAGCCAGCAGGACGGCGCGACGGTGCTGACGGCGATCGTCAATGACAACGGGGCGCTCGCCTTCGTGAAGGCCGGCGACAAGCTTTCGAACGGCTACAGCGTGGTCCGCGTGGACGACACCGCCATCGTCATTGTTGACGCCGGGGGCATCACCCAAACACTTCGCCTGCCTTAGCAATGTGGCGTCCGCCTTTAGGCGGACACCACATCAGACAATTCGGCTAAAGCCGGATGCTACACGCGGACCAACCAGGCGTCCTTGACGGCCTTCACCGCGCGGATCGCCTTCAGCACATCTTCGCCGATCTGATCGCCCGGCTCATCCACGTTGACCGCGCCGACCGCGCCGTTGTCGCTGCGGCCGAGCGCGAAGTTGGCGATGTTGATGCCGTGCTTGCCGAGAATGGTGCCGACCTCGCCGATCACGCCGGGCTGGTCGTTGTTGGCCAGCAGGAGCAGCGTGCCGTTGAGGGGGGCTTCGATGGGCACGCCGTTCAGCAGGACCAGGCGCGACCCGCCGTTGGCCGCCACCGTGCCTTCGACCCAGCGCTCGCCGTCGCTGGTGGTGAGCTTCACCGACAGCAGGCTGCGGTACTCGCGGGCCCGCGTGCTGGATGACTCGACCAGGTCGATGCCACGGGCGGTGGCCACCGCCCGTGCGTTCACTTCGGTGACCGTGTCGTTCAGGATGGCCTGGAACAGGCCAACGAGCACCGCGTTGACAATCAGCGGATGCTGACCGGCCGCGAGGTCGCCGTAGTAGCGCACGCCGAGGCTCTCGATGCGCGCTTCGCCCATTTGAGCCACCAGGCAGCCGAGCTGTTTGCCCAACTTGATGAACGGCTGCAAGCGCTGGAACTCTTCCGGCGCCACCGACGGAAAATTGACGGCGTTGCGGATCACGCCGGTCTTGAGGAAATCGCGCAAGGCCGAGGCCGTTTCGACACCCACCAGCTCCTGGCCCTCGCGGGTTGAGGCGGCAATATGCGGACTCGCCACCACCTGGGGCAACTGCTGAAGCGTGTGGTCGGTGGTCGGCTCCTGCGTGTACACATCCAGCGCCGCGCCGCCGATCTGGCCGCAGTTGATGGCATCCACCAGCGCCGCCTCGTCGATCAAGTCGCCGCGGGCCGTGTTGATGAGTTTCAGGCCTTTCTTGCAGGCCGCGAACCGCGCCGCGTTGAAGATGTGGCGCGTCTGGGGCGTCGAGGGCATGTGCAGCGACAGAAAATTGGCGCGCGCGCACAGGTCGTCGAACGAGACCAGCTCCACGCCCAGCTCCGCCGCGACGTGCGCGGAAATGAACGGGTCGTGCGCAATCACCGTCATCTCGAACGACTGCGCGCGGCGGGCCACTTCCTGGCCGATGCGGCCGAGACCGGCCAGGCCGAGGACCTTGCCGCGGACTTCCTCGCCGAGAAACGACTTCTTGTCCCACTTGCCTTGCTTCATCGAGGCGTCGGCGGCGGGCAGCTTGCGGGCCAGCGACAGCAGCTGCGCCATGGCCAGCTCGGCCACGCTGATGCTGTTGGCGCCCGGCGCGTTCATCACGACGATGCCGCGCGTGCTGGCGGCCTCGACGTTGACGTTGTCCACGCCGGTTCCGGCGCGGGCGATGGCGCGCAGCTTCGGGGCGGCGGCGATGATGTCGGCGGTGACCTTGGTGGCGCTGCGCACGACAATCGCGTCGGCCTCGACCAAATCACCTTTCAATTGTTCGGGGGTTCGACCTGAACGCGCATCCACCGTCCATCCTTCGGAGCGGAGCAGTTCGAGGGCGGTCTTCGGGAGATCGTCGGCAACAACAATCAACATGCAGCGGCGAGCCTTTGCGGTTTGAATGTGAACTATGAAACGGGAACAGTGTGAGCCGATATAATACTGCACTTGTGTCGATGTGACGCGTGAAGGGTGACGGCGCAACGCACCACGGATGGTGCAATCCGCTGATTTGTTCCGAAACGCGAGCGTTACACGGTGTTCATGCGCGGTTTTCCACAAGGTTTTCCACAGAAACTGTGGATCGCGCGCGGACGGTTACAGGGAATCTGACCTAACGGAGTCATTCATGAATCGGAAAGTTACGGTCGTTGGTGGTGCGGGAAATGTCGGCGCAACCGTCGCGCGTTGCATCGCGCAGAAAGAGCTCGCTGATGTCGTGGTCATCGACATCGCCGAGACCAAGGCGGCGGGCGTGGCCCTCGACATTTACGAATCGTGCCCGATCGAAGGATCAGCCTCGCGCGTCGTCGGTGTTGGCACGAAAGATTTCGCGGAGAGCGCCAACTCCGACGTGGTCGTGATTACGTCGGGCATGCCGCGCAAGCCTGGCATGAGCCGTGACGACCTGCTGAAGGTCAACTACGAAATCATGCAGAACGTGACGGCGGAAGTCGTCAAGTACTCGCCGAACTGCATCATCGTGCCGGTGGCCAACCCGCTGGACGCGATGTCGCAGGCCGTCTACAAGCTGAGCAAGTTCCCCCGCGAGCGCGTGATCGGCATGGCCGGCGTGCTCGACTCGGCTCGCATGAGCACGTTCATCGCCATGGAACTCGGGGTTTCGGTGGAGAACGTCTCGTCCTTCGTGCTCGGCGGACACGGTGACACCATGGTGCCCCTGCCGCGTTTCACCACGGTCGCCGGCATTCCGATCACGGAATTGTTGCCGGCCGACAGAATTGCCGCGATTTGCGAGCGCACCGCCAACGGCGGCGCCGAAATCACGAAACTGGTCGGCACCAGCGCCTGGTACGCGCCCGGCGCGTCCGCGGCCCTCATGGTCGAGGCGATCCTGAAGGATCAGAAGAAGATCATGCCGTGCTCGGTCTACCTGCAGGGCGAGTACGGGATCCACGACCTGTTCGTGGGCGTGCCGGTGAAGCTGGGCGCCAAGGGCGTGGAACAGATCATCCAGATCAAGCTCACCGCCGAAGAGCAGGCCGCCTTCAACAAGTCAGCCGGTGCCGTAAAGGAACTCGTGGATGTGATCGGCGTCTAGACAACCAGCCCCGTAGGGCACCCCTTTACGGGGTGCCTTATTTCACCATCGCTCGAAGGAAGTCCCGGTTCATCCGCGCAATATTGGAGATCGGGATTTCCTTCGGGCACACCGCTTCGCATTCCCCTTCGTTCGAACAGCTCCCGAACCCTTCGTCATCCATCTGCGCCACCATGCGGACCACGCGGCGGTCGCGTTCGGGCTCGCCCTGCGGCAACAGGCCGAGGTGCGTGATCTTGGCGGAGGTGAACAGGTGAGCGGCGGCGTTCTTGCAGGCCGCGACGCAGGCGCCGCAGCCGATGCACTGGGCGGAATCCATGGCCCGGTCAGCGATGTCCTTGGCGATGGGCAGGTTGTTGGCCTCGGGTGCGCCGCCGGCGTTCATCGACACGTAACCGCCCGCGGCGATGATGCGGTCGAACGCCGCACGGTCCACGACCAGGTCCTTGAGCACGGGGAAGGCCTTGGCCCGGAACGGCTCAATGGTGATGGTCTCGCCGTTACGGAACCGCCGCATGTGCACCTGGCAGGTGGTGGCGCCCTTGTCGGGCCCGTGCGGGATTCCGTCGATGACCAGCCCGCAGCTGCCGCAGATGCCCTCGCGGCAGTCCGAGTCGAACGCAATCGGGTCCTGGCCCTTGCGAATCAGGTCTTCGTTGACCACGTCCAGCATCTCGAGAAACGACATGTCGGGGTGGATGTTGCCGGCCACGTAGTCCACCAGCTTCCCGGGTTGCCCCGGTCCGGGCTGGCGCCACACTTTCAATTTCACCGTCATCGCCATCACTTGTAGCTCCGCTGCGTCGGGTGGACTTCCTCGAAGACCAGGGCTTCCTTGTGCAGCTCCGGTCGCGTCCCCACGCCCTTGAATTCCCACGCCGCCACGTACGAATACTCGTCGTCTTTTCGAAGCGCCTCGCCGTCGGGGGTCTGGTATTCCTCGCGGAAGTGCCCGCCGCACGACTCGCGCCGCTCGAGCGCGTCGAGGGCCAGCACCTCGGCAAATTCCATGTAGTCGGCCACCCGGCCGGCGTAGTCGAGACCCGGGTTCAGGTTGCTGACCTCGCCGGACACGGCGACGTCCTGCCAGAACTCCTCGCGGAGGCGGCGAATCTGCACGATGGCTTCGGCCAGCCCGGCTTCGGTGCGCGCCATGCCGACGTGATCCCAGCAGATGGCGCCAAGGGAGCGGTGGAACTCGCGCACCGTGCGCTTGCCCTTGACCTGCAGCACGCGGTCGATGCGCCCCTGCGCCTCGGCCTTGGCGGCGCCGAACGCGTCGTGCGAGGCCGGCACGGGAGGCAGGCTCGTCCCGCCCAGGTAGTTGGCCACGGTGTAGGGCGCGACGAAATAGCCGTCGGCCAGGCCCTGCATCAGGGCGCTGGCGCCCAGCCGGTTGGCGCCGTGGTCGGAGAAGTTCGCTTCGCCCAGCACGAACAGGCCCGGCACGGTGGACATCAGGTTGTAGTCCACCCACAGGCCGCCCATCGCGTAGTGCACGGCGGGGTAGATGCGCATGGGCGCCTCATACGGGTTCTCGTCCGTAATCCGGGCGTACATGTCGAACAGGTTGCCGTAGCGCGCCTTGATGGTGTCAACGCCGTGGCGCTTGATGGCGTCGGCGAAGTCGAGGTAGACCGACAGGCCCGAGTCGCCGGCGCCGTGGCCGTCGTCGCACACGGCCTTGGCGGCCCGCGATGCGACGTCGCGCGGCACGAGGTTGCCGAAGGCGGGGTAGCGCCGTTCCAGGTAGTAGTCGCGTTCCGAGTCGGGAATCTGCGCCGGCGGGCGCTTGTCGCCCTGCTTCTTCGGCACCCAGACCCGGCCGTCGTTGCGCAGGCTCTCCGACATCAGGGTGAGCTTCGACTGATGATCGCCGCTCACCGGGATGCAGGTCGGGTGAATCTGCGTGAAGCACGGGTTGGCGAAAAAGGCGCCGCGCTTGTGGGCGCGCCAGGCCGCAGTGACGTTCGAGTTCACGGCGTTGGTCGACAGGTAGAACACGTTGCCATAGCCGCCCGTGCAGAGCAGCACGGCGTCGGCCTCGTGCGACTCGAGCTCGCCGGTGACCAGGTTGCGGCAGACGATGCCCCGGGCCTGGCCGTTGACGACCACCAGGTCGAGCATCTCGCGCCGCTGGAACAGGGAGACCGTGCCGGCGTCCACCTGCCGCATCATCGACTGGTAGGCGCCCAGCAGGAGTTGCTGGCCGGTCTGGCCGCGGGCGTAGAACGTGCGCGACACCTGCGCGCCGCCGAACGAGCGGTTGTCCAGCAGCCCGCCGTACTCGCGCGCGAAGGGCACGCCCTGCGCCACGCACTGGTCGATGATGTTCACCGACATCTGGGCGAGGCGATAGACGTTGGCTTCGCGGGCGCGATAGTCGCCGCCCTTGATGGTGTCGTAGAACAGGCGGTAGGCGCTGTCGCCGTCGTTGCGATAGTTCTTCGCCGCGTTGATGCCGCCCTGCGCGGCAATGCTGTGCGCGCGGCGGGGGCTGTCGTGAATGCCGAACACTTTCACCGGGTAGCCGAGCTCACCCAGCGAGGCGGCCGCCGAGGCGCCGGCCAGGCCGGTGCCCACCACGATGACCTGGAACTTCCGCCGGTTGGCGGGGTTCACCAGCTTGTTTTCGAACTTGCGCCGGTCCCACTTGTCGCCAATCGGGCCGCTGGGCGTTCGTGAATCGAGAGTCATGTCAGTTACGCCCCACGACGAAGGTAAACACCGGCAGCAGGGCGAAGCCCGCGGTAATCACGGCGGTCAGCAGCCGGCCGGTCCAGACAATACGCGGCGTCCACTGCGGGCTGTCCACGCCGAACGACTGCGCGGCGCTCGAAATGCCGTGCCAGAGGTGAAAGCCAATCACGCTCATGCACACCAGATAGAAGGCGACGTAGGTCGGATCGCTAAACACCGCCAGTTGCAGCCGATACAGGTCGCGAATGCCTTCCGCGGTCTCGTAATAGGGCCCGTACTTGAAGGTGATCAGGTGCGTCACGACGAACAAGAGCGTGATCGTCCCGGTCAGGATCATCGTGGTGGACGACAGGCTCTTGCGGCTGCGGTCGTTCTTGCCCTTGGCCCACTTGTGCGTCGCGTACCGCTCGGGCCGGGCGCCGCGGTTGGCCACGACCATCCCGACCGTCTTGAAGATGTGGAGCGCGAAGATGGCCACCAGGCCGGCTTCGGCGCCGAGAATCAGCGGGTTGCTGATCAGCGAGTGCGAGTAGTGATTGAACGCGTCCGGTCCGGCGATGAACAGCAGGTTGCCCGCCAGGTGGGCAATCAGGAAGACGAACAGAGATAGCCCGGTGAACGCGATGAGGAACTTGGAGCCGATGGATGAGGAAAACGCTTTCAGCGGTGTCATTAAGGAGGTGCTCAACGGTTGATATTATCATCCCGAAGGCGCGTGACGCTGGTCGTCCCCCTTTATGGGGCGCCGTGTAATAAACTAATCGCCTCCACATGAAAATTCACGAGTACCAAGCCAAAGCTGTCCTCTCCAAGTACGGCGTGCCGGTTCCCCGCGGGGAAGTGGCGTTCACGCCCGAAGAAGTGCACGACATCGCCAAGCGCCTCGGCGGCCCCATCGCGGTGGTGAAGGCACAGATTCACGCCGGCGGCCGCGGCAAGGCCGGCGGCGTCAAGCTCACCAAGTCGGCCGAAGAAGCCGAGGCCGTGGCGCGCGAGCTGCTGGGCAAGACGCTCGTGACCTACCAGACCGGCCCCGACGGCCAGAAGATCTCGCGGCTGCTCGTCGAAGAGGGCCTCGCCATTGACCGCGAGCTCTACCTCGGCCTGGTGGTCGATCGCTCCACCCAGCGCATCGTCCTCATGGTCAGCCGTGAGGGCGGCGTTGAGATTGAGAAGATCGCCGAGGAGTCGCCGGAGAAGATTCACAAAGTGTTCATCCACCCGGGCGTCGGCCTGCAGCCGTTCCAGGCGCAGCAACTCGGGTTTGCGCTGGGCCTCACGGGCGACTCCCTCAAGAAGGGCGTCAAGATGATGATGGCCCTCTACCAGGCCTTCATCGCGACCGACGCGTCGATCCTCGAAATCAACCCGCTGATTGTGACCAAGAGCGGCGACCTGCTGGCGCTCGACGCCAAGATGAACTTCGACGACAACGCGATGTACCGCCACCCGGACATTCGCGAGCTGCGCGACGTCAGCGAAGAGGACCCGCTGGAGGTCGAGGCCTCGAAGTTCTCGCTCAACTACATCCGCCTCGACGGCACCATCGGCTGCATGGTCAACGGTGCCGGCCTGGCCATGGCGACCATGGACATCATCAAGCTGGCCGGCGGGTCGCCCGCCAACTTCCTCGACGTGGGCGGCGGCGCCAACGCCGAGCAGATCCGCAACGCGTTCAAGATCCTGATGTCCGACAAGAACGTGAAGGCCGTGCTGATCAACATCTTCGGCGGCATCCTGCGCTGTGACGTGCTCGCCGCCGGCGTGATTGCGGCGGTGAAGGAACTCGGCGTGCCGGTGCCGATCGTGATTCGCATGAAGGGAACCAACGTCGAGGAAGGAAAGAAGATGCTTGCCGAGAGCGGGCTGAACTTTGCGACCGCCGACACGATGGGCGAGGCGGCCGACAAGGTCGTTGCACTCGCGGGGGGTCGTTAATGGCAGTTCTGCTCGACAAGAACACGCGGCTGATCGTGCAAGGCATCACGGGGCGCGAGGGCACGTTCCACGCCAAGGCCGCCGCCGCGTATCACACCAAGGTCGTCGGCGGCGTGACGCCCGGCAAGGGCGGCACCACCCACGAAGGCTGGCCGGTGTTCAACACCGTCGCCGATGCGGTGAAGGAGACCGGCGCCAACGCGTCGGTGATCTTCGTGCCGCCGCCGTTTGCCGCCGACGCGATCATGGAGGCGGCCGAGTCAGGCGTGGGCCTCGTGGTCTGCATCACCGAGGGTATTCCGGTCATGGACATGCTGAAGGCCATGACGTTCCTGAAGGACTATCCCGGCACCCGCCTGATTGGTCCGAACTGCCCGGGCATCATCTCGCCGGGCAAGGGCAAGGCCGGCATCATTCCCGCCAATATCTGCAAGGAAGGCCGCATCGGCATCGTCTCGAAGAGCGGCACGCTCACCTACGAGGCGATCGATCAGCTGACGCGCCAGGGGTTGGGGCAGAGCACCTGCATTGGCATCGGCGGCGACCCGATGATCGGGACGACGCACATCGACGCGTTGGGGCTGTTCCAGGACGATCCGGAAACCGACGCGGTGATCATGATTGGCGAGATCGGCGGCTCGGCCGAGGAAGAAGCGGCGGCCTGGATCAAGGACCACTTCACGAAGCCGATCGTGGCCTTCATTGCCGGCCAGACCGCGCCTGAAGGCCGCCGCATGGGCCACGCCGGCGCGATTATCGCGGGCGGCAAGGGCACGGCAGCCGAGAAGATGGCGGCCCTCACCGCCGCGGGCGTCCGCGTCGTCAAGAGCCCGGCCGACATGGGCCAGGCGCTTGTCGACGTAATGAAGAAGTAGCGCTACCTCGTGCTGGGGCAGGAGCTCGAGATCATCTTGAGCTCCTCGACCTTCAGCTTGAGCAGCGTGATCGGGATGTCGTGGGCGTTGGGCGACGTGGCCGGGTTCACACCGGCATTGATGGCCGGTGTCACCACGTCGCGGCCGGGGCCTTCGATCTCGACCAGCAAACCGGTGCCGTCCTCGCCCGGTTCCAGCTCGATCTCTGATTTTTCCACGTCTGTAATCTTGCCGGTCAGTTGGATGGTGTGGCCGAGGTGGGCCTTCATGTCGTCGCCGCGCTTGTCGATCCAGTACATGCGCGCGCCGTGCTTGCCCATGCGGGAGAGACCGGCCGGCCATTCCTTGACCTGGCTGAGCAGGTAGGTGTCTTTCTTCTGGCCGGCGATCACGCAACCCTGCAGTGTGACCGTGGCGCCCTTGTCATACTTATGGCCGTCCACGTTCCCTTGTGCGGAAACGTGTGACCCTCCGGCGGCCAGGCCAACGACCACCAGGGCCCAACCGGAAAAGCGAAAGTTCGTCATGTTCACCCTCATTTATTGGCAAACAGCCCGAACATCGGGCGGCGCCACCGAACCAAGTTGCATAAGCATGGCCACCCCGACCTCGGCTATACTGCGCCAAGTGATTCGCGGCTCGCAGTCCTTTACGTCCTTTACCACCGGCGGCTTTACGGCCGCCAGGGGAGGCGTGTAGGGTCCGGGCCGCAAGCAGCCAGTTAGGCAATTCACAAGGACCTGAAGCCGCCGCCCCAGTTCACGCTGGGGCGGCGGTTTTCTTTTTTGGGGAAGGTGTGGAGGACGTGATGACCAGTCAGGATTTGGCTTCGCTTCGGAAGAGCCTTGATGACATCGACGCCGTGCTCGTGTCGGCGCTCGGCGAGCGCGCCCGGTTGGCGCGCGACATTGCCCGCGTGAAGGCGGATGGCGACGGCCCGGTGCGCGACGCCGATCGCGAAACCGCGCTGCTGCAGCACCGATCGGCGGTTGGCGAGCGGCTCGGGCTCGACCCGGCGTTCGTCCGGCGTATCTTCCGCGAGATCCTGGACGACTCCCTGCGCCGGCAGCACGACATGCTGCAGACGGCGCCCGACACCGCCCAGCCGGAGCTGCGCGTGGCGTTCCAGGGAACCGAGGGCGCCTACGGGCACCAGGCGGCGCTGCAGCACTTCGGCGTCACCAGCCGGGCCGTCGGGCTCAAGGCCTATCCGACGTTCAAGGAGATGCTGGAGGCGGTGATCGAAGGCCACGTCGATCGCGGGATGCTCCCGATTGAGAACACCACGGCCGGCTCGGTCTACGAGGCCTACGACCTGCTCCTGCGCTACAACCTGTCGCTGGTGGGCGAGGAGATCGTCGACGTCCGGCACTGCCTGCTCGGCGTCGCCGACGTCCCGGTGGAGTCGATCCGCCGCATTCACTCGCATCCGCAGGCGCTGGCCCAGTGCAGCGAGTTCCTGGCCGGGCTGCCGGGTTGCGAAGGCGTCGCCGCCGGCAACACCGCCCTGGCGGCCCAGCACGTGCGGGACCTGAAGGATCCGACGGAGGCCGCCATTGCCAGCGAGGAGGCGGGGGCGCACTTCGGGCTGCACGTCCTGCGGCGCGACATCGCCAATCAGGCCGTCAACTACACCCGGTTCGTGGTGGTTGCCGCCAGCCCGATCGATTGCGACCCGCGCATTGCCGCCAAGGTGTCGATGGTGTTCTCGACCCGCCATGAGCACGGCGCCCTGGTCCGCTGCCTCAACATCATCGCGAACGAGGGCCTGAACCTGACCAAGCTCGAGTCGCGGCCGCGGCCCGGCACGCCCTGGGAGTACGTCTTCTACATCGACGTGGAAGGCCACCTCGGCGAGCCCCGGGTGCAGGCGGCCCTGGCCGGCCTGGCGGCGAGGACGGTGTTTCTCAAGGTGTTGGGGTGCTATCCGTCCCGCGAGCTGCCGCGATGAAGACCCGCCTCCGCGGCCTTCGGCCGCTACGGCGAGGTCTCGCCGAAGCTTGGCTGATCAAACCCAAGCGTAGGCGGATATAATTGTGCGGATATGGAAAGAACGTTTGCCATCATTAAGCCGGACGCCGTCAAGAAGGGCGTCGCCGGACAGATTCTCGCTCGCATCGAAGGGGCCGGGTTCCGCGTTGTCGGCATGCGCATGATCCACATGAGCAAGGCCGAGGCCGAGGGCTTCTACCACGTGCACCAGGCGCGGCCGTTCTTCGGCGGCCTCACCGACTTCATGTCGTCGGGCCGGTGCGTCGTGCTGTGCCGCGAGGCTCCGGACGCGATCAAGAAGTGGCGCGACCTGATGGGCGCGACCGACCCGGCCAAGGCCGAGGCCGGCACGATGCGCAAGGACTTCGGCGCGTCGATCGACAACAACGCGACGCACGGCTCGGACGCGCCGGACACCGCCGCCTTCGAACTCGGCTATTTCTTCCGCGGAATGGAACTGTAGGGCACCCCTTTAGGGGTGCCGGGTGAGGCGCATGTCGATTAAGCCGGACCGGTGGATTCGCAAGATGGCCCTCGAGCACGGCATGATCGAGCCGTTCGAGGATCGGCAGGTGCGCGCGGGCGTGGTGTCGTACGGCGTCTCGTCGTACGGCTACGACTGCCGCGTCGGCAACGAGTTCAAGGTGTTCACCAACGTCTACAACACGGTGGTGGACCCGAAGAACTTCGACCCCAAGTCGTTTGTCGACATCACCGGCGATGAATGCATCGTCCCGCCGAATTCCTTCGCGCTGGCGTCGACGGTGGAGTACTTCCGGATTCCCCGTGACGTGCTGACGATCTGCCTCGGCAAGTCCACCTACGCGCGCTGCGGCATCATCGTCAACGTCACGCCCTTCGAGCCGGAGTGGGAAGGGCACGTCACGATCGAGATTTCGAACACGACCCCGCTCCCGGCGAAGATCTACGCCAACGAGGGCATCGCGCAGGTGCTGTTCTTCCAGAGTGACGAGCCGTGCGAGATCTCCTACAAGGACAAGAAGGGCAAGTACCAGGCGCAGCGCGGGGTTACGCTTCCCAAGATTTAGTGATTTGGTGAGCTGGTGATCTCGTGATTCGTTCATTCAAGGGCCGGACTCCGCTCGTGGCGGCCGGCAGCTACGTTGACCAGAGCGCCCAGGTGATTGGCGACGTCGAGATTGGCGCCGAGTCTTCGGTCTGGATGAACGTCGTCATTCGCGGCGACGTCAACCGCATCCGCATCGGCGCCCGCACCAACATCCAGGACCTGACGATGATCCACGTGATGCGCGACACGCATCCGACGATCATCGGCAACGAGGTGACGATCGGGCACTCGGCGGTGGTGCACGGGACCACGATCGAGGATCGCGTCCTGGTGGGCATGGCGGCGGTGCTGCTCAACGGCGTGCATGTCGAGTCGGACTGCGTGATCGCCGCCGGCACGCTGCTGACCGAGGGCACGCGCATTCCCGCCCGCTCGCTGGTGATGGGCCGGCCGGGGAAGGTGAAGCGCCAGCTCACCGACGAAGAAGTCGCCGAGATTCGCTGGTATGCGGACAACTACGTGAACTATCGCCTGGATTACCTGGCATGAACACCGGACCTGCCCGCGGCATGCGCGACTTCCTGCCGGAAGACGTGCGCAAGCGCCGCCATGTGATCGGCGTGATCGCCGACGTCTACCAGCAGTACGGGTTCGAGCCGCTCGAGACCCCGTCGGTCGAAAACCTCGAAACGCTCCAGGGGAAATACGGCGAAGAGGGCGACCGCCTCATCTTCAAGATTCTCAAGCGCGGCGAGGGCGCGGAAACCGGGCAGGCCGACCTGGCGCTGCGCTACGACCTGACGGTGCCACTGGCCCGCGTCGTCGCGGAGTATCGCGCCAGGCTGCCGAAGTTCTTCAAGCGCTATCAAGTGCAACCGGTGTGGCGCGCCGACCGCCCGCAGAAGGGCCGCTTCCGCGAGTTCTATCAGTGCGATGTCGACGCCATCGGCTCGAAGGCGATGGTCGTCGAAGCCGAACTGCTGGCAGCGGCGAACGATGTGCTGACGCGGCTGGGCTTTGCCAACTTCACCATCCGCCTGAATCACCGGCGCGTGCTCACCGGCATGCTGGACGCGGGCGGCGTGCCGTCGCACCTGCACAACGACGCGCTGGTGGCCATCGACAAGCTGGACAAGATCGGGCGCGACGGCGTCGCCGCCGAGTTCGAGGCCCGTGGCATTCCGTTCAGCGGCGCCTCGCTCATTCTCGAGTTCTTCACCGCCGTCCAGGCGGCCGCGGCCGATGCCGACCAGGACCCGGCGCGCTTTAATCGCGAGACCCTCGCGCGCCTGACCGGCCTGGTCTCGGCTGACGGCGCCGCCGGCGTGGCGGAGCTGCAGGAGATTGTCCGGTTGAGCGGCGCCACGGGCGCGGCCTCCCGCATCCGGATCGATCCCAGCCTGGCCCGTGGCCTGTCGTACTACACCGGGTCGATCTTCGAGATTGCCGTGCCCGACCTCGCCGGCAGCCTCGGTGGCGGCGGCCGCTACGACAACCTGATCGGCATGTTCTCGGGCGAGGACGTGCCCGCCTGCGGCATTTCGCTGGGGCTCGAACGCATCCTGGTAGTGATGGGGGAGCGCAACATGTTCCCGCCGTCCCTGGTGGCCACGCCCGCTGACGTCATGGTCGTGCAGTGGTTCGCCGGGCGCACCGAGCTCTACCTGGCGCTGGCCACCGAGCTGCGGGCGGCGGGCCTGCGCGTCGAGCTCTATCCTGAGGCGCCGGCCGAAGATAATCAGAAGGGCGTCATCGTCAAGCAGTTCCAGTATGCGCAGGCGAGGGGTATTCCATTTGCAGCGGTCATTGGAAAACCCGAGCTGGAAGCAGGTACTGTGACTGTTCGCACTCTCGCGACGCGCCAGGACGAACAACGACCGCGGGCCGATGTGGCCGCGTATCTGAAGACCTTGATCTCCGGCTAAAGCCGGAGGCTACATTACGAAGCCGGCGGAAGCCGGAGGCTACAGAAGAGACAATGGCTGAACAGCTCGGATCGCTCGCTCGCACGCACACTTGTGGCGCCCTGCGCCCCGTTGACGTCGGCCAGGACGTCGTCCTGCTGGGGTGGGTGCACCGTGTCCGCGACCTCGGGTCGCTGTTGTTTCTCGACGTGCGCGATCGCCACGGCCTGACCCAGGTCATTGTCGAAGGCGACGAGGCGCTGCTCGAGCGCGTCAAGCGCATCCGCTCCGAGTTCGTGGTCGCGATTCTTGGCGAGGCCGAGCGGCGATCGCCCGAGACCATCAACCTGTCGCTGCCCACCGGCGAGGTCGAGGTGCGCGCGAAAGAAGTGCGCATTCTCAACGAGGCCAAGACGCCGCCGTTCTCGATTGCGGAAGACCAGAACGTCTCGGAAGAGACCCGGCTGAAGTATCGCTATCTCGACCTGCGGCGCCCGCAGTTGCAGCACAACCTGGCCCTGCGGCACCGCATCACGATCGCGCTGCGCAAGTACTTCGACGAACACGGCTTCTACGAGATCGAAACGCCGATCCTGACCAAGTCAACGCCCGAGGGCGCGCGCGACTTCCTGGTGCCAAGCCGCGTGCACCCGGGCGAGTTCTACGCGCTGCCGCAGTCGCCGCAGATCTTCAAGCAGATCCTGATGATCGCCGGCTTCGATCGCTACGTGCAGATCGCCCGCTGTTTCCGCGACGAGGCGCTGCGTGCCGATCGGCAGCTCGAGTTCACGCAGGTGGACCTCGAGATGTCGTTCGCGACGCCGCCGATGGTGTACGAGATCGTCGAGGGCGCGCTGGCGGCGTGCTTCAAGGAGATCGGCGTGGACATCCCGCGCCCCTTCCGTCGCATGGCGTATGCCGAGGCCATGGCGAAGTACGGCTCCGACAAGCCGGACCTGCGGTTCGGCCTCGAGATCCAGGACTTCGGGCCGCTCTTCGCCGAGTCGCCGTTCGGCATCTTCCGCGAAGCCGTCGCCCATGGCGGCACCATCCGCGGCTTCGTGATTCCCGGCGCGGCGAAGTTCTCGCGGCGCGAGGTCGATGAACTGGTCGAACAGGCGAAGCAGTTGGGCGCCGCCGGACTCATTTACGCGCGCCACACCGCCGAGGGCGTGCAGGCGTCGGCGAAGGCGATTGGCGAGGAGGGCACGCGCACGGTGCTCGAGGCGTCAGGCGCATCGAAGGAGGACCTGCTGGTGCTGGCCTCGGGCGCCCCCGACGCGGCGTCGAAGGTGCTCGGCCAACTCCGCCTGCAGGTTGCGAAAAAACAGAACCTGATCCCGGCCGGCAAGTGGGAGCTGACCTGGGTCACGGACTTCCCGCTGTTCGACTGGAACGCCGGCGAGAAGCGCTGGGATTCGGTAAACCATCCTTTCACCGCGCCGCGCGAGGAAGACCTGCACCTGCTGCAGTCGGATCCCGGCAAGGTGATGGCCAAGGCCTACGACGTCATCCTCAACGGATGGGAGTTGGGGGGCGGCAGCATCCGTATCCACGACCGCGAAACCCAGGCCAACGTGTTCCGCCTGCTGGGGCTGTCGGACGAGGATGCGAAGAACCGGTTCGGCTTCTTCCTCGAATCCCTGGAGTACGGCACGCCGCCGCACGGCGGCCTGGCCCTCGGCCTCGACCGCATTTGCGCGCTGCTGGCGGGCGAGACGTCGATCCGCGAGGTCATCCCGTTCCCGAAGACCACGCAGGCCGTGGATTTGATGTGCGACGCGCCGTCCTCCGTAGATCCGCGCCAGATGCGTGAGCTGCATATCAAGCCCATCGCCTGAGTGGGTGCCTACTGGAATGCCTTCATAGGTAGGATCGTAAGGACTCAGGATCTAGCGCGGAGCGCCGCGCCAATTCAGGATCGCCGTGAGCGGCTGCTCGTCGGCCACCAGGTCAGGGACGATGGCCAGGAACCGTTTGCCATCGGGGGCGAGGTCGAAGTCGATCCAGCCCTTCTCCCCAACGCCGAACAGCGTGACAGCCACCCCCAGGGTGATGGCCGGCGCCGATCGGAACGGTACCGAGACGAGCCGGCGATCAAGCGACAGGTAGATGATCTCCCGGCCGTCGGGCGGCCACCTCGCCATCACGGCTCCGCCGACCGACACGGGCACGGCCGCGCCGCCCGCCACCGCCGCTACGTAGATCTCCTGGCGGCCTGACTCGGTGGAGGTGAAGGTGTAGTGCCGTCCGTCAGGGGAGTAGCGCAGGCTTCCTTCGTTGGCCCTGGAGCGGCGCAGCACCGTGGCCTTCGACGGTTCCGCCAGCGGGAGTGTCCAGAGAACGAAGTTGCCGTTGTCCCCGCGCTCCGAGTATGCCAGCCGCGTTCCGTCTGGAGATACATCGCTGGCAATCTGAAATCGGGTGCCCGGCAACAGCACCTCGGTCTTGCTGGTCGCCAGGTTGTGACGGTTGAGCCGCGGCGCGTTCCCGACGGGGACGCCGTAGATCACGTCGTCGGTCCCGGGCACTGGGACCGGATACACTTCCGTGCGCACATCTTCCGGCGTGAGCCGCGATTCGGTGCCGCGGCTGAGATCGACCGACCACACGTCGAAGGTCCCGGTGCTTGGCAGGGCGCGGCTCAGCAGCGCCGCCTGGCCCGACGGTGTGATGCGAAGGCTGATGTCGTCTCCCGGTGATCCCACCGAGCCGCCCTCGTGCCCGGCCCGGTCGACCCAGGCCAGCCGCGAGCGGTCACGCTGGGCTTGGTACACGATCGACCCGCTTCGCGAGGCCGCAAAGGCGGCGGCGCCCGTGGTCAGGAAGAAGCGGACCTGGGGGGCCATTGCGATCGGCTCGCCAGCCAGCTGGCCGGTTGCTGCGTCGAACCGCTGGGCCATCAGCGTGCCGTGCTTGGCGAACACCAGGTGTCCGCTGTCGAGATACGCCACGTTTGACTCAATCGGCCCGACACGCACAGCCGCCTCGCCGGGCGCCGCCCGTTGAAGCCACCGGCCATCAGCCGTGTTCAGCAAGTACAGATACGACCGGCCATCCGGCAGGTGGTGCGGGAACTGCACCTTCGTCTCGCCGCGAGCCGGATCTGGCTTGACGAGCACCGTCGCGGGCCCGCCGGCGGTGGTCACGCGGTAGATGGCCTGGCCTTCCGAGCTGGCGAAGAGGATTTCTCCGTTGGCGCCCCAGGTGCCAGAAAGCCCGCTTCCCCGAGGTACCTCGGCGAGGGGAAGTGCCACGCCCGTGGTCAGGTCGAGCCGCCTCAACATCCCGCCGGCGAAGAACGCGAGGGCGCTGCCATCGGGCGACCAGAACACCGACTCGGCTCCTTCCGTGCCCGGCAGGGGCTTCGCGTCGACCGCCGTCAGGCGTCGCAGCCATGCGCGACGGACTCCGTCGCCATCGGTGGCGACAAACGCCAGGTCGCGGCCATCGGGCGAGATGGCAAACGTGACCATATCGGCGTTGTACGCAAAGGCGCGGGTCGGCGGGTTGACGTGCAGGTCGAGCCGCTCCGGGATGCCGGACCGTGTCGAATCGCGCGTGAGGAGGCTGGCGACGGCGATGACCATCGCGATGGCTGCCAGGGTCCAGCCGAGCCACGGGCTGCGCGCCCCGCGCGGCTGCGCATCGACGGGCCGCGCGGCGACATCGTCCGCCGCCAGTTGCAGCGCCACGTCGTGCGCCGACTGCCAGCGCGTGTCGGGGTCCTTGGCCAGGCACTCGCGCACGAGGCGATCAAAGGCGGGCCCCACCTCGGGCCTGATCGACGACACCGGTGGCGGGTCCTGGTGGAGGATGGCCCCGGTGATGGTGGCGGCGTTGTCGCCGGTGAAGGCTCGCGTGCCGGTGGCCATTTCGTGGAGCACGGCGCCGAGCGCGAACAGGTCGCTGCGCGTGTCGGCGGGCCGGCCCTGGAGCACCTCGGGCGCCATGTACGGCGCGGTGCCGAGCCATGTGCCCTGCGAGGTGAGCGGGGTGACGGTGGGGGCATCGGCGGCGGTCGGCGCCGGCTGCAGGGCCTTGGCCAGGCCGAAATCCAGCAGCTTCACGCCCGATGACGTGAGCATCACGTTGCCAGGCTTGAGGTCCCGGTGCACGATGCCTTCGCGATGGGCGGCCGCAATCGCCTGGGCGATCTGAACGCCGTAGCGGTGGAGTTCGTCCAGCGGCAGCGGCCCCTTGGCGAGGTGCGCCGCCAAGGTCTCGCCTTCGATCAGTTCCATTACGAGGTACTCGATGCCGTCGGCATTTCCGACGTCGAAGAGCGCGCAGACGCGGGGATGCGAGAGACGCGAGATGGCGCGAGCCTCCCGCTCGAAGCGTTCGCGCGTGGCCGCCGTCGGCGCCGCGTCGGCGCGGAGCACCTTCACCGCCACGGCGCGGTCGAGCCGTGTATCGCGCGCGCGGTACACCTGTCCCATGCCGCCCGCACCGAGCAACGACTGGATTTCGTACGGACCGAGGCGGGTTCCCTTCGGCAGGCTCATGCGGTCAGCCCGCATTCTACTGCCGCCGGCTCCCTTCGTCACCGCCGCAGGGGGCGATTCCTCTGGCTTTCGTCAGGGCTGCTTGCGCGCCGGCCGCCGCGCGCGGCACGTCCAGCACCTTCGTGCCGTTCACCAGAAAGCTCACGGTGTCGGCCTCGGCTTCCACACGGATTACGTTGCGCACGCCCTTCTCCGTGGACTTGCAATCCGGTAAGCCTCCCGTCAAGATCGAGCCGTTGCGTCGAGCACTTCGAGATCGTCGGCCCGTATACGTTGGCCCTCCGGTTTGATGACGGCAGCCAACAGCGCATCGGCCGTAGTACAGGGACGACATTGTCGCGATGGCTCGTCGCTGGGCCGATGCTGCAGCACCGGCTCAACGAACGGCGGGTAGCTCCGCTCCGCGCCGAGCCAACAGCGACAGTGATAACCTTGACCCGTTCCGGCGGCGGTGCTACGCTCGACATCGCACCGTTAACTATTTGTTACACAAGGAGATAGGCGAATCAGTACCGCGTCGATGCGTAAGGTAGCGGTGCCCGAGGCGGGCATGTCGACCCTGTTTGGGGCCTACGACGTGAACCTCCGGCAACTCGAAGACCTCCTCAACGTCCGCATCCGGACCCAGGGCCACGAACTGCTGGTCGAGGGCATGCCGGCGGACACTGCAAAGGTGGCGCGCCTGGTCGAGCAACTGGGCGCCCTGATCAGCGAAGGCCACTCCATTTCCGATCGCGACGTGAAGACCGCGTCGCAACTGCTGGTCGACGACGGCGCCGTCGATCTGCGCGACCACTTTCTCAAGGACGGCCAGCTCCGCCAGGCCGGCAAGAAGCGGATTGCGCCGAAGTCGGTCAACCAGCGCCGCTATCTCGACGCCATCGAACAACACGACATCGTGTTCGGCATCGGGCCCGCCGGCACCGGCAAGACCTATCTCGCGATGGCGCAGGCGGTCAGCTACCTGCTGGCGAAGAAGGTCAGCCGCATCGTGCTCGCCCGCCCGGCGGTCGAGGCCGGCGAGAAGCTCGGGTTCCTGCCTGGCGACCTGCAGGAAAAGGTCAACCCGTACCTGCGCCCCCTCTACGACGCGCTCTACGACATGCTCGACGTCGAGAAGGCGGAGCGCATGCTCGAGCGGGGCACCATTGAGGTGGCGCCGCTGGCATTCATGCGCGGCCGCACGCTCAACGACGCGTTCGTGATCCTGGATGAAGCCCAGAACACCACGAGCGAGCAGATGAAGATGTTCCTGACCCGCCTCGGCTTCGGCTCGAAGGCCGTCGTCACGGGCGACGTCACGCAGATTGACCTGCCAATGGGCAAGACCTCCGGCCTGGTGCAGGCGATGGAAGTGGTGGGGAAGGTAGACGGCATCTCCTTCATCTACTTTGACGAGCGCGACGTCGTCCGGCACAAGCTCGTGCAGGCAATTGTGAAAGCGTACGACGCATATGGCAGCGGCCCGTCTACACGTTAGCGTTGCGACTCCCGACACCTCGGCTCCGTCCACGCGCGGGCTGGCCGCCTGGCTCCAGCGCGCGGCGCCGGCCGTGGCGCGCGGCGACGTCAGCATCGCGGTGGTCTCGGACCGCCGCATGCGCGCCCTTAACCGGCAGTTCCGCGGGAAAGACATCGCCACGGACGTGCTGTCGTTTCCGGCCACGCACATGCCGGGCGTTACTTCGTTCCTCGGCGACATCGTGATTGCGGCGGGCGTGGCCGCCCGCCAGGCCCGTGACGCGGGGCATCCGCTCAGCACGGAACTCAAGATCCTGGCGCTCCACGGCCTGTTGCACCTGATGGGCTACGACCACGAGACCGATGCCGGCAAGATGGCGCGCGCCGAAACGCGGCTGCGCCAGAAGGCCGGCCTGCGCGAAGGGCTGATCGAACGGAGCCGCCCTTCGACTGGGAGACGTGCGCCCAGGACCCGATGACACCGCTGCTGCTGTTTCTCCTGGGGTGCGCCGCCACCTACCTGGGCACGGTATCGGCCGGTTTCAACGCGCTGATGCGGCTGTCGCTGCGCATCCACGCCGAACGCACCGATCGCGATGACGCGCTCGGGTGGTACCTGGACGACCCGCGCCGGCTGTTCATCCCGGTCCGCATCCTCTTCTCGATTATCACGGTGCTGTCCACGGCGCTGGTGGCGCGCCTGACCGGCGTGGACCCGGCCGGCTTCCCGGTGCTGGTGCTGTCGGTGATCGGCATCATGGTGACCTGCGAGCATTTCATCCCGTTGCTGGTCGTGCGGCGCGACCCCGAGCGCGTGCTCGACGTGCTGCTGCCATCGTTCGACGTGGTCGCCAAGACGCTGCGTCCGCTGACCGCGGCCTTCCTGCGCATGGGCACCAGCCGGCGGAAGGAACGGGCCACCAACGGCAACGGACACGCCGCGCCGCCACCGAGCGAGGACACGACGCCGGTCCAGGCCGAGGTGGAAGCCGCGCAGGACGGCCAGGCCCGCCAGCTGCTTCGCAACCTGGCGGACTTCCGCGAAACCATGGTCCGTGAAGTGATGACGCCGCGGCCCGACATCATCGGCCTCGACCAGACTTCCACCATCGAACAACTCCAGGCGTTGTTCCGGGAGCAGCAGTACTCGCGCATCCCCGTCTACCAAGAGACGCTCGACAACGTGGTGGGGTTCGTGTTCGTGAAAGACCTGATCATGCGCGGGGCGCCCACCTCGGGGCCGATCACGCCGCTGATCCGGCCCGCGCACTTCGTGCCGGAGACCAAGCGCGTGCCGGAACTGCTCAAGGAGTTCCAGCGCAAGCGCATCCAGAGCGCCATCGTCGTGGATGAGTACGGCGGCACCGCCGGCATCATCACCGTCGAGGACCTGCTGGAGGAAATCGTCGGCGAGATCCGGGATGAGTACGACGTGGAAGTCGAGCGGATTATCGACGAAGGGCAGGGGCGATTCGTGTTCAGCGGCAGCGTGCACGTGGAAGAGATGGCCAACCTGCTGAAAGTGACGATCGAAGGGCACGGCTTCGAGACGGTCGGAGGCTACCTGCTCTCACGCCTGGGCCGCGTGCCCGCGGTGGGCGAGCGCTTCGACCTGGACGGCCTCGACGTGGAGATCCTTGAGACCGAGCAGCGCCGCATCACGCGGGTCCGCATGAGCCGGCATGACGAGGCGACGGCCAACGGCAGCCAGGGGCCACGATGAAAGCCGGATTTGTCGCCCTGATCGGCCGCCCCAACGCCGGCAAGTCCACGCTGCTCAATCGCCTGGTCGGCCAGAAGATCGCGATTGTGTCCGACAAGCCCCAGACCACCCGGAACCGGATCGTCGGCGTCCGCCAGTATCCAGAAGGGCAGATTGTCTTCCTCGACACACCGGGCGTGCACAAGCCGCTCCATCGCCTGAATGTTCGCATGGTCGACGCCGCGCTCGAGACCCTCAAGGAAGTTGACGTCATTGCCGTCGTCGTCGATGGCAGCGAACCGGGTGGGGCCGGCGATGACTATCTGATGGATGTGATCCGCAAGTCGAAGGTGCCGCGGGTCCTGGTGCTCAACAAGGTTGACATCGCCGACAAAGGATCGCTGCTCCCGCGCCTGGCTGAATACGAGAAAGAAGTCGGCTTTGCAGACCTGGTGCCGGTGTCGGCACTGACCGGCGAGAATGTTGACCGGCTCGAACAGGTGTTGCTGACGCACTTGCCGGAGGGCGAGCCCATCTATCCCGAGGACTACCTCACCGACCAGCCCGAGCGGTTCTTTGTCGCCGAACTGGTCCGCGAGCAGGTCCTGCAACAAACGCGCGACGAGCTGCCGTTCTCCACCGCCGTGGTCGTGGACAAGTTCGAGGAGGCGGACGCCAAGGGGCTGATGCGATTCTTCTGCACCATCCTCGTGGACCGCGACAGCCAGAAGCCGATCCTCGTGGGGCGGGCGGGCTCGCGCATCAAGGAGATCGGCACGGCGGCGCGGAAGGAGCTCGAAAAGTTCTTCGACGCGCGCGTGTTCCTCGACCTGCACGTCAAGGTGCGCGAGGGCTGGCGCGAGGACGAGCGCATGCTCGACTCACTCGGGCTGCCATCACGAAAGAAACGATCGTAGGGCCGCACTTTAGTGCGGCCAAATCTGCGACCTCGCGTGTAAACTTGCTCCGTCACCATGGCTCCGCCACGCAGAATTGACGTCGTCCTCGACTCGGTCAAGCGGTTGCTCCGCATTGGCGCGACGGCCAATCTGCTGAACCTCCTCCAGAAACAACACCCCGCGGACCTGGCGTCGGTGTTCGGATCGCTGCTCGACACCGAGCGGCAGGCGGTGTTTTCGCTGCTGGTCGAACGCAGCGGCCGCCTGGCGATGGAAAGCGTCAGCGAGATGGGGCCCGAAGAGGGCGCCAAGCTGCTGACCGGCCGGTCGGCCGAAGAGATTGCCCGGTTGTTGCAGGAAATTCCATCAGACGACGCCGCCGCGCTGATCGATTACCTGCCGGACGAGTTGTCCAGCGAAGTGCTGGAGTTGATGCGGCGCCGCGAGTCGGGCCAGGTCGAGAGCCTGCTCGAGTACGGCGAGCAGACGGCGGGCCGCATCATGAACCCGCAGGTCTTTGCCCTGAGCGAAGACCTGACGGTGGGCGAGGCCATCACGGCGCTGCAGGGCTCGCGCGACGTCGAGATGGTGTTCTACCTCTACGTGGTGGACGCGCGCCGCCACCTGGTGGGCGTCACCTCGTTGCGCCGGTTGCTGCTCGTCTCTCCTGAAACGCCGCTCAAGCGGATCATGACGGCGGAGGTCACCAGCGTCCGCGTCGACACCGACCAGGAAGAAGTGGCGCGCCAGGTGGCGTCGTACAACCTGCTGGCCGTGCCGGTGGTCGACGAGGAGAACAAGCTCGTCGGCGTCGTCACCGTGGACGACGTCATCGACGTCATCAAGGACGAGGCCTCGGAAGACCTGCTGCGCCTGGCCGGCGTGTCGGGTGATGAACGGGTCACGACTCCGGCGGGCGAGGCCTTCCGCAAGCGCCTGCCGTGGCTGCTGGCCAACCTGGTTACGGCCTTCGTCGCGGCGTCGGTGGTGGCGCTGTTTGAAGGCACCATCCAGCAGGTCACGGCGCTGGCGATCTTCATGCCCATCGTCGCCGGCATGGGCGGCAACGCCGGCACCCAGACCCTGACCGTCATTGTCCGCGGCCTGGCCCTCGGCGAGTTGAGCTGGACGAACGGCAAGAAGGCGCTGGCCAAGGAGGCCCTGGTCGGGCTCGCCAACGGCTTTGCCCTGGGCCTGGTCGCCGCCGGCGTCGCGTGGGCGACCAAGGCCGACCCGGTGCTGGCCCTGCTGCTCGGCATGGCCATGGTCTGCAACATGTTCGTGGCGGCCACCGCCGGCACCCTGGTGCCGCTCGGGTTGAAGGCCCTGAAGGTGGACCCGGCGCTGGGCTCCTCGGTATTCATCACCACGTTTACCGACGTGGTGGGGTTCGCCTCGTTCCTCGGGCTGGCCACGATCTTCCTGCGCTACCTCGTTCGGTAGGGCACCTCGTTCGGTAGGTCGGTAGGGCACCCCTTTAGGGGTGCCAAGCAAGTACAATGGCGCCTACGGAATGCCGCTGTACACGGCCGAAGCCCTCGTTCTTCGCACTTACAAACTGGGCGAAGCGGACCGCATCGTGGTGTTTTTGACCCGCGACCGCGGCAAGAAGCGGGGCGTTGCACCCAATGCGGGAAAGTCGCGCAAACGGTTTGGCGCCGCGCTCGAGCCGCTGACCGAAGTGCGGGTGTCGTACTTCGAGAAGGAGCGGCGCGAGTTGGTGGGGTTGAACTACGCCGAGCCGGTGCGGTCACCGCTGTCGGCGCCGAGCCCGGAAGCGCTCGGCTACAGCCACTACTTTGCCGAGTTGATCGACGAGTGGGCGGCTGACGCCGACGTCGACGAGCGGTTGTATCGGCTGGGCACGTCCGCGCTCGAGGCCTTGGTCACGGGGACGCCGGTGGAGGCGTTGGCCCGGTACTTCGAGTGTTGGTTGTTGCGGTTGCAGGGTGTGTATCCGGAAGACCTGACGCTGTCGAGCGGGGCCGCGTTGTTTCTCGACGGGGTGCGGCGCACCGCGCCGCGCGACGTGGAGTCGCTGGGCGCCTCCAGCCGGGTACTGCGGGAAATTGAACTGATTCATCGGAAGCTGATTACGATGCACCTCGACAGGGAGCCCCGGTCCGTTCGCGTGCTGAACGAACTGCGGCGTTCGTGAACCGCGTGACATTCCAGGACCTCATCCTCAAGCTCCAGCACTTCTGGGCCTCGCAGGGCTGCTTGATCCAGCAGCCGCTCGACCTCGAAGTGGGCGCGGGCACCTCGCATCCCGAAACGCTGCTGCGCGTGCTGGGCCCGGCACCATGGCACGTGGCCTACGTGCAGCCGTCGCGGCGGCCCGACGACGGGCGCTTCGGCCAGAACCCGAATCGGCTGTTCAAGCACCACCAGCTGCAGGTGATCCTCAAGCCGGCCCCCGACGAGATCCAGCAGATCTACCTCGACAGCCTCGAGGCGGTCGGCATCAACCCGCGGCAGCACGACATCCGGTTCGAGGAAGACAACTGGGAGTCGCCGACGCTCGGCGCCTGGGGCATCGGCTGGCAGGTGATGCTCGACGGCATGGAGATCACGCAGTTCACCTACTTCCAGCAGGTGGGCGGCATGGACCTGTCGCCGATCGCGGCCGAGATTACTTACGGCCTCGAGCGCATCGCCATGTTCCTGCAGAAGGTCGACAACGTGTACGACCTGGAATGGGGCGGCGGCAAGTCGTACGGCGACGTCCGCTTGCGCGAAGAGGTCGAGCAGTCGAAGTACGCGTTCAACCGGGACACCGGCATCGAGCGCGAGCGCTTCTCGTCCTTCCATCGCCACCAGTTCGACGAGAACTACACGTTCGGCGAGGAGCTGTTCAAGGGCGGGCTGTTGCTGCCGGCGCTCGAGTACTGCCTGAAGTGCTCGCACCTGTTCAACCTGCTCGACTCCAGCGGCAGCGTCGGCGTTACCGAGCGCACCGCCTACATCCTGCGGGTGCGCCAGCTCGCCATTGCCATTTGCAAAGAGTACGCGGCACAGCAGATGCCCGCGGACGCGAAGCCCGGAGCCTGACGTGGACCGCGAACTGCTGTTGGAAATTGGCACCGAAGAGATCCCCGCCAGCTGGCTGCCGGGCCTGACGACGCAGATCGGGCAGGCGCTGGAAGCGAAGCTCAAGGAGGCGCGGCTGTCGATCGATGAGCCCGTGCAGACCTACAGCACGCCGAGGCGCCTGGTCGCGCACGCCGGGAAGATCGGCGAGCGCCAGACCGACCTGGAAGAGCTCGTCACCGGCCCGCCGGTCTCGGCGGCCTTTGGCGCCGACGGCAAGCTGACGCCCGCGGGCGCCGGCTTCGCCAAGAAGCAGGGCGTGCCCGAAGGCCAGATCGAGCGCATCACGACGCCCAAGGGCGAATACATCGGCGTGCGGAAGCACCAGCGCGGCAAGGCCGCGGTGGACGTGCTGCCCGGCGTGGTGGCCGGGGTCCTGCGCTCGATGTCGTTCCCGAAGCAGATGCGCTGGGACGCGGTGCTCGACGACGGCAAGGGCGAGTTGCCGTTTGGCCGCCCCATCCGCTGGCTGCTGTGCCTCTACGGCGGCCGCGTCGTCCCGGTCACCATCGGCCGCTCGGCGGCGGCCCGCAGCTCGCGCGTGCTGGAGGTGAATTCCGGTCCCGCGACCTACGGCCATCGCTTCCTGACGACCAGCGGCCGGGCCGGCCGCGCCATCAGGGTCAAGCACTTCGACGACTACCACAAGCGCCTCGCCGAGAACTTCGTCGTGCTCGAGCGTGGCGAACGTCACGATCGCATCGCCCGCGAACTCGACGCCGAGGCGCGGCGGCGCGGCGGCCGCATCGCCAGCGCGCTGGTCGGGCAGGGCATCCTCGATGAGGTGCCGGACCTGGTCGAGTACCCCGTCGTGGTCTCGGGCGGGTTCGCCGACGAGTTCCTCACGCTGCCTAAAGAAGTGCTGACCACGACCATGATTCACCATCAGCATTTCTTCCCGGTGAACAACGACCACGGGCAGCTGCTGCCGGTGTTCCTGGCTGTGCTCAACATGGAGCCGGAGCAGCCGGAGGTGATCGCGCGCAACATGGAGCGCGTACTGACCGCGCGGCTGCGCGACGCCCGTTTCTTTTTCGACGCGGATCGCGACAAGCCGCTCGCGTCGTACATCGATCGGCTCGGTACCGTGCTGTTCCACAAGAAGCTGGGCAGCTACCAGGAGAAGGCCATTCGCGTGCAGAAGCTCGCGCGATGGATTTGCGCCGACGTGTTCGGCCGCGCCGACCTGGCGGACCACGCCGCGGAGGCGGGTCTCCTCTGCAAGGCCGATCTCGCCACCGACATGGTGCGCGAGCTCACCGAACTGCAGGGCACCATGGGCGGCATTTATGCCCGCGAAGACGGCCGCCCCGAAGAGGTGTGGAAGGCCATCTACTTCCACTACCTGCCGGTCGGCGTGGAAGCGACCGCGCCGCCCACGAAGGACCAGCTCGGCAAGGCCGCGATTACCTGGGCCGCCGTCGCGCTGGCCGACAAGCTCGACACCGTGACCGGCATGTTCGCGGCGGGGGAGCGTCCCACCGGCTCCCGCGATCCCTACGGGCTGCGCCGTGCCGCGCAGGGCATTGTCCGCATTCTCGTGGACCTGCCCGAGTTCACCGGACTGGACCTGCGGCTCACGCTTGGGCAACTGGTCACAGCCAGCGGCCTGGACGATGCCTTCTGGTCGTTCATGATCGATCGCGTCCGGTTCGTGCTCGAGCAGCGCGGGTCCGACACCCGCAACGTGCGGGCAGTCACGCACGGATCGCCGGCGCAGGTCAGCCCGCTGCTGGCCCGGCGCAAGCTGGAAACGCTGCCCGAGTTCACCGAGTCACCGGACTTCAAGCAGCTCGCCGTGTTGTTCAAGCGCGTGAAGAACATCGCCAGGAACCTGGACCAGGCGGCGCCAGACCTCGGCGGCACGCTGACCGACGCCTCCGAGCTCGCACTGGCAGTGGAGATCGACCGCCTGCAACCGGTGATCGATCGGGCGGTGGCGTCGGGCAGTGGCTACCGCCAGGCGTTTGCCGAGGCGGCCAAGGCCGGGCCGGCGGTCGCGAAGTTTTTCGATGATGTGATGGTGATGGCCGATGACGTGACGCTGCGCGACGCGCGGCTGCGGCTGTTGAAACGGCTGGAAGGATTGATCCTCCAGCTCGCGGATGTTTCCGAACTCGTTTCCGAATCGGACTAGCAGGAGTAGAGGCGCAATGGCGAAGAAGAGCGGCAAGAAGAAGGCAACGGCCACCAAGACGGCCACCAAGAAGCGAACCACGAAGGTGGCGAAGAAGACCACTGCTTCAAAGCCCACGAAGTTCGTGTACTTCTTCGGCAACGGGAAGGCCGACGGCGACCGCTACATGAAGGACACGCTGGGCGGCAAGGGCTCCGGCCTCGCCGAGATGACCAACGCCGGCCTGCCGGTGCCCGCGGGCTTCACGATCTCCACCGACGCCTGCAACATCTACTACCAGGAGCACAACAAGCTGCCCGACCGCGTCGAGGCGGAGATCGTCGCCAACCTCCGCAAGCTGGAGAAAGCCGCCGGCGCCACGCTCGGCTCGCCGAAGAACCCGCTCTTGGTGTCAGTGCGCTCGGGCGCGAAGTTCTCGATGCCCGGTATGATGGACACCATCCTCAACCTTGGCCTCAACGATGTCGCCGTCGAGGGCTTGAAGGCGCGGACCCAGAACGGCCGCTTCGCCTTCGACAGCTACCGCCGCTTCATGCAGATGTTCGGCAGCGTGGTGCTCGAGATCCCGAAGCCGGAGTTCGAGCACGAGTTCGAGGCCATCAAGCACGCCAGGGGCGCGCAGCTCGACACCGACCTCGACGAAGCCGCGCTGCGCGAAGTCGTCGAAGCGTTCAAGGCCGTCGTCAAGAAGAAGACCCACAAGGTGTTCCCGCAGGATCCGATGGACCAGTTGAAGATGGCGCGCAACGCCGTGTTCCGCTCGTGGAATAACGCCCGCGCCAGGGAATATCGCCGCATCTACGACATCCCGGATTCGATCGGCACCGCCGTCAACATCCAGATGATGGTGTTCGGCAACACCGGCGACCGCTCGGGCACCGGCGTCGGCTTCACGCGCAACCCGGCCACCGGCGTCAAGGAGTTTTTCGGCGAGTTCCTGATCAATGCGCAGGGCGAAGACGTGGTGGCCGGCATCCGCACGCCGCAGCCGATCAAGGAGCTCGAGCGGGTGATGCCCAGGGCCTACAAGCAGCTGCGCGAGATCACGACGCGGCTCGAGCGCCACTACAAGGACATCCAGGACTTCGAGTTCACCATCCAGGACGAGAAGCTCTACATGCTGCAGACGCGCAGCGGCAAACGCACCGGCTACGCCGCGGTCGTGATCGCGACCGACATGGCGAAGGAGCGGCTGGTCACGCCCAAGGAAGCGATCCTGCTCGTGGACCCCGAAGCGCTGTCGCAACTGCTGGCGCCCGGGTTCGACCAAAAGGAATGGAAGGGCATCGAGACCGTGACCCGCGGCCTGCCGGCGTCGCCCGGCGCGGCGTGCGGCAAGGCGGTGTTCTCGTCGGAGACCGCGGTGGCGTGGTCGGACAAGGGCGAAGCGGTCGTCCTGGTCCGCCGCGAGACGGCGCCCGACGACATCCACGGCATGTGGGTGTCGCAGGGCATTCTCACCGCCACCGGCGGCATGACTTCGCACGCCGCGGTGGTCGGACGCCAGATGGGCAAGCCCTCGATCGTCGGCGCCGGCGAGCTGCGCATTGACGAGCACGGCAAGACCTTCACGGTGAACGGCCACACCGTGAAGGAAGGCGACTACATCGCCTTCGACGGCCTCACCGGCGAGGTCAAGCTGGCCAAGGTGGCGTCGCAGCCGAGCGAGATCCTGCAGGTCGTGGCCGGCAAGATGAAGCCGGCCGCCTCGCAGATTTACCAGCGCTTCAACACCATTCTCGAATGGGCCGACCGGTTCCGCCGGCTGGGCGTGCGCGCCAACGCCGACCAGCCGGACCAGGCCGAGCTCGCCTACGCCTTTGGCGCCCGCGGCATCGGTCTGTGCCGGACCGAGCACATGTTCTTCGGCGAAGGCCGCATTCCCATCGTCCAGCGCATGATCCTGGCCGACAACGAGGCCGACCGCCGGGCGGCGCTCGACGAGCTGCTGCCGCTTCAGCGCGAAGACTTCTACGGCGTGTTCAAGGGGATGAAGGGCACCCCGGTCACGATCCGCACCATCGATCCGCCGCTCCATGAGTTCCTGCCCAAGCGCGAAGACCTGATGGTGGAAGTGGCCGTCATGGAGGCCAAGGGCGTCAAGGGCCAGGCGCTCGACGACAAGAAGGCGCTGCTCGCGCGCGTGGAGCAGCTCCACGAGTTCAACCCCATGCTCGGCCACCGCGGCGTGCGGCTCGGGATCACGTATCCCGAGATCACCGAGATGCAGACGCGGGCGATCATGGAGGCCGCGTGCCGGCTCAACAAAGAAGGCCTCAAGGTCGTCCCCGAGATCATGATTCCGCTGGTCGGCGACGTGCGCGAGTTCCGCAACCAGAAGGTGGTGGTGGATCGGGTGGCCGCCGCCGTCATCAAGGAGCAGGGGATCAAGATCAAGTACCTCGTCGGCACCATGATCGAGGTGCCGCGCGGGGCGCTGACCGCCGACGAAGTGGCGAAGGAAGCGCAGTTCTTCTCCTTCGGCACCAACGACCTCACGCAGATGACGTTCGGGTTCTCCCGCGATGACGTCGGCAAGTTCCTGCGCGTCTACCAGGACAAGAAGATCCTCGACCGCGATCCGTTCGCGACCTTCGACGCCATGGGCACCGGCCAGCTGGTCGCGATGGCCGTGGCGAAGGGGCGCGTCGCGCGGCCCGACCTCAAGCTCGGTATCTGCGGAGAGCACGGCGGCGATCCGGCGTCGGTGCACTTCTTCCACAAGGTCGGGCTCGACTACGTGAGCTGCTCGCCGTATCGCGTGCCGGTGGCGCGGCTGGCGGCGGCGCAGGCGGCCCTGAGCGTCAAGGTCGGGGATTGATTCGCTACTTCGTCCACAGGGGCGGTCGCACCGAGTTGGTGGACCGCCTCGACCCGGCCTGGCTGTCGCCCGACAGCGGGGTCGTGGTGTGGGCGGACGTGGTGGAACCGACCGAGGCCGACGCCGCCGTCCTGCGAGACGGCTTCGGCCTGCACGAACTGGCCGTCGAAGCCGCGGTGCAGCGCGAGGCCAACCCGAAGGTGGAGAGCTACGGCAAGTATCTCTACGTCGTGCTGCACGGCATCAACTTCCACGCCGAGGAGCATAAGTTCGAGACCACGGAGACCGACTTCTTCCTGTCCACCGGTTTCCTGGTCACGGTTCACGACGGCCAGCGCCGCAGCATCGCCCACGTCAGCGAGTTGTGCGGGCGCACCGACCACATCCTGGCCGAAGGCCCGATCGCGCTGTTTCACCGGATCGTGGACACCATGGTGGACCACTACCGCCCCGAGGTGGACGAGGTCGAGGAGCGGCTCGACGTCATCGAAGATCGCGTGATTGAAGACCCCGCGGAATCGACGGTCGGCGATATCCTCGCGGTCAAGCGGGACATCACCATGCTCCGGCGCATCCTGGTGCCGCAGCGCGACGCGGTGGGCCGCCTGGCCCGGCGCGAGTTCGACATCATCAACCAGGAGATGGCGTACCGGTTCCGCGACGTCTACGACCAGTTCGCCCGCATGGCCGACGATGGCATCATGTTCCACGATCGGGTCACCGGCATCCTCGACGCGCACCTGGCCAGCGTCTCGAACCGCCTCGCTGACGTCTCCAAGGTGCTGGCCGTCATCGCGACCCTGTTTGGCCCGATGACGGTGATCACCGGCCTGTTCGGCATGAACGTGCCGATCCCCAGCCTGGTTGGCAACCCCGCGTACCAGTTCTGGGAAATCGTTGCCGTGATGGTGCTCTCGAGCCTGGGCCTGTTCGTCTGGTTTCGCAAGTCGGGGTGGTGGTAATGGGCCGCATCACGCGTCTGCCCGACGACCTCGCCAACCAGATCGCCGCCGGCGAAGTGGTGGAACGTCCCGCCTCCGTCGTGAAGGAACTGGTCGAGAACGCCATCGACGCCAAGGCGACGCGCGTCACCATCACCGTCGAGTACGGCGGCAAGAAGTTGATCCGCGTCGAAGACGACGGCATGGGGATGGACCCCGATGACGCGCGATTGTGCCTGGAGCGCCACGCCACCAGTAAGATCAAGCGCGCCGACGACCTCGGCGCCATCGTCACGCTGGGGTTTCGCGGCGAAGCGCTGCCGTCGATTGCGTCGGTCTCGCACTTCCGGCTGCGCACGCGGGCGCGGGGGAGTGACAGCGGCACCGAGATCCGCGTTAATGCCGGCATCATCGAGTCGGTGGTCGAGTCTGGCGGCCCCGAAGGCACGATGGTGGAAGTGGCCGACGTCTTCTACAACCTGCCGGCCCGCAGGAAGTTCCTGAAGTCCGACGCCGCCGAGGCCGCCCAGGTCTCGCGCTTCGTGACCCAGCTGGCGCTCTGTTACCCCGAGGTGGGATTCACGCTGATCAGCACCGGCCGCAAGGTGCTGGCCGTGCCGCCGGTGGCGAGCCTGTGGGACCGCATCTACCAGCTCTATGGCGATCGCCAGGACCTGGTGGCGGTCGATCGCGAGTTCGGCGGCCTGCGCCTGCACGGCTTCATCGCCGCGCTGGCGGAACAGGGCCCGGTGCGCGGGCTGCAGCATGTGTTCGTGAACCGCCGCATCGTCAAGGACAAGACCATCGCGCACGCCATTCTCGATTCCTACAGCGTGGCGACCAACAAGGAGCGCAGCCCCGAGGTGCACCTGTTCCTCGATGTGCCGCCGGACCGCGTGGACGTGAACGTCCACCCGACCAAGGCGGAGGTGCGGTTCCGCGAGCAGTCGCTCGTGCACGAGATGGTCCGCCGCGCGCTTGGCGATGCGCTGGGCAAGGGACCCGCGCCCGAGTTGACACTGCACACGGCGGACGTGTTGCCCGGCCGGCCGCTGCAGCCATCCATCCCCGGAGCGCTGGCCGGCGCCAGTTTCACGAGCCGCTGGGCACCACCGGGGCCGGCGCCCTCGTACAACCCGGTGCCTCGCTACGAACCGCCGCCGGCCTCGACCGAAGCAGTGGCGGCCGTCGCGCCGCCCACCGCGGACACACTGCCGACGGTCCGTCCGATGATTGCCCTCGGCCAGTTTCGCGACACCTTCATCATTGCCATGGACGATGAAGGGCTGTGCATCATCGATCAGCACGTGGCCCACGAGCGCGTGCTGTTCGAGCGGATCATGCAGCGGCTCACCACCCAGTCTCTCGAGAGCCAAGGCATGCTGGTGCCGATGGTGCTCGAGTTGCCGTCGGCGGAGCGCAACGCGTTGATCTCGCGCGCCGACGCGCTGGCGAAATTCGGGTTCGAAGTGGAAGAGTTCGGCGGCGACAGCATCAAGGTGACGGCGATGCCGGCGCTGCTCCCGCGCGATGAATGCGACGCGGCGCTGCGCGCCCTCGCCGACGATCTCGAAGGCCTCGACCGCGGACTGCGGCTCGAGGACTCGCTCAAGCAGATCGCGGCCACCACCGCCTGCCACGCCGCGGTCAAGGCGAACTACCCGCTGACCCTGGAGAAGATGCACCACATTCTCGAGGAGCTGCGCGCCACCGCGTACTCCACGGTGTGCCCGCACGGCCGTCCGGTGATGTTGCGCATCACCCGGCGCGAAATCGAAAAGAACTTCGACCGCATCTGATGAAGCGCTGGACCTTCACCGCCGGCCTGGTGACCTTGATGGCGCTGGCCGTGTTCTGGCTGTGGATCCAGGTGTTCGCCCTCTCGGCCATCGTCCGCGGCGGGCCGGGGCCGCCGTCGCTCGTCTTGCTGCACGGCTACGGGTCGCGGGCCGAGGAGTGGCTGCAGTTCGTCGGGAAGATCCAGGCTCCCGCACATGCCCGGCTGATGTTTCCCCAAGGCCCCCTGCGCAGCCCCACCGGCCAGCGGGGATGGTGGTGGCTGCAGCTCGAGGGCTATATGCCGCGCGATGGCGACGGCCTGCCCGACCTGTCGTCGAGCAGGCCCGCCGGGATCAAGGTGGCGTCACAACTCGTGCGCAACCTCCTGAAGGACGTGCATGAGCCCATCGTGCTGGGCGGTTTCTCCCAGGGCGCGATGCTGAGTGCGGAGATTGCGTTTCAAACAGACCAGAAGCTGGCCGCCCTCATTCTGCTTTCCGGAACCCCCGTGAACGAAGCGGCGTGGGTGGAACGGTTCCCGGGCCGCCGGCAGCTGCCGATCTTCATTGCGCACGGGCGAAACGACGGGGTGCTGTCGTTTGCGGCCATGGAGCGGTTCCAGGCGCGCACCCGGGCGGCCGGTCTGGACGTCACGTGGTTCCCCTTCGATGGCGGACACGACATTCCGGACGTTGTCATCCAGGCGATGAACACCTTTCTGGCTCGTTTGAAAATCGGGCTCTCACCCCTATAATCCTCTCGGGAGACTTCCTCATGATCGTGACAAGGCGTTGGGCGGGCTGGGTGGCAGCCGGCCTGGTTGGATGCGTCGCAGTGGTGGCCCTCAACGGGCAGCAGGCCGCGCGCAAAGTGGACGAGGCGACGTTGCTGAAACCGGCCGACGGCGACTGGGTCACCTACGGACGCGACTACGCGGAAACGCACCATAGCCCGCTCAAGCAGATCGACCAGGGCAACGTCAGCCGGCTGGCCGAGGCGTGGTCGGTGGAAGTCGGCTCCGACGGCAAGCTGGAAACCACGCCGCTGGTCTTCGACGGCGTGCTCTACGGCAC
Organism: Vicinamibacterales bacterium; assembly: GCA_041659285.1. NCBI lineage: Bacteria > Pseudomonadati > Acidobacteriota > Vicinamibacteria > Vicinamibacterales > Vicinamibacterales bacterium. Next base: position 28,518 of record JBAZYO010000020.1, on the reverse strand, counting down.
CTCCACCTGGAGCGAGATCTACGCCGTTGACCTGCGGACGAAGAAGGTGAAGTGGCAGTTCGACCCGGCGCTGGTGCGCGGCGGCACCGAAGCCATGGGGCCGCGGCCCTGCTGCGGTCCGGTGAACCGCGGCGTGGCGTTGTATGACGGCCGCGTCTATGTCGGCCTGCTCGACGGCCGCCTGCTGGCGCTCGACGCCGAGACCGGTGTGCCGGTGTGGTCGGTGCAGACCACGCCTCCCGGGACCGACTACACGATCACGGGCGCGCCGCGCATCGTCAAGGGCAAGGTCGTGATTGGGCAGGGCGGCGCCGAATACGGCGTGCGCGGCTTCCTGGCCGCCTTTGATGCCGCCACCGGCAAGCTGGCGTGGAAGTTCTACGTGATTCCCGGCGACCCCTCGAAGCCATTTGAAGACGAGGCCCTCGCGCGCGCGGCCAAGACCTGGAACGGCCAGTGGTGGAAGTACGGCGGCGGCGGCACGCCGTGGGACGGCATTGCCTACGACCCTGAACTGAACCTGGTCTACGTCGGCACCGGCAACGGCTCGCCGTGGAACGCCAACCACCGCAGCCCCGGCGGCGGCGACAACCTGTACCTGGCGTCGATCGTGGCGCTCAATGCCGACACCGGCAAGTACGTGTGGCACTACCAGACGACCCCCAGCGACAACTGGGACTACAACTCGGCCCAGCCGATGATCCTCGCCGACGTCACCATCGGTAACCAGGTCCGTAAGGTGCTGATGCAGGCGCCGAAGAACGGGTTCTTCTACGTCCTCGATCGCGCGACCGGCAAGTTGATCTCCGGCGCGCCCTACGTGTTCACTTCGTGGGCCACCGGCATCGACCAGCAGACGGGACGGCCGATCGAGACCGAAGCCGCGCGCTACCGCTACACCCCGGTCCGCTTGTCCCCGTCACCGGTGGGTGCCCATCACTGGCCGCCCATGGCGTTCAACCCGGCCACGGGCCTCGTGTATTACCCGGGCCAGGAAACCAGCTCGGTGTTCGCGATGGAAGAGAAGTTCGAGTTCAAGGAAGGGCAGTGGAACCTCGGGATTCGCCGCGGGACACCACCGGGAACCAAGCCGGTGCCGCCCCCGCCGCCCGATCCGAAGGCGCCGCCAGCCGGCGGGTTCTTCGTGGCATGGGACCCGGTCGCGCAGAAGGCGGCGTGGAAGATTCCGTTCCTCGCGAGCGGCGGTGCGCTCTCCACGGCGGGGCAGTTGATCTTCGCGGGCAACTCCGCCGGCAAGCTGTTCGCGATGGAGCCCACGACCGGCAAGACCTTGTGGGAAGCGCAGATGCTGCCGGGCGTGGCCACGCCGATCAGCTACGAGCTGGATGGCAAGCAGTACATCGCCGTGATGTCGGGGATCAGCAAAGGGCGCGTGTACTTCTTCGCCCTGCCGTAATCAATCCGGCTAAAGCCGGATGCTACGTCGATGTGGCTACTGAAGCCGGATGCTACATCGATGTGGCGTCCGGCTTTAGCCGGACCCTGTCCGCTTGGATTTCCACCAGGCCAGGCGCTTCCTGATCTCTTTCTCAAACCCGTAGTCCGTCGGCTTGTAGAACTCCCGCCCCTTCAGGTTCTCCGGCAGGCAATCCATGCTCGCCACGGCGTCCGGCTCGTCGTGGGCGTACTGGTAGCCCTTGCCGTAGTCCAATTGCTTCATCAGCTTCGTCGGTGCGTTCCGCAGGTGCAGCGGCACCGGGGAGGCGACGTCGTTCTTCGCGGCCTCGGCGGCGGCGCCGTAGGCGGTGTAGACCGCGTTGCTCTTCGGCGCCGTGGCGAGGTACAGGACGCACTGCGCGAGCGCGGTGTTGCCCTCGGGCATGCCGATGAAGTGCACGGCATCCTTGGCCGAGACGGCGATGGTCATGGCCTGCGGATCGGCGTTGCCGATGTCCTCCGACGCGAACCGAATCAGCCGCCGCGCGATGTACTTGGGATCTTCGCCGGCCTCCACCATGCGCGCCAGCCAGTAGATGGAGGCGTCGGCGTCGCTGTTGCGCATCGACTTGTGCAGGGCCGACATCAGGTTGTAGTGCTCCTCGCCGCTCTTGTCGTAGAGCAGCGTCCGGTTCTGCAGCGTCTTCTCGAGCAGGGCCTTGTCGATGCGTGGACGCCCAGCCGGGTTGTTCGCCGACGACACGGTGAGCTGCAGCAGGTTCAGCGCCGACCGCGCGTCGCCGTTCGCGAACCTCGCAATCGCGCGCAGCGCCTCATCGTCGGCCTCCGGTTTCTGGCGCCCCAACCCGTGCTCCACGTCGGTCAGCGCCTTGCGGAGGATGGTGACGATGGCGCCTTCGTCCAGCGGCGTGAGGACGAAGACCTTGGATCGCGACAGCAGCGCCGCGTTGACTTCGAACGACGGGTTCTCGGTGGTCGCGCCAATCAGCACGATGTCGCCGCTTTCGACGCGCGGCAGAAACGCGTCCTGCTGCGCCTTGTTGAAGCGGTGGATCTCGTCGATGAACACGATGGTGCGCTTGCCGGTCAGGCGCCGGCGCTGCACGGCGGTGGCCATCACGTCCTTGACCTCCTTGATGCCGGCGAGCACGGCACTGAAGGCCACGAATTCCGCCTTCGTCAGGTCGGCAATCAGCCGGGCCACGGTGGTCTTGCCCGTTCCGGGCGGGCCCCACAGGATGATCGACTGCAGCAGGTCGCGATCGATCATCTCGCGCAGCGGGCGGCCGGGCGCCACCAGCTCATCCTGGCCGACGATTTCGTCGATGGTGCGGGGACGCATCCGCTCGGCCAGCGGCACCGTCCTGGGATCGACGGGCACCGGCTCGTCGTCGAACAAGCTCATGCCTGATCATAGCGTGGCCCCGCCTCCGCCAAAGGTCTCGGCGTGGCGAGCTCTGAGGTAGGATGGCGCCGGAGGAGTCCGCATGTCAGACGACAGGAAGAATCCCGGGAAGCAGGACGCATCGCTCAATGACCTCTCGCGCCGCGACTTCGTGGCGTTGTCCCTGGCGGCCGGCCTCGCCGCCGCCACGGGCGCCGGCGCCCACGCCCAGATGGCGATCACGGAGAGGGACGTCGAGATCAAGACCCCCGACGGCACCTGCGACGCCGCGTTCATTCATCCCGCCTCGGGTTCGCATCCCGCCGTGATCATCTGGCCCGACGCCTTCGGCCTTCGGCCGGCCATGCGCGACATGGCGAAGCGCCTGGCGGCCGACGGGTATTCGGTGTTGGTGCCCAACCCGTTCTATCGCATGGCCAAGGCGCCAGTACCGGGCCTCGACACCAAGACGTTCAGCTTCCAGAGCAAGGAAGACATGACGCGGCTGCAGAGCTTCATGGGCGGCATCAACGCCGCGGGCGCGGCGGAGCGCGACGCCGTGGCACTGGTCGGCTTCCTCGACGCCCAGCCGCAGGTCAACAAGGCGAAGAAGGTCGGCACGCAGGGCTACTGCATGGGCGGCCCGCTGGTGTTCAGGACGGCGGCGGCGGTTCCCGCTCGCATCGGCGCCGGCGCGTCCTTCCATGGCGGCGGCCTCGTCACCACCAGCCCCACCAGCCCGCATATGTTGATTCCGCAAATGCAGGCGCAGCTCTACATCGGCATTGCCTCGAACGACGACTCGCGGCAGCCGGATGCGAAAGACCAGTTGAAGCAGGCGTTCGCCGACGCCAAGGTGCCCGCGGAGATTGAGGTGTACGGTGGGTTGCACGGGTGGTGCGTGCCCGACATGCCGGCCCAGGCCGGCAGCCCGATCTACAACAAGCCCGATGCCGAGAAGGCGTGGGCGAAGCTGCTGGCGCTCTACAAGTCGGCGCTGGCGTAACCGGTCATCGACGCCGCTGCCGTCGCGCTTCGTACAACAACAGCGCGGCGGCGACGGCGACGTTGAGTGATTCGATCGGCGCGCTCATGGGGATGCTGACGCGGGTGTCGGCTGCCTCGATCACGTCGGCAGGCAGGCCGGGGCCTTCGCCACCCATCAGGATCGCGACTGGCTGACTCAAGTCCATGTCGTACATCGACACGCCGCCGCGGGGAACCGCGGCGGCCACCGTCAGGCCGGCCGCCTGCCAACTCTCGATCGACGCCATGGGGGCGCGGGTCCGGATCACCGGCAGGTGAAACACGCTGCCCATCGAGGCGCGCAGCGCCTTCCAGCCCCACGGATCGGCGGTCGCCTCGTTGACGAGCACCCCGGTGGCGCCGGCCGCGGCCGCTGAACGAATCACCGCACCGGCGTTGCCCGGGTCCTGGATGCCGAATGCCGCCAGCACCAGCGCGGGCGGCGGCGCCAGCATGGCGGCGGCGTCAGCCGCCGGCTTTCGCGCCGACGCGACGACCCCGGTGGGCGAGTTGACGGGCGACATCGCGTTGAGGGCGGCGCTCGACACCTCGACGACGTGCGCGCCGGCGCGGCGGGCGCGATCGATCACATTCTGTTCGTCAGCGGTCGGCGGACCGCACACGGCGACCGTCTCGATTACCATGCCGGCAGTGACGGCCTCGGTGAGTAAGTGCCACCCGTCGAGCAGCATCATGGGGCCGCCGCCGCGAGCCAGCTCGCGGAATTCCTTGACGATGGCGTGGTGGCGGCTGGTGATGGTGGTCATGGCCGAGCGCGCCCGGGCGCCCGTGGCAATTGTGCTACACTCCGATGTTTGAGCGATGAAAGAAAGACTCATTAAGCGTTTTGAAGACGAGCTGAACGCCCTCGAGCGCGAGCTGCACAAGGAACTCCCCAAGGAGATCCAGCGCGCGCGCGAACTCGGCGACCTGCGCGAGAACGCGGAGTACCAGGCCGCGAAAGAGCGCCAGACCTACGTCAACGCACGCATCGCCATGCTCAAGCGCCGGATGAGCGAGATTGCGCTCATGAACATGGACCGCATCCCGCACGGCAAGGCCGGGTTCGGATCCACCGTGACGATTCGCGAGAAGGACCAGGAGCTGGTCTATCAGCTCGTGATGCCGGAAGACGCGGAGGCCGAAAAGGGCCTCATCTCCACGTCGTCTCCGATCGGCCGCGCCATCCTCAACAAAGAGGAAGGCGACGAGATCGTCGTGTCCACGCCCAGTGGCACGCGCAAGTTCGAGATCCTCAAGCTCGTCACCATCCACGAATAGCTGGCGACGGCTGTGACCGAGCCCCGCGACTCGTATTCCCCAGAACGCCGGACCGCGCTCCTGTTCACCGGAACGGGCGCCGATGGCGCGTACCACGCCGGCGCCATGCGGGCCCTCCAGGAAGCCGGCGTCAAGCTCGACATCGTCGGCGGCCGCGGCATTGGCGCGATCGCCGCCGTGCTGGCGGCGGTTGACGGCAGCGCGCAACTGTGGGAGGCGGGCGGATTCTGGCGCGCCGAGCCGGTGGCCACGCTGTATCGCTGGCGCTGGCCGTTCCGCCTGTTGCGATGGCTGGGCCTGGGCCTGATCGCCGTGCTCGCCATTCCCGCCGCGGTGATCCTGCTCGGCCTGGTGGTGTATCCGATCGCGCTGGTGCTCGGCATGTCGGGCCTCGATGCCGGCGCGCGGTTCGTGCAATCGTTTCTGGAAACGCTGACGCTGGCCTTTTCGCCGGGCGCCTTGCCGACGTGGATTCCGCGGCTGGCGGCGCTGCTGTCGGGCGCCGCGGTGCTCACCCTCGCGGTTGGGGCATGGCTGGCCTGGTGGCGCGCGCCGCTGCATCGGCGGACGGCCGGCGGACGTGCCTGGGCGCTGCTTGGCTCGCCGATCGACGCCGGCGCGGCGATCCAGCACGCCACCGAAACGGTGTGGCGCCTGCTCAAGGGCGGAGCGGCCATCAAGACGCCTGACGCCAAGGATCTCAGCCGCCGCTATGCGGAACTGCTCGGCGAGAATCTCGGCCAGCCGGGCTTTCGCGAGTTGCTGCTGGTGGTCCACGACATGGATGCGCACCGGGACCTGGTCTTCGGCCTGGTCCGGGATCCGTTTCGCAAGGCGCTGTTTCCCCCTCCGGGCGGCGTGTCGTCGCGGCGGGCCGAGGCGCACGATCTCTCGAGCGGCACGCAGGCGTTTACCGCGGATGTCCTGGCCGCGGCGCTGAGCCTGCCCGGGGTGAGCGATCCGCGCCTGGTCCAGTTCGCGCCCGACAGCTACTGGCGCGGCGAAACCCACCGGCTGGTGGACCGGCCCGCGTGCCTGGCGCGCCTGCTCGAGGAAGCGGCCGCCGCCGGAGCCGAGCAGGTCGTGATCATCGCCGCCACGCCCGATCCGCCGGGCCCTCACGAACTGCGGCCGCCGCGTCTCGATGGATTCGGGCGCATCGGCGAACAGCTGGCCTCGGCGGAGACCGCCGTGCTCAACGACGCCGTGCGCCACCTGCATCACCGCTTCCAGGGCGTCTACCTGATCCGCCCGTCGCACAACCCGACCCGCCCACTCGATTTCACCGGCGCCTACGACGAGAAGTCGGACCGCGTGCAGACGCTGGACGAGTTGATGGAACGTGGCTATGAAGACGCCTACCGCCAGTTCATCGAGCCGGTGGTCGGCGCCTCCGGCGACCGCATGACGCAGGTCACGCGCGACTTCGACGAGTGAGGCCCTTACGAACATTGGCCACGGAGGACACCGAGGGCACCGAGTAGTTCTTTCGAAATGCAAGAAGCCTGACTCAGCCGGTATTTGCATTTGAAATAAGTATTCTCTGTGTCCTCTGTGCCCTCTGTGGCTAATATTCTCAGCATGAAGCCAGCCACCGAACTCATCCACGCCGGCGAGCGGATCGATACCGGCGCGACGCCCTCGCTCACGGTTCCGATCTACGAGACCAGCACCTTCATCTTCGACTCGGTCGCCGACGTCATCAAGTACCAGGAAGGGAAGCTCAACGGCTATCTCTACTCCCGGTATGAGAACCCGACCGTGGTGGCGGTGGAGCAGAAGCTGGCGGCGGTGGACGGCGCGGAGGCGGCGATTCTCTTCAGCTCGGGCATGGCGGCGATTTCGACCGCCCTGCTGACGCTGCTCAAGCCCGGCGACGAGATTCTCTGCAGCGCGGCGATCTACGGCGGGACCTTCCACATCATCGAAGACCTGATGGCCAAGTTCGGGGTCGAGCGGCGCTTCATCACGCTCGACGACCTGGCCGACCTCGCGCGCGTGATTGGGCCGAAGACGAAGATGGTGTGGTTCGAGTCGCCGATCAATCCCACGCTGCGCTGCGTGGACGTCCGCAAGGTGGCCGCGGCCTGCACGGCGGCCGGCGTGCTGTCGGTGATCGACAATACCTTCGCGAGCGCGATCAACCAGCCGGTGCTGGCGATGGGCATCGACCTGTCGATGCAGAGCGCCACCAAGTACCTCAACGGCCACAGCGACGTGACCGGTGGCGCGCTGTCGGGGTCGAAGGCGGTCATCAACCCGCTGGCAAAAGCGCGACGCCTGCTGGGCGGCATCATGGATCCGATCCCGGCCTTCGCGCTCGGGCGCGGCATGAAGACCATGCCGCTGCGCGTGGCGCAGCACAACGCCAACGCGATGACGGTGGCGCAGCACCTCGAGCACCACCGCGCCATCGAACGGGTGTATTACCCGGGGCTCGCCTCGCACCCCGACCACGAGATCGCGAAGCGCCAGATGAGCGGCTTTGGCGGCGTCGTCACGATTGACGTGACCGGCGGCAAGGACGGCGCGTTCCGCGTGTTCGACAAGCTGAAGGTGATCAAGCGCGCCGCCAGTCTCGGCGGTGTGGAGAGCATCTGCAGCCTGCCGATCCTGACGTCGCAGTACGGACTGACCGACGAGGAGTTGGTGGCGGCCGGCGTGTCGAAAGGGATGATCAGGATTTCGATCGGTCTCGAGGACGCGTCGGACCTGATTGCGGATCTCGAACAGGCGTTGGCGTAGTACGGCCCGGCACTGAAGTGCCGGGCTTCTGGCACTCTCGCTTAGCCAGCACTAAAGTGCTGGCCTTCTGGCACTCTCGCTTAGCCAGCACTAAAGTGCTGGCCTTCTGGCACTACTTGTCGCGGGTCTCGTGCAGGAACTCCAGCACGAGATCAAGCATCCGCTGGTTGATGCGGCTGCCTTCGTAGGTGCCGAACTTCTTCTGAAACGCCTCGAGCGGCACCACCGCCTTGGCCATGGTGCGGTGGCCGCCGGCGCTGCCGATGTCGTTGAACCAGCGGCGGACGAAGTCGCCGGCATTGCGCGAGTAGCCGAGGTTGCGCACCGATACCACGAACGTGTCGTTGACGACGCCGCTGATCACGGTCCACTGCACGTTCTCGAGCTGCAGATAGAAGTCGGCGACATAGGGAATGAAGTCGTCGCGCGGCGGCTCGCCCAGGAACGCGCAGAAGACGTGCTCCATCATGCGGCCCTGCTGCCAGCCCTTGATCAGGTAGTCGAGGCGCTCGGCGGTGATTTCCGCGCCCTCCATCTTCCGGATCATGGTCGCGTCCGACAGCGGATACAGATGCGAGAACGCATCGAGGTCGGCGCGGTTGGCGTGGCGGTTGAAGAACAGCGTGTCGGACTTGATCGCGTAGAGCATCGCCGTGGCGGTGCGCTCGGAGATGTCCATGTCCACGGCGCGCAGGTGCTCGGTGAGGATCGTTGAGGTGGAGCCGTAGTCGGGGCGGATGTCGGTGAAGATCGCGTTGTAGCCCGACTGCGCGGGGTGGTGGTCGATGACCAGGTCGACGTGGGGCAGCAGGCCGGGGAAGTAGTGCGGCTGCACGTCAACCAGGGCGATCTTGTCGAAGTCCTTGAAGTGGTCCGCCGTGACCGTCTCGATCTTCAGGTCGAGCAGCTTCACCATTCGCAGGTTCTCGGGGCGCGTCACCGGCGCGAGGCACCCGATCACGGCGGTCTGGCGCGTGCGGCGGAGGATGGTGCGCAGGGCCAGGCCGCTCGCCATCGCATCCGGATCCGGATCGTTGTGGGTCAGGATCAGGACGCGGTCGGCGTCGGCCATGTAGCGCTGGTACTGCTGGACGCGCTGCCGGGTCACCGACCGCCCCAGTTCGGTGAGGAGCGGGGGCCCGGTCAGCTCGGCGAGGGTGAGCGTGGTGACTTCCGGAAAGTCGTCGCGTAGCGCTTCGGCGCGGCGCACGTCGGCCAGGCTGGTACCCAGCACGTAGATGAGCGTGCCGCCGGCTCCGCGCAGCGCTTCGAGCACCTTGCGCAGGCCGCGACGGCCGTTGTCTTCGACAAACACGGGAGTGGCGGGGGACAGGCCGGCCCGGACGTAGCTGTCGACCTTCGCCGTATCGGCGACGGTGACCGGCAGTTCCGAGTCTTCGAAGCGCCGGGCGAGCGCCGGGCTCTCTACCAACACGTCGAGCTCCGCAGTTGGAGCGAGGACCGCCTCCAGGAGCCGGACTACCAGCTCGCTGTGACAGACCGCAAGGCAACGCACTATCCCCGGATTATATCCCCGTCACCTTTGGTAGGATGGCCCGGTGAGGCGGGCGACGACGGCCGTGTTCGTCCTGCTGGCCGCGGCTGGTGCCGCCGCGGCGGGCGGTCAGCAGACGTTTCGCGCCGGCGTGGATCTGGTCACCATGGGCGTGACGGTGGTCGATCGCAAGGGCAACCTGGTTACCGGTCTCGGCGCGGGCGATTTCGAGGTGCTCGAAGACGGCAAGCGGCAGGACATCCTCTATTTCGCCGCCGGCGACGGCGACGCCGCACCGGCCATGCACCTCGGCCTGCTGCTCGACGCCAGCGGCAGCATGCAGTCCGACATGAAGCTGGCGCAGGGCGCGGCCATCAAGTTCCTGAACCTGCTGCCGGCCGCCGAAGACATCACGTTGGTGGACTTCGACACGCAGGTGCGCATCACCCGCTATCCCCAGCGCGACTTTCCCCGGCTGATCGAGCGCATCCGCCAGCGGAAGCCGGATGGCTGGACGGCCCTCTACGACGCGCTGGGCACCTTTCTCGACGGCGCCGATCAGCAGGACGGCCGCAAGGTGATGGTGATGTACACCGACGGCGGTGACACGCGGTCGGCGCTCAACCTCCCCGACACGCTGACGCTGCTCAAGGCCTCCCAGGTCACCGTTTACGCGATCGGGCTGGTGGACAACACCGGCTCGGCCCGCCAGCAGCTCCAGATGACGCTGCGCCAGATCGCCGAGACCACCGGTGGCCAGGCCTTTTTCCCGACCACGATGAAGGACGTCGAGGCGACCTACGAGAAGGTGCTGGCCGAGATCAAGGGGCAGTACCACCTCGGCTACCAGTCGGCCAACACCACCACCGACGGCGCCTGGCGCAAGGTCGAGGTCAAGCCGAAGCGCCCCGACCTGCGCGTGCGCGCGCGCCAAGGCTATTTCGCCCCCTACAAGACCTCCCGGAAGTAGGGTACGATGCTGTGTTCTGGCACACGTGTCCATGCCTTCCGTCTCCGATCGCTTCACCCTCGCGTCAGACTTCGAGCTCGCCGGCGACCAGGTCCATGCTGTACCTGAACTGGTCGACGGCCTGAACCGCGGCGACAAGCACCAGGTCCTGCTGGGCGTGACCGGCTCGGGCAAGACCTACACCATGGCGCAGGTGATCGCCCGCGTGAACCGCCCGACGCTGGTGATGGCCCATAACAAGACCCTCGCCGCGCAGCTGTTTCAGGAATTCCGGCGGTTCTTCCCCGGCAACGCCGTCGAGTACTTCGTCAGCTACTACGACTACTACCAGCCGGAGGCGTACATGCCCTCCAGCGACACCTACATCGAGAAGGAATCGACCATCAACGAGGAGATCGATCGCATGCGCCTGTCGGCGACGCGGTCGCTCTTCGAGCGCCGCGACGTCATCATCGTGGCCAGCGTCTCGTGTATCTATGGCCTCGGCTCGCCCGACGCCTACTACGGCCTGGTGATGCCGCTCGAAAAGGGCCAGCGGATCGATCGAGACCAGATCCTCCGCAAGCTCGTCGAAATCCAGTATGAGCGGAACGACCACGACTTCGGCCGCGGCACCTTCCGCGTGCGCGGCGACATCATCGAGGTCTACCCGTCCTACGAGGAGTTCGCCCTGCGCATCGGCCTGTTCGGCGATGAGATCGACGAGCTGACCTCGTTCGATCCCCTCACCGGCAAGGCGCTTCGCCGGCATGACCGCACGACCGTCTTTCCCAAGTCGCATTTCGTGACCGGCCGCGATCGCCTGCGCGAGGCGGTCGTCACCATCAAGGCCGAACTCGAGGAACGCCGCGGCGACCTCGAACGCGAGGGCAAGGTCCTGGAGGCGCAGCGCCTGCACCAGCGGACCATGTTCGACCTCGAGATGATCCGCGAGATTGGCTACTGCCACGGCATCGAGAACTACTCGCGCCACCTGACCCAGCGGACGGCGGGGCAGCCGCCCCCGACGTTGCTCGATTACCTGCCGGCGGATTCGCTGGTGGTGGTGGACGAGAGCCACCAGACCGTGCCCCAGATCCGCGGCATGTATCACGGCGACCGCTCGCGCAAGGAAGTGCTGGTCGAGTACGGCTTCCGCCTGCCGTCGGCCCTCGACAACCGCCCGCTCAACTTCGCGGAATGGGAGGCCCGCGTCGGCCAGCTGGTCTACGTGTCGGCAACGCCGGGGCCATACGAGCTGCAGAAGTCCGGCGGGGTGTTCGTCGAGCAGGTGATTCGCCCGACCGGCTTGATGGATCCGCCGGTCGAGGTCCGTCCGGTCAAGGGCCAGGTTGACGACCTCCTCAAGGAAATCCGCGACCGGGCGGCGAACAGGGAACGGGTGCTGGTCACGACGCTGACCAAGCGCATGGCGGAGGACCTGACGACGTATTACCAGGAACTGGGCGTGAAGGTCCGCTACCTCCATTCCGACATCGACACGCTCGAGCGCGTGGAGATCCTGCGCGACCTGCGCCGCGGCGTGTTCGACGTGCTGGTCGGCATCAACCTGCTCCGCGAAGGCCTCGACCTGCCCGAAGTGTCGCTGGTGGCCATCCTCGACGCCGACAAGGAGGGCTTCCTGCGCTCGGCCGGGGCGCTCATCCAGACGTCCGGACGCGCCGCGCGCAACGTCCACGGCCGTGTGATCATGTATGCGGACCGTCACACCGACTCGATGCGCGCCGCGATCAGCGAAACCGAGCGCCGCCGGACGCGGCAGGCGGCCTATAACGCCGAGCACGGCATCACCCCGACCAGTATCGTCAAGGCTATCGATGACGTCTTATCCAGTGTTTATGACCGCGACTACTCCTCGATCATCGACCCGCGCGAGGGCCGGCAGGTGTTCCGGACCCAGGCCGAGCTCGACGCGCACATCGCGACCCTCGAGGAACAGATGAAGGGCGCCGCGGCCAACCTCGACTTCGAGAAGGCGGCGTCCTGGCGCGACCAGATTCGAGCGCTCCGCGCGCGTGAGCTCGGTCTCGGGCCGGAGGATCGCCGATGAGCGCTCCCGCCCAGGGAGGCTGGCTGATTGAAGCCGTCAAGAAGGGCCTGCTCGAAGTTCAAGAGTACGTGAAGCTGTGCTTCGCGGCGGCGCAGGGCGCGGTCTCGCGTCCGTTTTACGCGCGCGACGTGATGGAGCAGATCGAGATCATCGGTCTCGGCTCCCTCACCGTGGTGCTGCTGACCGGCTTCTTCACCGGCGCCGTGCTGGCGCTGCAGTCGGGCATGACGCTCGACCAGTTCGGCGCCCGCCCGTTCGTCGGCCGCCTGATCAGCGCGTCGATGATCAAGGAGCTGGGGCCGGTGCTCACCGCCCTGATGCTGGCCGGCCGCGTCGGGTCGGGCATCGCCGCCGAGCTCGGGTCGATGGTGGTGACCGAGCAAATCAGCGCGCTGCGCGCCCTCGGCACGGATCCCATCCGCAAGCTGGTGGTGCCGCGCGTGCTGGCGGGCATCATCATGTGTCCGATCCTGACGGTGGTGGCCAACGCGGTGGGCCTCACCGGCGGATGGCTCATCGCCCTGACGCAGCTGCGCGTGTCGTCCGGGATTTACTGGAGCGCGGTGGTTGAGGGACTCTACATCCAGGATGTCTGGATGGGCCTGATCAAGCCGTTCTTCCTGGGCTTTATCATCGTCACCATCGGCTGCCACGTCGGCCTCAGGACGTCGGGCGGCACGCAGGGCGTGGGCCGGGCGACGACCAACGCCGTGGTCGCCGCTTCCGTCACCGTGCTGATCGTGGACTTCTTCGTGACCCGGTTGCTTATTTCGATCTTTTTCTGATGCGCCACAAGAGCCTTGCCGAATTCGGCCTGCCCGTTGAGCTTGCGGAGCCCCACGCCCCGGTGGTGCTGTTCGACAAAGTGTGCCTGGCGTTCGACGAGAAGGTGATCCTCAAGGACGTCACCTTCGTCGTGCGCGCCGGACACACGAAGATCTTCCTCGGCGCCAGCGGCGCCGGCAAGTCCACCATCCTCAAGCTGATGCTCGGCCTGCTCAAGGCGGACTCCGGCACCATCTGGGTGCTCGGCCACCGGGTGGACCAGATGACCGAGCGGCAAATCATGGGCGTGCGCCACCACATGGGCATGGTCTTCCAGGAAGGCGCGCTGTTCGACTCGTTCACCGTGGGCGAGAACGTCGGCTACAAGCTCTACGAGGAAACCACGCTGCCGTTGCCCGAGGTGCGTCAGCGCGTCGAGGAAGTCCTCGGCTTCGTCGGTCTGAGCGAGCACATCGACAAGCAGCCGTCGGAGCTGTCGGGCGGGCAGCGCCGCCGGGTGGCGATCGCCCGCGCCATGGCCGCCAAGCCCACGCTGCTGCTGTACGACGAGCCGACCACGGGCCTCGACCCGATTACGTCGCTGACCATCGACGCCGAGATCATCAAGTTGCGCGACCTCGAGGCGGTGACTTCCGTGATCGTCACGCACCAGCTCCGCGACGCGTTCTACGTGGCGACGCATTCCGCCACCAGGAACGCAGCCGGGGAGCCGGAGATTGCCGCCGCCGTCGCGGCGAAGATCGAGCAGGCCGACTTCGTGATGCTGAAGGACGGCAGCATTCACTTCGAGGGATCGGCCGACGAATTGCGGGCTTCGACCGACCCGTACCTGAACACGTTTCTTTCGTAAGAGGACCCAAGCACCATGCCGCGCACACACTCACTCGCATGGGCCGAACTCAAGTTCGGCATCATCTCGGTTTTCGCGCTGGTCATGGCCGGCCTGCTGATCTTCGCCGTCGGCGGGGGCGGGGGGTTCTTCTGGCAGAACTACACGCTGAAGGTGAGGTTCGCCAACGTGGCCGGGTTGATGGCCGGCTCCCCGGTCCGGGTGGCGGGCGTCGAGGTGGGTTCGGTGGACAAGGTGGTGCTCTCCGCCGGTGGCGTGGAGGTGTGGTTCGGCGTCAAGGACGACATGCGGCCGCTCGTCACCGACAAGTCGTTTGCCGTGCTGGGCTCGATTTCACTGCTCGGCGAAGGCGCCGTGGACATCACCGCGGGGCCGGGGGGCACCCCCATTCCCGAGTGGGGCTACGTGCCGTCGGGCATCGCCGAGGGCAGCATCGCCCAGCTCACCACGCAGGCCACGGCCGGGCTCACCGAGGCGAAGCAGCTCATCGAAGACATCCGCGCGGGCAAGGGCACCGTCGGCAAGCTCTTCACCGACGATTCGATCTACCGGGAAGTCGACGGTTTCGTGAAGGCGGCCGAACGGGTGGCGCGCTCCGTGTCGGAGGGTAAGGGCACGATGGGCAAGCTGGCGAACAATCCGAGAGCGTATAACGAGCTCGAGGCGGCGCTCGCCAATCTCAATGCGATTACGACCGGCCTGCGGAAGGGCGAGGGCAGCCTCGGCCAGTTGATGAACGACCCGTCGTTTTCCAGGAGCCTGAACCAGACCACGTCGAACCTCGAGACCATGACCGCGAAGCTGAATCGCGGTGAGGGCACCGCCGGGAAGCTGCTGACCGATGACGCGCTCTACCAGCGGATCGACACCATGACTGCCCGTCTCGACACGGTTCTGCAACAGCTCAACGCCGGCCAGGGCACCGCGGGGCAACTGCTGCACGACAAGCAGTTATATGAGAACATGAATCAGGCGGTGGCCGAGGTCAAGTCGCTCATCACCGAAATCAGGAAAGACCCGAAGAAGTACCTGAACGTGAAGGTCAGCATTTTCTAAGGAGCCACGATGTCCAAGGACAGCAACGGCGGCGGCATCATGATTGCGTTCGTGGTCGGCGCCCTGACCGGCGCGGCCGTGGCGCTCCTGTTTGCGCCGGCCTCGGGCGAAGAGACCCGCGAGTTCCTGGGCCAGAAAGCCCGCGAGGGCAAGGACAAGGCCCGCGAAGCCATGGATCAGGGCCGTGAGTACTATGCGCGCCAGCGCGAGAACCTGGTCACCGCGGTTGATCGCGGCCGCGAGGCGTTCCAGCAGGCGCGCGAGCGGGGCGACCAGGCGTGAGTGCAACCGGCGAGCTGTTTCTCGGCGTCATCGCCTTTGCGGTGCTGGTCATGGCCCTCATCCAGGTGGGCGCCATCATCGCCGGGATCCGTCTTGCCCGTCGGGTGGATCAGATTGCCACTCAACTGGACCAGGACATCAAGCCCCTGCTCGCCAACATCACCGCGCTTACCAGCGAGGCGGCGCGAACCGCGGCGCTGGCGGCCAAGCAGGTCGAGCGGTTCGACGCCATCTTCGCGGAGCTGACGCAGCGGGTCGATCAGACCGTGGCGGCCGCCCAGGAGTTCGTGACGGGCCCCGCGCGCCAGGGCATGGCCATCTTCGCCGGGGTCGCGGCGCTCATCGATTCGTTCCGCGGCCTGCGTGAAGCCGGCCGCCGCCGGCAGGCCAGCCGGAACGTGGTTGACGAGGAAGAGTCGCTTTTCATCGGCTGAATGTGTTAAATGAGGGCATGAAATTTGTGACCTCCGCCTCGTTCACCACCCTTCTGGTTCCAATCCTGTTCGTCACGGCCTTCTCGTCGGTCGCTGCCGCCCAAGACCCCAAGTCCGCGGCGCCCGCCAAGGAACTCGCCGAGCTGCTCGCGGGCAAGAAGCTCGACAGCATCGCCGCGCGCATGCCGGACGACCGTGAGGAGTTCGTCGGGGCGATTGCCTTCCCGGGGCAGCTGATGGTGGTGTGGGCGCGCACGACGGCGCCGGCCGTGGTCAATGAAAAGCTGATCCGGAAGGAGTACCGCGAGGTCTACATGGACCTGAACAGCGCGTCGGTGGTGGAGAGCCGCCACTTCGTGACCGACCTGGGCCCCGACGGCCTGAAGGCCAAGCCCGCCACCAGGCAGGGGCCTTCCGACAGCCACGACCTCGGCGCGAAGACCATGCGCTTCGACGGCAACTGGCGTGAAGACAAGATGTCGGAAGCCGACTACATGAAGGCCCACGCCGAAGCGGATGCCGCCTACACGCGCGCCATCCTGGCGCTGATCGCCGAGGTCAAGAAGGCCGGCTAGCCGGCCGCTCGGTCAGCACGAGCCAGCCCCCGTTTCCGCATGCTTCGACGACCGGCGACGTGCCGGTCGGTCTGGCTCAGGTCCATCGCCCGGCGCATATGCTCGCAGATACCTCAACCGCTCCCCATCCACTCCTGCTCCTCGTGGACGACGATCCGCAAATCCGGCAACTGCTGCGAGAGGTCGGGGCGCGCGAAGGCTTCGAGGTGCTCGAAGCGGCTGACGGCGCCGCGGCGCTCGAAATGCTGCATCGCCGGCACATGGACCTGGTGCTCCTCGACCTGCACATGCCCCGGGTCAACGGCCTCGGCGTGCTGCGCGCCGTGCGCGCGGGTGGCACCAGCTCGCAGATTGCGCTGATGAGCGGCGCGGCGAGCGTTGAAGACGCCGTGGAGGCCATCAAGCTGGGCGCCACCGAGTACTTCTCGAAACCCCTCGACCTGCCGAGGGTGCGGGCGCTCATGCAGGCGATGCGGCGGCAGTTCGAAGACCGCAACACGGTGCTCGACAGCGATGCCGCCCTCGCCGAGCGCCTCGAGGTATGCGGCATGATCGGCCGCTCGCCGGCGATGCGCGAGTTGTTCAGCGTCATCAACCGGCTGGCGCCGCACGCGCGGACCGTGCTGGTGACCGGCGAGACCGGGACCGGCAAGGAATTGGTGGCGCGGGCGCTGCACGCGCTCGGCCCGCGCAAGGCGAAGAAGCTCGTCACCGTGAACTGTTCCGCCGTTGTCGAGACGCTGTTCGAGTCGGAGTTGTTTGGCCACGTGCGCGGAGCGTTCACCGGGGCGACGGCCGACAAGATTGGCGTCTTCGAATCCGCCACTGGCGGCACCGTGTTCCTGGACGAGGTCGGGGAACTGCCGCCGGGCGCGCAGGCCAAGCTCCTGCGCACGCTCGAGAACGGCGAACTGCAGCGTGTCGGGTCGGTGGACCTGAAGAAGGTGGACGTGCGCGTGATCGCCGCCACCAACCGGCGCCTGGACGCCGAGATGGCCGCGGGCCGCTTCCGCAGCGACCTGTACTACCGGCTCAACGTGGTTGAAATCGCGGTGCCGCCGCTCAGGGAACGTCCCGAAGACATCCCGTACCTGACCGCGGCCTTCGTGCGCCGGTTCGCCAGGGAGTTCGACAGGCCCATCACCGGCCTGACCGAGTCCGCCGAAGAGCGGCTCGTGCAGTGGCCGTGGCCCGGCAACGTCCGCGAACTGCGAAACGTGATCGAACGGGCCTGCCTGCTCTGTGAAGGGCACCTGTTGACCGAGGGCGACCTCGCCCGGTCGTTGCCCGTCCGTCCCGGCCCGGGTCCGGTCGCTGTCGATGACGAGCCATCGGGGCCGCCGCCGACGGCGGACGCCGTGCAGGCCGCGCTCGACGCCACCGGCGGCAACAAGTCGCTGGCCGCGCGCCGCCTTGGCATCAGCCGGCGCGCGTTGTATCGCCTGATCGACAAATACGCAGTGTCGCCCGCCAGCGAATAGAGATGTCGCCCCGCACCTGGCTTCTGCTCGGAGCGCTGACGGCAGCGTCGGGCGTTCTCTATGGGACCCGGCTTGATTACGCGCCGGCGTTCCTGATGCACGACGAGTTACAGTTCTCGCTGCAGGCGAAGGCGATTGCGTCCACTGGTCGTGACCTGAGCGGACGCTTCCTGCCGGTGTTCTTCACCGAGCCCGAGTTTCCGGCCGGGCGCGACCCGGCCATTATCTATGTCACGGCTGCGGCACTCGCCTGGCTTCCGTTCTCCGAGGCATCCGTCCGGCTGCCAACCGCGCTGCTCGGTGTGCTCGACGTCACGTTGATGTTCCTGTTGGCGCGGCGCCTCTTCGGGCGCGACAGCATGGCGGGCATCGCCGCAGGCTTCCTGGCGTTGACGCCAGCCTTGTTCATTCGCAGCCGCCTGGTGCTGAGCCCGCAGTCCTCGATCCCGATCATCCTGGCGTGGCTGCTGAGCATGGCGGCGTTTTCGGACCGCCCGAGCGAGCGACGGCTGGCCATTGGTGCGTTGTGGTTGGGCTTCGGCGCGTACACCTATCTGGCGTGGGTGGTCATGGTGCCGGTCTACCTGTTACTGACCGTGGCGCTCGGGTATCGGTGGGGGGGGAAGAGGGCGGCCATGATTGCGGGCGCGGCGTTCGTGGCGCCCCTTATTCCGATGGCGTGGTGGTATGCCACGCATCCGGAGCGCTATCGCCAGATCCTGGAAGCCTACCAGCTCTATAGTGCGGGGACCACGGCCGCGCCGGCTCCTGGGGCGGTGTCGTCGGCCCTGCAAACACGGATTGGCTTGTTCTGGTCGTTCTTCAACCCCGCCTTTCTGTTCCTGTCAGGTGATTCCAGCCTCATCAACTCCACACGACAGGCCGGCTTGTTCCCGTTGAGCTTCGCGGTGTTCATGCCGCTTGGCGCCTACCGGTTGGTCATCGCGCGCAGTACACCGGCAACGTTGGTGCTCGTCGGCCTGGCGACAGCGCCCCTCGCAGCCATCGTCACGGGCGCGCTCGAGATGAACCGGATCCTGTTCGCGATCCCCTTTGGCGTACTGGCCGCGTGCTACGGTGCCGACGCCCTCCTTAAGTCGCACTCGCGAGGGTGGCGCACGATCGCCGTTCTGCTCATTGCGGCCGTCCCGCTGCAGTTCGCCGGTTTCTACCAGGACTACATGGGCCGATACCGCGTCGAAGCCGGTCGCTGGTTTGGCGGGAATACCCGGGAGGCGCTGACGGCCGTGATCGATGCGGCCGTGGCAGACCCGCAGCGGCGCGTGTACTTGAGTCGGGCGATTCCATTTGCCGGGCGCTATTGGCGCTTCTATGCGCTGGCGGGACAACGCCCGGACATGATTGATAGGGCCGTGTATTACGGCCCCGATCCACCCGCAGGGGCGTTACCTGGAGCGGCGCTCGTATGTCCGCTCGCCGCGGCCGAATGCGGGGCGCTTCTACACGACGCTGGCTGGCGCCACGTTCGTTCGATCGATGACCTTGATGGCACTCCGTCCTTCGCGCTGCTTGAGAAACGGTAGCCCCTAAACTAATGACCGCCCCTCGTGCCCGGTGCGGTCTGCAACACGCTGGCCGGCGCGGCCGATTGGCGGCGGGTCACCGCCCGCATCGAGCCGGACTGGAAGACGTCCTTCGAGGTGTGTGAGAGGGCTCAGGCGCGGAAGTAGCGTGCGTAGGCGCCGAAGAACTGAAGCGGAATGGCGGCAATCGCCGCCCACCCCAGCCAACGCCAGGCCGCGCCCTTCCGCTCGCTCCAGTCCACCAATCCGCATCCGGCCAGTACCGTCACGAATGGCACAACCGCCAGGGCCGCTCCAATGGCATGCGGCTGTCCGAACGTCGATGCGGCCAGCGGCGACGCGGCGGCCCCGGCAACCAGGGCGATCGTCCACGCGGGCGGACCGACTCGCGCGCAGCGCGCCACGCCCATCAGCGAGAAGAGCGATGCCGGCAAGAGGAACGGGGCCGCCCCCCGCAGGACCGTGCCCGGTAGGTAAGGGGCATTGAAGAAGAGCCAGGATGGGTCGAAGAATCCCCAGTACAGCGACGTGCGCGTGCCGAGCGTGGTCCAGTTGAGGAAGGCGCGCATGCCGTCCATGGGATAGCGCAGGTGCGCGGCATGAATGACCCACCGGCCGAACGTGTCCGGATAGCTCGACGGATGGGCCGCGAACCACAGGCCCGCGATGCTGAGCGGCAGCGCAAAGGCGGTGACGATGCCCGCGTAGGCCCGAATGCCGCGAGCCCCCGTGATCCACAACGCGGCGCAGGTGATGGCGAAGAGAAAGCCCATGGTCAGCGGCGCCGACGGCTGCGTATAGGTACCCACCCCCAGTGCGAACACACCGGCGGTGAGGTGCCACCGGTCGCCCCGGTCGAGGAAGTCCCGGAGCCCGATCAGCCAGACCAGGACAAAGGGCAAGGAGTAGATGGCGTCCACCCCGGTTCGGGCAAAGGCCAGGTGCGCGGGCGTGATCGCCAGCAACGCCGCGGTGGCCACCGGGCCCCATCGATTGGGGCACAGCCGCCGCATGAGCAGGTAGATCAGCCCGACGTTGAGCGCGCCGACGATGGCCGACGCCAGCCGCGCCGCCATCGAACCGGATACCAGGGCCGACACCAGCGCCGTTGCGTACACCGGCACCGGCTGAAGCCAGTGCTCCTCGCTCGCGCGGAAGTACAGTTGCGCCGCACGGCCGTCGGTGTCGCGGCCGCTGGTCGCCACCGACTGCGCCTGACGCATGAGGGCGACTTCGTCAACTGAGAGAGGGGAGGGGGCGGCCGGCACCACGTAAAGCAGGAACGCTAGTGCGCCCAGCAGTGCTGCCGTCGCAATCGGCCGAAGGCGATTACTCAAGGTAAGAAGATTGATGGTGCGCGCTGGAGGATTCGAACCTCCGACCCCCGCCGTGTGAAGGCGGTGCTCTACCGCTGAGCCAAGCGCGCGGTCAGAGCATGGATCATAGCATCAGGCGTGCCAATTTGGCGAGGGCCGTAGTGCGTTAGATGGTGCCGAACAGCCGATCGCCGAAGTCGCCGAGGCCCGGCACGATGAACTTGTGAGCGTTGAGTTCCCGGTCCACGATGGGCGTAAAGATCGGGACGGCCGGGTAGGCCTTCTCGACGACCGCCACGCCCTCGGGCGCCGCGACGATGCAGACCAGGCGGATGTGCTTCGCTCCGGCCCGGGTCAGCACGTCCAGGGCGGCCACGGCGCTGCCGCCGGTGGCCAGCATCGGGTCGATCAGCAACACATAGCTGCTTTCGATGTTGGGCGGCAGCTTGGCGTAGTACTGCGAGGCCACCGCCGTGCGCTCGTCGCGTTGCAGCCCGAGGTGACCGACGCGGGCGTTCGGCACCAATTCCAGCATGCCCGGCAGCATGCCGAGCCCGGCCCGCAGGACCGGCGCCATCACCACGTCGGCGGCCAGGCGGCGGCAAGGTGACGGCCCGAGCGGCGTGTCAACGGTGCCATCGGCCATCGGCACGTCGCGGAGCGCCTCGGCGCCGAGCAGGACGCTGATGCGATTGGCGAGCGCGCGAAAGCGTTCCGGATTGGTGCGGGCGTCGCGGAGTTCCGCGAGGCAGTCATGGACCAGCGGGTGAGTGACCAGGCGCAGCACGGCGCAGAGAGCTTACACCGCAATTCCGGATTCACGTACAATTCAGCCTGCATGCGCTTCCGCATTCTGGCGATCGGGCTGGCGCTGGTCCTGGCCGCGCCCGTGTTTCGGCCCGCCCTGGTGGCCCGGCAGGTCACCGAGGTCTCGTTGATCGTCGCCAACGGCATTGTCATCACAGTGGATGGCAGCCGGCGGATCCTGAATCCGGGCTCGGTGGCCGTCAACGGCACCCTGATCGTCGCGGTCGATACGCCGGCCGCGATCGCGGCGCGCTACCGGAGCACCGACACCATCGACGCCACCGGCAAGGTGGTGATGCCCGGCCTCATTAACACCCACACCCACGCCGCCATGGTCATGTTTCGCGGCCTGGGCAACGACCTGGCGTTGATGGACTGGCTGCAGAAGTACATCTTTCCGGCCGAGGCCAAGACCGTGTCGCCGGAATTCGTGCGCGTCGGCACCCGGCTGGCGGCCCTGGAGATGATCCAGTCCGGGACCACCACCTACGCGGACATGTACTACTTCGAGGAAGAGGTCGCCCGTGTCACCAAGGCAGCGGGCCTGCGCGGCGTGCTGGGGCAAACGGTGATCGAGTTCCCGGTGGCCGACGCCAGGACCCCGGCGGAGGCCTTGAAGCGCACCGAGGCGTTCGCGAAGGAGTTCGCGCAAGACGACCTGATCACGCCGTCGATCGCGCCGCACTCGGTGTACACGCTCGATGCCGCCACGCTGACCGCGGTGAGCGACCTGGCGAAGAAGTACAACATCCCGATCCAAATCCACCTCGCCGAAACGGCCGATGAGATCGGGCTGTCGCAAGCACGCCACCAGCAGCGGCCCGTGGCGCTGCTCGACCGCCTCAAGTTCTGGGCGCCGATCACCGTGGGCGCGCACGGCGTGTGGATCACGCCCGAAGAGATCGCCGTACTGAAACAGCGCAACGTCGGCATTTCGAACAACCCCGAAAGCAACATGAAGCTGGCGAGCGGAACGGCGCCGGTGGTGGCCTATCGCCGGGCCGGCGTGAATGTCGGCCTGGGCACCGACGGCGCCGCCAGCAACAACGACCTCGACATGTTCGAGGCGATGCGCCAGGCGGCATTCCAGCAGAAGCTGGTGTCGATGGATCCGCGCGTGATCAGCGCACCGGAGGCGCTGGAACTCGCCACTATCGGCGGCGCCCGCGTCCTTGGCCAGCAGGCCCGCATCGGGTCCCTGGAAGCGGGCAAGCGCGCCGACCTCATCGTGGTGGGGATGTCTCGGGCGCGGCAGACGCCGCTGTTCGATCCCGTGTCGCAGGTCGTCTACGTGTCTCGCGGAGACGACGTCGAGACGACCGTGGTGAACGGCCAGGTGCTGATGCGCGACCGCAAGGTGCTGACGCTGGACGAAGCGGCGGTGCTGCGCGAGGCCCGGGCCGCAGCCGACCTGGTCCGAAAGGCCGTGCCGCAGTAGGCGGCTACTCGAGCACGCCGATGAAGGGCAGGTTGCGGTACTGCTCGGCGTAGTCGAGGCCGTAGCCGACGACGAAGCGGTCTTCGATGGTGAAGCCGATGTAGTCGACCTTGACCTCGATCTTCCGGCGTGATGGCTTGCTGAGCAGGCAGGCGGTCCGCAGCGACTTGGGTCCGCGGGCCATGAGAATGTCCTGCAGGTAATGCAAGGTCAGCCCGGTGTCGACGATGTCTTCGACGATGATGACATCGCGGCCCTCGAGGCCGGAGTCGAGGTCCTTCGACAGGCGGACTTCGCCGGACGACGACGTGCCAGATCCGTAGCTGGAAAGGGACATGAAGTCGATGGTGACGTGGCCGTCGAGGTTGCGAATGAGGTCGCCGAGAAACAGGAAGGCGCCCTTGAGGACGCAGACGAAGTGCAGCTGGTCCTCGGGGAAGTCCCGGCGGATCTCGCGCGCCAGGTCCGCAATGCGGGCCTGGAGTTCTTCCTGGTCGATGAGCACGGTAGGTTTCGCGGCAGACATGGCGGAAAAGACTAGCACGATACAGACGGGGCGGCACGGCTTGACGGGGCGGAACTACTCGACGGGAGTTCAATGAAGACGTTCGACATCATTACGGAGGCCGACGCGCGGATCCTGGAGATCGGCTCCAGCGTCACGCTGAAGACCGGCGGGCACGTCACGCCGCTGGCCGCCGACACGCTGAAGGCCCGCCGTGTGACCGTGTTGCGCGGGGTCGCCGACGCCAGCCTCGACGGCCTGGCGCCGGTGGCCGATATCCGCTCGCTGGCCATTGGCAGCGATCATTCGGGCGTGGCGCTCAAGGCGGCCTTGCGTGATTACCTGCGGCAGAAGGGCCTGAGCGTGCTCGACGTGGGCACCGACGGCCCCGACCCGGTGGACTATCCCGACATCGCGGCGCAGGCCGCCCGGCTGGTGGCGCGCAGGGAAGTGGACGCCGCCATCGTTATTGACGGCGCCGGCATCGGTTCGGCGATCGCCGCCAACAAGATCGACGGGGCCCGCGCGGCGATGTGCACCGACAAGACCCTGGCCCGCTACTCCCGCGAGCACAACGGCGCCAACGTGCTGGCGCTCGGCGCGACGTTGCTCTCGGTGGGCGACGCCAAGGCGATTGTGGACACCTGGCTCGGCACCCCCATGGGCGAGGCCCGCCACCTTCGCCGCCTGGCGAAGATTCGCGCGTTGGAGAAGACGCAGTGAGCGACTATCGTCGGGTCATCGCGTTGATCCTGGAGGAACTGGCGCGGGCCGGCGCGGTGGCGCCGACCCGGTGCGCGTGCCACGGCTTTACCTTCGACTGCTGTCCAGACCGGGTGCAGCACGTGCTCGACGCCGGCGCCACGCGCCTGGGCCTGCACGCCGCCGACGGCGGTGCACAAGGCCTGTCGGGCCTGATCGATCACACGCTGCTCAAGCCCGACGCGACGGCGAAAGAGATCGAGCAGCTGTGCAAGGAAGCGGCGGAGTGGAAGTTCGCCACCGTGTGCGTGAACCCGACGTGGGTCGCGCTGGCGGCCCGGCAACTGCGTGGCAGCGGCGTCGCGGTCTGCTCGGTCGTCGGCTTCCCGTTGGGGGCGACCACGCCTGACGTCAAGCAGTTCGAGGCGCGCCGCGCGATTTTCGACGGGGCGGCGGAGATCGATATGGTGATCAACGTCGGCGCGCTCAAGTCCGGCGACGTGCGGCTGGTCACCGACGACATCCGCGGCGTCGTCTCGGCGTGTCACGCCGCGGGCGCCGGCAGCAAGGTGATCATCGAGACCGCGCTGCTGACCGACGAGGAGAAGATCACCGCCTGCACGCTGGCCAAGGCCGCCGGCGCCGATTTCGTCAAGACCTCGACCGGCTTCGGGCCCGGCGGCGCCACCGCCGCCGATGTCGCCCTGATGCGCCGCATTGTCGGCGACGAGATGGGCGTGAAGGCTTCCGGCGGCGTGCGCGACCTTGAGCAGATGAAGGCCATGGTTGCGGCCGGCGCCACGCGCATTGGCGCGAGCGCTGGCGTGCGCATCGTGAAGGAATCGCGGGGCGAGGCGGCGGCAGGAAAGACGGGCGGCTACTGATGCGCCTGGCGGCAATGGTGGCGTTGGCCCTGCTCGCGGCGGCGCCGGTCTCGGCTCAAACCTCCGAACGGCTTCCCTGGTTCGCCGTCGATCTGCACGGAGCGTGGGTGGGCCTGCCCACGGCTGAAGGCTGGGTTCCGCCTCTCTCGGCCACCACGCCCCTCCCAGGACGCGGCTGGGGCCTCGCCGGCGGCGCCACGGTCTACCCGCTCAAGCTCGGAGTCGCGACCTTTGGCCTTGGGGTGTCCCTGGCCACGGGCAAGGGCAGCAGCGACCCGCTGACGTCGACCACCGGCTCGGGCTCGACCGAGAAGACCACCCAGACCACGACGTCGGTCACCACGCAGATCACGAGCGTGCTGCCGCAGTTGTCGATCAACTTCGGGCACAAGTTGGGGTGGAGCTACTTGAGCGCCGGCTATGGCCGCACCAAGGTTGCCAGCAGTTCGGAAGCCTTCGGCAGCCTGGCGGCCATCACCGTGCCCGAGGCGTGGAACGCCGCCCTTAATTTCGGCGGGGGAGCCAGGTGGTTCATGAAGCCGCATCTCGGCGCCAGCTTCGACGTGCGCTTCACGAAGCTCAGCTCGCGCGGGGCCACCGACCTCCTGCCGTCCGCCAGGCGGACGCAGATGATCACGCTGAGCGTGGGGATTTCGATTCAGTAGGAAAAGCTGGAGCGGGAGACGGGGATCGAACCCGCGACCAACAGCTTGGGAAGCTGTGACTCTACCACTGAGTTACTCCCGCTCAGTCAGGCCATTCTAGCAGAGGGCGAGCCCGAAACCCGGCATCTCGTCAAGAGGCGCCCGGCAGGGCTGGCGGCGGCAGCCGGCGCTACCCTCGGATAATCCCCAACACTTCGTCGCGGCGCTTCTCCATGATCTCCGGCGTCAGCCCCTCGAGGTTCAGGCGGAGCAGCGGCTCGGTGTTCGACTGGCGCACGTTGAAATGCCAGTCGGCGAACTCGGCCGACACGCCGTCGAGCATGTAGACATTGCCGGTGGCGTAGATCTTCGCCAGTTCCTGGATCTTCTGGTCGGCGATGGCCATGTTGGCCACCTTGGTGTTGATCTCGCCGGAGATGAAGTACTTCTCGCGCAGCGGTGTCAGCAGGTCGCGCAGCGACATGCCCTTCTTCGACATCAGGTCCAGGATCATCAGCGCCGGGATGAACCCGTTGTCGGCGTAGAAGTTGTCGCGGAAGTAGTAGTGCCCGGTGACCTCGCCGCCGAACACCGCGTCCTCCTCGCGCATGCGGCGCTTGATGAAGGCGTGGCCGACGCGGTTCATCAGGGCCTTGCCCTGGTACTTCGCGACCACGTCCTTCACCGCGTAGCTCGCGCGCACGTCGTAGATCACGGTCTGGCCTGGCGACTTGAGCAGGAACGCCTCGGCCAGCAGCGCCGTGATGAAGTCGCCGGCAATGAACTCGCCGCTACCGTCGATGAAGAAGCAGCGGTCGGCGTCGCCGTCCCAGGCAATGCCGATGTCGGCCTTCTCGGCGATCACGCGCTCGGTGATGTCCCGGCGGTTCTCTTCGATCAGGGGGTTGGCCTCGTGGTTCGGGAAGGTGCCGTCCACCTCGAAGCACAGCCGCGTCGTCTGGCAGGGGAGCCGATCGAACAGGCGAGGCGCGACGAAGCCGGCCACGCCGCTCCCGGCGTCCAGCACGACCTTGAACGGCGTGATCGACGCGGCGTCGATGAACGACATCACGTGCTCGACGTAGCGGTCCATGATCTCGCGCGTCTCGACCGTGCCAGGCGATGACGGCGGCGCGGGAATGGCGCCGGCCAGGATCATCTCCTTCATTTCCTTGATGCCGGCCTCGCCGCTCAGCGGAAAGGCTTCGGCGCGCACCATCTTGCAGCCGTTGTACTCGCCTGGGTTGTGCGAGGCGGTCACCTGGGCGCCGCCGTCCAGCTTGTCGGCCGCCACCGCGTAGTACATCTGGTCGGTACCGAGCAGGCCGTAGTCGTACAGGGTTCCACCCTGCAGCGTCGCGCCATCGATGAAGGCCTTGGTCAGCGACGGCGACGACACGCGCATGTCGCGCGTGATGGCGTACTTGCCGGGGCCGAGGTAAGCGATGAAGGCGCGGCCGAGCTGATGAAACAGCTCCTCGGTGATCTCGGACGGGTAGAGCCCCCGCACGTCGTAGGCCTTGAAGACGGATGGGTTGATCATAGGGTCGTGTAGTCGGTCAGCAGGGTCTTGTCGCCAATCACCGACGCCGACTTCATCACCGCGTTACGGCCGATGTGGCAGTTGCGGCCGATGATCGGGCCATGGACGATGGCGCTCTGGCCGATGCGGGTGTTCGGCCACACAATCGTGTTCTCGAGGTTGGCCGATTCCTCGACGATCACGGAACGGCCCAGCACGGTGTAGGGGCCGATGCGCGCGCCGCTCTTCACGTGCGCGCCGGCGTCGATGAAGCACGGCGTATGCAACTCCACGCCGTCTTCAATTCGGGCGTCGGGCGAGACCACCGGCTTGCCCGGGTCCGCGGTCGCGAACACGCCGCCGGAGAACTTGCCGTCGAACATGTCGCGGTGCACCTGGATGTACTTCTCGGGCGTGCCGATGTCGATCCAGTAGCCGCGTTCCACGTAGGCCACGAACATCTCCTGCCGCTCGATCAGCGACGGGAAGTACGAGCGTTCGATGGAGTAGGAGACGTCCTTGGGAATGCGATCGAACGTGTCCGGCTCGAGCACGTAGATGCCGGCGTTGATCGTGTCGCAGGTGATCTCGTCCGGGTTCGGCTTCTCCAGGAAGCGGCGGACGCGGCCGTCCGGCTCGGTTTCAACCAGCCCGTAGGCCGTCGGGTTGTCCACCGGCGTCAGCACGATGGTGGCCTTGGCCTGGCGATCGCGGTGGAGCTTGACGACCGCGTTGACGTCCACGCTGGTCATCACGTCGCCGTTGAACACCACAATCGTGTCGGTCGCGCCCTGGGCCGCGTAGCGAATGGCGCCGCCGGTGCCCAGCGGGGCCGGCTCGACCACGTAGCGCAACCGCACGCCGGTACCCGCGCCATCACCAAACACCTCTTCGATGCGGCGAGGCTGGTAATTGAGGCTGAGAATGACCTCGTCGATCTCGGGAACCTGCTTGAGCAGGTCGATCTGGTAGTGAAGAAAGGCGCGGTCGAAGATCGGGACCACGGGTTTGGGCGTGTGGAGGGTCAGCGGGCGGAGCCGCGTGCCCTTGCCCCCGGCGAGAAGGATAGCCTTCATGACAAACTTCCATCTTACACGACCGAGGGGTAGAATGACGGCGGCCGACATGAACCTGCCGAACAGCCTGACCATCGCACGCATATTCCTGGTGCCGGTGCTGGTGTCGGTCCTCCTGACGAAATTCGAGGGCCGGCTGGTTGCCGGGCTGCCGGTGGAGCTGGTCGCCGCCGCGATCTTCGGCCTGGCTTCGCTGACCGACTGGCTCGACGGCTACCTCGCCCGGCACCGCAAGCAGGTCACGAC
>JBAZYO010000019.1 GCA_041659285.1 Vicinamibacterales bacterium | reverse complement strand
AGGCAGGTCGCGCCGAGCGCCTGGAGGATCCGGATCAGCAGCTCGGTGTGATTCCCGCCGGTATGCGGATTGTCGTAGAGGTCACCCCAA
Organism: Vicinamibacterales bacterium; assembly: GCA_041659285.1. NCBI lineage: Bacteria > Pseudomonadati > Acidobacteriota > Vicinamibacteria > Vicinamibacterales > Vicinamibacterales bacterium. The sequence continues at coordinate 76,797 of JBAZYO010000019.1, read as the reverse complement.
TACAGGCACAGCTGGCAGACGGTGGTGATCACCAGCGCCTTGGGCAGCAAGCCGGCCAGCCCGGCCGGCCCGGCCGCCAGGCCCACCTGCGCGTAGACCCCGGCGCCGACCGCGCCGAGAATGAGCGCGCTCTCCATCACGATGAGTGTCGATGAACGCCAGTTGGCGTCCTGGATCAGACCCTTGGCCATGACTGCCTACTTGGATTTCGAAACGCCGTAATAGCCATACCCGTAGTACTCGTAGTAGCCCCCGGCGTTGCGGTCGTGGGCGTAGTCCACGGCGTTCATCACGATGCCGAGGATGCGCTCGTGGCCCAGCGTGTCAACCGTGCGCTTGACCAGCTGAAACGGCGCCTTCCCGGCGCGCACCACCAGCAGCACCCCGTCGACGCAGGCCGCCAGCAGGTTGGCGTCGGGCAGCAGCGTGACCGGCGGCGTGTCGATCACCACCCAGTCGAACGCGCTCCTCGCCTGGTGCACGAGACGCTTCATCCGGTCGGACGTCAGGCCGCTGAGGGGGTCGGGGTCGGGGCGGCCGGCCGGCAGCACGAACAGCCGTTCCGACAGCTGGATCACCGACATCGGGCGGTCGTGCTCCGCCTTGAGGCCTTCGTCGAGGCCGTTGAGGGTCGGGAGGCCGAACAGGCGCTGCACCGTCGGGCGGCGCAGGTCGGCGTCGACGAGGAATACGCGGCGGTGGTACGACTCGCTCAGCGTCAGCGCGAGATTGGTCGCGGTCAGGCTCTTGCCCTCGCCGGGCAGCGAACTGGCGGTCATGACCACCTGGATGCCCCGCTCGGTCTGCGCATGGTGCAGCGTGGCGGCCAGCTTTCGGTACTGCTCGAGGGCGCCGGACGACACGCCCTCCGTCCCCACCAGCTTGCCGACCAGCTCCGGGTCGGTGCGCCAGCCGTCGAGCATGGCCCGTTCCGATGGAAAGGCGAGCAGCGGCGTACCTCCGGGTCCGGGATCGATGCGCTCGAAGCGCTCGAGGCCCTCCGTCACGCGGGCCCTCAACGGGCGCGCGACCGGCTCGAGGGCGATGGAGGAGGGCGTGGGGGGCGCGCCCTCCTCCCCGCGTCCGCGGCTCGCGCGCTGCAATGCATCGGCCAGTCGTGCCATGGGTCAGGTCCTGGTTCTATCCGTGGATTCGGGTAAGCGCGTCCGGCGAGACGTCGTCGCCGGGCACGAAGGCGGTGAAGTCGAAATCGGCGCAGACCTCGAGCACCAGGCCGTCGTCCACCGGCTGGCGATCCAGCGCAAAGCCCGACACCAGGGCGTTGTCGCAGATCACGCTGATGGTGCGGGGAATGCCGTTGGACCGTTCGTGGATGACGTTGACCGCCTGCGGCGTGAACAGGCGGGTGGCATCGCCGCCGGCGATCCGCACCCGGGCGGCGATGTAGGCGGCGGTGTCGGCGAGGTCCAGCGGCGCCAGCGAGCACCGCAGGCCGACCCGCTGCTTCAACTGACGCAGGGACGGTTGGCTCAAGCGCCCGGCCAGTTCCGGCTGGCCGGCGAGAACGATCGACAGCAGCTTCTCGGCCGCCGACTCGATGTTGGCGAGGAGCCGGACTTCTTCCAACAGCGCGTCGGGCAGGCATTGCGCCTCGTCAATGACGAGCGCGGTCATGCCACCCTCGCCGTGCCGCCGCGCCAACAGCTCGGTGAGGTCCGCCAGGCACCGCGTCTTCGACCGCGCCGCCTCGGCGCTGAGGCCGAAGCCGGTCGCCAGGAACTCGATGAACTCGGTGCGCGTGAGCGACGGGTTGTTGAGGTACACCGCCACGCCCTGTTGCGAGCGTTGTGACTGCAGCGCGGCGTGCACGAGTGTGGTCTTGCCGGTGCCGGCATCACCCAGGAGCAGCGCAATGCCGTTGCGGGCCGTCAGGCCGTACTCGAGCGTGGTCAGCGCCTCGCGGTGGCGCGGCGTCATGAACAGGAAGCGCGGGTTCGGCGTCAGCTCGAACGGGCGCTCGCGGAGACCGTAGAAGGATTCATACATGGGGCGGTCCTGTTCAGCGCACCAGCTGCCACCAGGCCGCCGTGGCCCCGGCCACCGTGGTGACCGTCACCACGGTCAGGATGAGCCGGTTGCGGCGCTGGCGGTGGAGATCGGAGATCGCCGTCATGATCGGGATGGCCGCGATGACCGGGAGCACCAGCGTGCGGACGATTTCGTCCTCGGTCCGCAGCGTCATGTCGCGGTACTCGATGATGCCGGTCAGGCCGAGGGCGAGGAACAAGCCGAGGGCGGCGGCAATCAACGCGAGGCGGACGCGGTTGGGGCTGAACGGCTCCTCGGGCAGGCGCGCCGGATCGAGCACCTTGAACTGCTCGCCGACCTGCTGCCGCTCGAGGTTCGCGGAGATTTGCGAGTTCTCCTTCTTGGCCAGCAGATCGGCGTAGATCTTCTGCAGCGTGTCGTAGTCGCGCATCAGCCCGGTCAGTTCGGATTCGTGGCCGGGGACGGCTTCGACGCGGCGCTGGTAGTCGCTCATGGTCTGCCGCAGGGCCTGCATGTCAGCCTCCTTGGCCTTGATCTGATCGTCGAGCTTGTCGAGTTCGGCCTGGATCTGCCTGCCGCGCGAGCGCCGGATGAGGTCGGCGCCGGTCACCGGGCCTGGCGCGGCACCGCTGGCGCCGGCCGACCCCGCCTCGACGACTTTGGCCTCGAGCTCGGCGATCGTCCTGGCCTTGGCGACCACGTCGGGATGCTGCGGCTTCAAGCGCAGCATCAACTGCCGCAACTCGGTCCTCGCGGTGTCGAGTTGATCGACCGCGCGCACCTCGTCGGTCGGCGCCATTCCGCCGGGGCCCCTTGCCATCGTGCCGGGCGGCGCGTTTGATTCAGAAGCCTCGGCCAGCGATCGCTCCACCAACAGCCGGCGATCGCGGTCGCGGTTGATCGACTCGCTCAGGTTCTGGATCTGGGTCTGCGTCGACTCGATCACCTGCAGGTTGCCCTGCAGTTGCGACGGCAGTTCGCCGGCGTTGCGCTTCCGGTAGGCTTCGAGTTTCTGCTCGTGGTCCACCAGGCGGCGCCGGGCGCCGTCGAGCTGTGACTCGAGAAACTGGTTGGTGCCGTCGGCCTGCACGCCGCGGTCGCGGAGGTTTTCCTCGATCACCATCGAGGCCAGGCGGTCGGTGACAATCATCGCGGTCCGCGGCGATTGCGCCACGAAGCTCACTTCGAAGGCGTCATCGCGGACGGTCTGGACGTCAACGTTGGCGCGCATCTCCTCGACGATCTGTTCCATCGGCCGGGTCGCCAATTGGTCGGTATAGAGGCCGAAGTCGTTGATGATCCGTTCCAGCCGGCTGCGGCTGAGGATCTCCTGCTTGATCGACCGCAGGCGATCCTCGATGCGCGTGGTCACGGTGGAGCGGACGTAGCTCTCGGGGACCCGCTGCGGCACGACGAGGATCAGCGTTTGGGAGCGGTACAGGTCGGGCAGCCGCAGCGACAGCAGGATCGCCGCCGTGGTCAGCACCGACACGAACGACACGATCAGCCACTTGTTGCGCCACGCGATCGCGGTGATGTCTTCGGGGGAATATTTTCGGCCGGGCAGCATCAATGTCCTCCGCTAGCGAATGACCGGCGTCCAGAGAGAGAGGCCCCACCGCATGCCGTGCCGGGTGAGTCCCGCCGCCAGCGCCGGCGGCAGATCGGGCGCGCCGGCGAAGCGATAGCGATAATAGAAATGCTCGGCGAAGATCGCCCAGTGGCGGGTCACCGCCGCTTCCACGCGCGTCAGGCTGACGCCGCTCTGGAAGGTCCGCTTGGCATCCGCGACATCGGCGCCCCGTGCATAACCGGGCTGGATGGTCACCTTGGTGCGCGGCCCCACGAACCCGTTGACCTCGGCGTTCACCGTTGCCGCCACGAAGGGCCGCGGCGTGCCGTCGATCGCCGTCAGGCCGCGCTGGTAGCCGATCGACGACGTCCAGCGCGGCGAGAGCTGATGACGCAGGGTCACGCTGCCGATGAGTTCGAACTGCCGCTGGTCTTCAACCGCGACCACGGTGGATCCAGACGTGAATCCCACCGCGGTCCGCGGCGAGAAGGCAAATGAGCGATTGATGACGAGGCCGACGTCGAGATCGTGATGCGCCGCCGACCGGAGGCTCGCCATGCTCCCGGAGCCCAGCCCGTAGCCCAGGCGGAGGGAAACGCCGGGTGTCAGTCGCTGGGTGTAGCGCACCGACGCCAACTGGACGCCGAAGTCGGACCGGGTGAAGTAGTTCGCGTAGTTCAAGCCGTAACCGAAGGTCAGGTCCCGGCTCGAGTTCCACGCATAGGTGCCCCCCGCGTAGGTCCCGTAGGTAATCTGCTTGTCCCGGGACACCGAGTAATCGACGCCCGCCGGATCAAAGGTCAGCTCCGAGCCGTCCGGCGCCGGCGCCTGGCCGAGCGCCAGCTGGTACGACGGCGAGTAGTTGACGTCCTGGGCGATCCGGAAGGTCAGGCGCCTGGACGCGAGCACCTGGAAGCCGACGCCGCCACCGTGCTTCTGCGTGCCGATCTGGTTCAACGAGGAGTAGTAGCGCACCGCGGAGGAGGCTGCGATGGTCCACGTCGTCCGCGGCCGGCGGCGGCGTGCCGCCAGCGCCAGGGTCACGCCCTGGTGCGCGCGGCCGGTCTGGAGGGAGTCGTCGAGCACGGATCCGGTCGCGAGCCGTGACGTGTCGTCGAGGCCCGCGTACAGCGATCCGGTCAGCGTGAACTGGTCCGCGCGCGTGTCATCGCGCTCGGCCGGCCCGAACAGCGACCGGTACGACCGCGCGGTCGCCTGCGCGCCGGCCGGGGCGGCCGCACACACGAAGACCGTCACCGCAATCACCAGGGCAGAGGAGCGGGAGGCCATGCGGACCAGTCAACTCGGTTCAGGGAACCAGGACGGTGTCGCCCGGCTGCAGGGCGATGTTCTGCTCGAGGTTCCTGCGGTTCAGCGCATCCTGGTAGTTGAAGCGGTGGACCACCTGTGCACCGTCCACGAAGCGCAGCACCGAGATGTTCTTGCCCTTGGCAAATTCCTTGAGCCCGCCCGCCATGGCAATGAGCTGCAGAACAGTGGCCGAGTTGTTCAGGGGATAGGGCCCGGGTTTCTCGACCTGTCCGGTGATGAAGACCCGCCGGCTGTTGATCGTCTTGACCATCACCGTCGGGTTCGGCTCCTCGATGAACTGACGGGCCGCGGCGACGACGCGATCACGGAAGTCGTCAGGGGTGAGGCCGGCGGCCTGGAGTTCGTTCAGCAAGGGGAGCGCCACCTTTCCATCGGGACGCACGGTGACCTCGGCCGACATGTCTTTCTCCCGCCAGTAGACGATCGCGAGCACGTCGTCGGCGCCGATCAGGTAGCCGGGCGGCAGCGCCGGCGCCGCTGGTGCGGCGGCGACCGATTCGTGGTCCGACTGCCTGGCCTGCGGTCCGGCCCCGGCGCGATCCGTGGCCGCGAGCACGAGGCCGGCGAGCAGCACGGCGGTGAAGGCGCGCCTCATCGGAATTCCTTGTATGAGGGCTGGCAGTGGTGCTTCCGCAGGAAGTTCAGGAACTTCTTGTAGTCGCCCTGCTCCATGTTGAACATGCGCGCCACGATCTTGTAGCTGCCATTGGCGTCCTGCAGCCCGCGGCGGACCACGTCGCGCACGCTCGTGCGCGTGATTTCACGCTGCATGTACAAGGGGTATACGGTGGTCCAGAACGAGTGCTGCTCGGCCGTCATCCGCTGGTAGAGATCGTCGGCGACCGTCCGCCGGCGCTCGCGGAAAGGCGTCGCCTCCGACGGCCGGTTGGAGCGGAGCTTGAGCGGCACGTGCTCGACGTCGATGACTTCGGTGCGGCACCGGATCAACATGCGCTCAATGACGTTCTGCAGTTCGCGCACGTTGCCCGGCCACTGGTACTCCATGAGCATGGCCATCGCGGCTTGGGAAATCGCGGTCGCGACGTGGACGCCAGGCTGAGACAGCCGCGCCAGGAAATGCTCGACCAGGGCCGGCAGGTCGTCTTTCCGCTCGCGCAGCGCGGGCACGACCAGGTGAATCACATTGAGGCGGTAGAACAGGTCTTCGCGAAACTGCCCCTTGGCGATCATGTCCGGCAGGTTGGCATTGGTCGCGGCGATGGTGCGGACATCAACCCGCGAGCCGGACCGGTGGGCGCCGACCTTCTGGATCTCGCCGGTTTCGAGGAACCGGAGGAGCAGCCCCTGCATCCGCAAGGTCATCTCGCCGATTTCGTCCATGAAGACGGTGCCGTCATCGGCGATTTCGAGCTTGCCGGGCTTGTCGCGGAAGGCGCCGGTGAAGCTGCCCCGAACATGACCGAACAGTTCCGATTCCAGCAGACCCTCGGGAAGCCCCGCGCAATTCACGGCAACAAACGAGCGGTTGGCCCGCCGGCCCTGTGCCCACAGCTGGCGAGCCACGACCTCCTTGCCGGCGCCGCTTTCGCCCGTGATCAGAACCTTGGCGTCAGTCCCGCCCACGCGCTGAATCTCATCGCGCAGTTCTCTGATCGCGTGGCTCTCACCAATGAGTTGTGCCGTGCCGTCGAATCGCATTCCGCCGCCTCGTCGAGAAGCCTGTCTAAGTCACAGGTAAGGGGGTTACTCGGGTCGCGTTGCGTACGATTTCCCCAGCCCATCAGCAAACTCGTCGCCAAGATCGACGACTTTCTCGCTCTGTGGCGACGTGACGCTCGCATCTGTAGGATTGCTTGGGGTTCTTGCACAGAGTGATCGGACGCGACACTTAACGATCCGAGTGATGTCCGACGATGTCGCACCGGTCGTGCTGTCGCTTCCAGTCGAGTTAGGGCGGAGAGGCAGACAAAAGTCTGCCGAATCGAGACTCCGCCATTGGCCGTGCGATTGAGATGTCGCGAATCACATCGCATTTGCAGGCTCAACCGTTCACGGAGTGTCTTTTGCAAGTCGCGGCTCCGGCAATTCGAACCCCCTGGAGGCACTGCGATGCATCGTCGCGCTCAATTTGGCGTTTTTGTACTGGCGTTCATTCTTCTCGGCCGCGGTCTTCTGGCCACGTTGAACCCCATTGCCACGGTGCACCTGACCGCGGGATGGGCGACGTTCGGTCAGGCCGTCCCGCAAGGCCTCGCGTTCGATGGGCTGCAGGTCGGGACCTTCGCGACGCAGACCGATGTCAAGAACCGCTGGCCTGATGGGTCGATCCGCTTTGCGATCGTGACAGCCAAGGCGTTGGCAGGGGGGGACTACGAGATCATGTCCGCATCTGCCGGCGGGGCCGGGTTCAGTCCCGCCCCGCAGGCGGCGTCGGTGGCTCTGACGATCAACAGCTGCACGCCGGCACCGGCGCCTGGCCAGTGTCCCACCGGACTATATGTCGCGTCCCTGCCGGCGCCGGCCGATACCTGGCTCTCGGGACCGTTGGTCCACGAAGGCCGATCAGTTGTCAGCCCAGCGTCGGAAACGGGCGCGCTTCACCCGTACCTTCGGGTCAACTTTGATACGCGCGTCTACCACGACGGCACCTCACGAGTTGATATCTCGGTCGAGAACATGCTGAATACCGCGTCCGCTCGGACGGTCGGGTACGACGTGGTCGTAACGGTCCCAGGTACCGCACCCTTCGCCAAGAGCAATGTCGAGCACCATTACCTCACGCGCTGGCGCAAGGTGTTCTCGAGCGCGGTGTTCTCCACCATCACGCCGGACCTCACGCCCTTCAATCTGTCTCGGGCACTCCCGCCGTACCTCTCGATCGTCGCCGATGCCATCAGCAGCCACGCGAGCCCCGACTACGACATCTTGGGGTCTGGTGCGCTCGATCACAACATGCCGGCGCATAGCGGCCGTCAGGAGCTCGCGCCTTACCCGGACTGGACCGCGCGGTACCTGGTTCACAAGAGCCCGGCGCAGCGCGAGTTCGTGCTGATCAACGGTGACCTATCGGGCGGCTGGCCGGTCCACCTGCGCGAAACCGATGGCCCTGGCGGTGATCAGCCTGGCCTGGGCCAGGAACGGCTGGTGTCGCTCGACCAGAAGCCGGGCTTTTGGTATGACGATCGCGCGGCCGGACGAGGGCTGGAACACGTCCAGGGAGCCCCGCTGCCGATTCGGGAATACGGCGGCGCGACGGAACCCTCGGCCGGTTCGGGCCAGTCGAGGCTCATCCCGGACAACGCGCATCAACCGTCGATTGCGTACGTGCCTTACCTGATGACCGGTGATCGGTATTACGCCGAGGAAATGGCGTTCTGGGCGAACTACGGCATGTTGCGGATCGATCCGGGAGACCCTGGACAGGGGGGCACTCGCGGCAGCGATGGCATTCTCGAGAACCAGGAGACGCGCGGGTACGCATGGGCGATGCGCAACCTGGTAGACGCCGCCGCTTACTACCCGGACTCCTCACCGGTTAAAAGCTATTTGTCGGCAAAGGTCAACGCCAACCTCGCCTGGCTCGATGCCTACGCCACGGCCGTGGCCCAGGACCCGAGCAACCCACTCAAGATTTTGTGGCTTGGCTATCGAGGGTCACAAGATGCGGGGTTCATTGCCCTCTGGGAACAGAACTATCTGGCCTATGCCATCGACCGTGCGAACAAGCAGGGATTCACCGGCGGACTCGTCCACCGCGACACCATCGCCCGACTGCAGCTTTCCCTGTTTTCGAGTGACCCGGACTATCCGCGTTCCACCATGCTGGCCGCCGATACGACGTTTAGTGACGGGACCTTTGTAGCGGCGGGCACGCAGCTCGATTGGGGTGCACCGTATCTTGTGAACGTCGCGACTGTGCCAGACCCTGAACGGTCGTGGGAGAACCCCACCTACTTCACCACGATGGCGCAGATCGCGGCCGGCACGACGGAGGGCCCGACGAGGTTTGATCGCTGGCGTCCCTATCCGGGGTACTACGGCCCGGAAGCTCGTCTCAACCTCATGATCGGCGTCGAGGCCGGCTGGGCCGGCGCCCAAGGTGCCTATGACTACCTGTTCCCGTTCATCGGGACCAACCTGGCGGCCTGCGGCAACATTGCCACCGGCGAAAATCGCCCGGACCTGGCATGCCGGGCCGGTTGGGCCCTTGACTTCTACGCGCCATACGCGCCGCCCGTCATCGGTGGCGGAGACGGCGATGGCGACGGCATCAACGACGCCGCCGACAATTGCCCGGCGGTGGCCAACCCCGATCAACTCGATCGTGACATGGACTCCATTGGAGACGCGTGCGATACCGATGACGACGGCGATGGTGTCTCTGACAGCGACGAGATCGCCGCGGGCTCGGATCCGCTCAACGCCGCGTCCACGCCCGAAGTGTGTGACGGCGCCGACAACGATCGGGACGGCCTGATCGACGAGGGCTCTCCGAATCTCGACGGCGATGCCTACGCCGACTGCGTAGACGCCGACGACGATGGCGATGGCGTCTCCGATGTGGACGAGATCACGGGGGGATCGGACCCTCGCAACGCCGCCTCGAGGCCGGAGATCTGTGACGGTCTCGACAACGACCTGGATGGATCGTTCGACGAAGGCTTCCCGAACAACGACGGCGACGCGCAGGGCGACTGCGTCGATCCAGACGACGACAACGACGGCACGCCGGACGCGACGGATGCGTTCCCGCTGAATGCGGGCGAATCGGTTGACACCGATGGCGACGGCGTCGGCAACAACGCGGACCTGGACGACGACAACGATGGGCGGCCGGACGCCACCGACCCGCTGCCGTTGATCGCGAACCGGGTCCCCACGATCGCCTCGCCAGGGCCACAGTCCTCCACGGCAGGCACGACGATTGTCCCGTTGCCGATTGGAGCGCTGGACCTCGACGGTGATGCGCTCGTCTATGGCGCGACTGGGCTGCCGCTCGGGCTGAGCCTCGACCCGGCCGGCTTCATCATCGGGACACCGACAACTGAAGCGGCCGACACCAACGAAGTGACGCTCACGGTGTCTGACGGATTGGGCGGCTCGTCCGTGACGTTTGGCTGGACCATCCAGGACGATGCCGTCGTTGCGGACCCGGGTGATGGTGGGACCGTGACCACCGACAACGATTCGTCACCGGGCGCGACGCCTGCCGACCCGGTCGAAACCGCCGTGACGTTGCCGGCGGGTTCGTCAGGAGCGGTCTCGATTACCGAGACGGACGTGACACTGCCGACGCCGGTTGGCTACTCGTTCCTGGACTTCCAGGTGAACATCACGGCGCCGCCGGCCACGGCGAATGCACCGCTGGTCATGGTGTTCAGGTTGGACGGGTCCATCATCCCCGCCGGCCAGGATGAGAACACGCTGCAACTGTTCAGGAACGGCGCCGCGGTGCCAGACTGTGCGGCGACCGACGGGACCGCCACGCCGGACCCCTGCATCACGCTGCGGCGGCGAATCACCGATGTGCCGGTGGACGACATCGAACTCACGGTTCTCACATCGGCGGCGAGCACGTGGAATGTCGGCGTGACGGCGCCCCCGGCCGACACTGATGGTGACGGCACGCCCGACGCCGACGACGCGTTCCCAGAGGATCCGTCCGAGACCATCGACACTGACGGCGACGGCGTCGGCAACAACGCCGACGCCGATGACGATGGCGACGGGATACCCGATGCCAGCGATCCGGATCCGCTGGTCTCGAACCGCGCCCCATCAGTGACGCCGGTTGACGATCGATCCGACCGCGAAGACACCGTCGTGTCGTTCGCCATCAACGGAATCGATCCGGACGGTGACACGCTGACCTTCTCGTCGTCCAGCCTGCCGCCCGGCGTGACGCTGGCGGCCAACGGGGCGGTCGGCGGCGCGCCGACCAGCCCAGGGACCTACACGGTGAATGTTGTCGCCTCCGATGGCTATTTGTCGGGCAGCGACACATTCACATGGGTTGTCGTGGCGGCGCCGGCCGATCCGATTACGCTGGAGAACCCCGGCCCCCAGTCGGACATGGAAGGCGAGTGGGTCAGCCTGCGGCTCGAGTGGGATGCGAACCTCAATGCCCGAACGGGCCGTTCTCGCCACCACGAGCGTCCTCAAGTTCACTTCCGCGCGACGAACCTGCCGCCGGGCTTGCACATCCGCAAGGACGGCGTCATCAGCGGGCGGGTGGCTAATCGCGCCGCGGGCGTGCGCCAGGCGAGGGTCACGCTCCGGGTTGGTCAGCAGGAGGTGTCGCAGGCGTTCACCTGGACGATTGTCCGCAAGAACCGGCCACCACGCCTGGAGCACCTCGACGATCAGGAATCGAAGGTGGGATCGGCGGTCGAGATCGTCGTGCGGGCCACCGATGCTGATGGAGATCCGCTGACCTTCACGGCGAACGGGCTGCCGCCGGGGCTGTCGATGAGCACCGCCGGCGTGATTTCAGGAACGGTGGGTGGCGGCGAACGCGAATATCACGCGACCGTGACCGTCTCCGATGGCAAGAGCCAGGAGTCCTTCACCTTCCATTGGAAGGCCACGGTCGTCAAAGAGAAGAAGGAAAAGGAAAAGGAAAAGAAGAAGAAGAAATAGAAGGGGGAAGGGGGCGCAGGAGCCCCCTTCTTACGATTCGCGGGTCGAGTCGACGACCTGGCGCCACTTCCTGGTGTCGATGTTGGCAGTGTCGAGCTCGAGACCACACAGCCACGAGTGGACGTCGTCCGCGGGCCTGGACCAGCGACAGACACCGGTCACGACCATTCCCACCGTGGGCAGGCTGACGTCAACCGGATTGTCGGCCGGGGCCGGCGGCGTGGCGCATTTCAGGCACAGTCCGCCGTAACCGACGTCCACGATCCGGGCCTCGGCCTGGGCGACGTGAGCGGGCAAGGCCGACGGCCGTCGAGGCCATCGGCGGGTGCTGACCAGGTCTCTCGGCATTCGCCCCGAGAGCAGGTCATCGATGAACGCGAGCATTCGCTCCGGCGCCGTGGACCTGGGCAGGAATCGCGCCTGGAGCTGCCTGGCTTCCGCCGGCAGTCCGACTTCCGTCTCGTCACCAATCACCACGATCGGCAGGCCGGGGTAGTCTGCCCGGAACCGGACGGCGAGGTGGAGACCATTGAAGCGGCCCAGGCGGACCGCCGTCACCAGGAGATCGGGGCGGCTTCGAGAGGCGGGCAGTGACGCGGCCTCGAACGACTTCACGGCCGTGACGGTGTGCCCGCCGCTGGCCAGAAGCTGCCCGATTGAGGCTGAAGCGTCCGGTTCGGATTCCACGAGAAGAATCTGGCTTGCCATAGTTGGGCCACCCCGCGCTGATCGAACAACTCTATCCTGCAAAGCGCAGGCCGTGCTACCGGTTGCGAATCTTCAGTTCCTTGATCCGGCGGGACAGGGTATTGCGGTGGACGCCGAGAGTGTCGGCGGCGCGGCACAGGTTGCCCGCGGAGGCGTCGATGACACTGGCGATGAACCGCTTGTCGAACTCGCGCCGGGCGTCCTCGAACTGGATGCCCTTGTCGACCATCTCGGTGACCAGCTTATCGAGCAAGTCACGCACGGGCGACTTCCAGCTCCCGGCCCGTCAGGCGCCGGTAGGCATCCAGGTATTTGCTGCGCGTGCCCTCGACCACGTCCGCCGGGAGCGACGGGACCGGCGGCTGCTTGTTCCACTTGATCGACTCGAGGTAGTCGCGCACGTACTGCTTGTCGAAGCTTGGTTGCGGTCCGCCGGGGGCGTACTGGTCCTTGGGCCAGTAGCGCGACGAGTCCGGCGTCATCATCTCGTCGATCAGCAGCAGTTCGCCGGCGTCGGTGAGGCCGAACTCGAACTTGGTGTCGGCGAGGATGATGCCCTTGGATTCGGCGTGTGCCACGCCGTGGGCGTAGAGTTCGAGCGTCAGTGTCTTGAGCCGGGCCAGCAGGTCGGCGCCGACGACCTTGGCGGCGGCCTCTTCGCTGATGTTCTCGTCGTGGCCCGAGTCGGCCTTGGTGGCCGGCGTGAAGATCGGTTCCGGCAGGCGGTCCGACTCCCGCAGGCCCTTCGGCAGCGGAATGCCGCACACCTCACCGGTGGCTTGGTAGTCTTTCCAGCCCGAGCCCGACAGGTAGCCGCGCGCGACGCATTCCACCTGGAGCGGGTTGGTCCGGCGCGACAGCATTGAGCGGCCCTCGAGTTGGGCCGCGTACTGACGGGCGGCGGCCGGGTAGGCCGACACGTCAATCGACAGCATGTGATTCGGGACGATATGGCCGGTCCGCGCGAACCAGAAGGCGGACAGCTGGTTGAGCACGCGGCCCTTGTCGGGAATGCCGGATCCCAGCACGTAGTCGAAGGCCGAGATGCGGTCGGTCGCGACCAGGATCAGCGCATCGTCTATGGCGTAGACGTCGCGAACCTTCCCGCGGCGGACGAGGGACAAGGCATCAAGCTGGGTATCCAAGAGAGGTTGTGAAGGCACGGGCGCTCGTGTGAAGGGAACCAACATGGTAAACGCGCCGGGCCTCAGGCGCAAGACGCCAACTTGCTGGGGTAGGGCAGCCGGCCGATACCTCATGTAGTATGGACGGTGGTTTGCGCATCTTAATTCGAACATTGGTAGTCCTCGGCCTGGCGGTCGGCCTCCTGACCCTTTTCCTGCGAAATGCAGACCTGGCCAAGGTGATCTCGTCGGTCAGGGCCGCGCGGTTGGACTACCTGCTGGGATCGCTGGCGCTGACCAGCGTTACGTTTCTAATCCGGGCCGAGCGGTGGCAATACCTCCTGGCGCCACTCGGGCCGACGCGGTTCATGGTGGTGTTGCGGACCACGGTAATCGGATTTGCGGCGTCGGCGTTGCTGCCGGCGCGTGCGGGCGAGGTGATTCGCCCGTACCTGCTGGCGCGGCGCGAGGGCCTGAGCGCCACCGCGACGTTCGCGACCATCATCGTCGAGCGTATTCTCGACCTCGTGGCGGTGCTGTTGCTGCTGGCCACCTTCCTGCTGTGGTTCGATCCGGGCCTGGAAGCGCGCGACTCGGCGTTGTTCAGCGCCATCCGCTACGGCGGCCTGGTGATGACGCCGGTGGCGCTGGGAACGTTGGTGGTGATGTTCGTCATGGCCGGTCATCCCGAACGGTTGCACGCGTGGGTGCTCAAGGCCGAGCGTGTGCTGCCGACCCGGCTGGCGACGCTGATCGCGCGGTTCGCGCGGACGTTCGCGGAAGGCTTCGCGGTGGTGCGCAGCCCGCTGCGCGTGCTGGCGGCCCTCGGGTGGTCGATCGTGCTGTGGTCGAGCATTGCCGCCGGGATCTGGGCCGTGGCGGTGGCGTTTGGAATCCCCATGCCGTTCACCGGCGGTTGGCTCATGCTCGCGCCGCTGGTGGTGGGCGTGGCGGTGCCGACGCCGGGCGGCGTCGGCGGGTTTCACGAGGCGTTCCGGCTGGGCGCCACCTCGTTCTTTGGCGCCGACAACGACACCGCGGTCGGCGCGGCGATTGTGCTGCACGCCATCTCGGTGGTGCCGGTCGTGATCGCGGGAGTGATCTTCACGATCCAGGACGGGCTGAAGATCGGTGGCTTGGCGAGAGGAGACCTTGGGTGAAATGTCCGTTCTGCGGTGAGCTGGGCGACAAGGTGGTCGATTCGCGCGAGAGCCGCGAAGGCGATGTGATTCGCCGTCGCCGGCAGTGTCTCAACGACAGCTGCCGGAAGCGCTTCACTAGTTACGAGCGCATCGACGAGATTCCCTACATGGTGGTGAAGAAGGACGGCACGCGCGAGCGGTTTGAGCGCCAGAAGCTGATCGGCGGCCTGCTCAAGGCGTGCGAGAAGCGTCCGGTGAAGGTCGCCGACATCGAGGAGATCGCCGACATGGCGGAACAGCTGCTGATTGAGAAGCCCGAGCGCGAGATCCCGGGCAAGGATCTCGGCGCGCTGGTCATGCAGGAGCTCAAGCGGCTCGACCAGGTGGCGTACGTGCGCTTTGCGTCGGTCTATCGCGACTTCCGCGACGTCGACGACTTCGTGCAGGAAGCGCGCGCCCTTCGAGGCAACAAGGAATAGGCCTGCCCGTGGCGACCGCCAAGCCCCTCAGTTCCGCATCGAGGCCGGCCGCCAGACTGCCCGCGGCGCGTTCGCGCCGGCCGTTCCGCGACAACCCGCCCCTGATCCTGGCGGGCATTGTCATCTTGCTCGTCGCCCTCGGCGGCATCGTCTGGCTGGCCGATCGCACCGCCACGCTGTCGCCGGACTTCCTGACGGAGGTCGTCCTCTACGCGTTGTACGCCACCAACATCACGATGCTCGTGGCGCTGGGCTTCGTACTCGCGCGCAACGTCATCAAGTCGGTGTTCGACGGCCGCAGCGGCCTGCCGCTTGGCCGCTTCCGCGCCAAGCTGGTCCTCGCGTTCCTCGGCCTGACCGTGATTCCCGCCGTGCTCGTGCTGATCGTCGGCAGCCGCGTCGTGCTGACCGCCGTCGATCGCTGGTTCAACACGCCGATGGAAGAGATCCTCTCCGGTGCCAACAGCATCGCGGCCGACTACTACCAGGAGCGTGAGCGGCTGGTGGCCGATCAGGCCTCGCGGCTGGCGCGCGAGCTGGGCCGCGTCGACCTCGGTGCCACCGACATGGCGCGCGTGCAGGACCTCGTCGTGCCGGAGGTGACCGGGCCGCGCGTGGGCATGGTGCAGGTCTATCGCGCCGAGCGGCTGCCGGGGCAGCCGGTGGACGTGGTGTCGCTGGTGGACGTGGCGTCACCGTCGATGCCGCAAGGGTGGGCCCGCGGCTCCGCCGACCGGCTGGCCGCGCGCGCCGCGTCTGGCAATGAGAGCGCCCCAAGCGTGCTCGAGCAACTCTCGGGCGGCGGCGACCTGCTGCACGTCGGCCAGGTCGTGCGCAACGCGGCCGGCCAGGTCACCGGCGCGGTCGTCGTCAGTGAGTACCTGTCGGGCGAACTGGCCGAACGCTCCCGCCGCATGACCAAGGCCTACGAGGACTACACGCAGCTGCGCGTCCTGAAGCAGCCGCTGGCCGGCGTCTACGTCTCGTTCTTCGTGATGGTCACGCTGCTGATCCTGGTCGGCTCGACCTGGATGGGCCTGTACCTGGCCAAGCGGATCACGCGGCCCGTGCAGATGTTGTCGGAGGCGGCGAAGGAAATCGGCGCCGGCCACTACGACCATCGCATCGCGCACGAGGGCTCCGACGAGTTCGGGTCGATGGTCGAGGCCTTCAACGCGATGGCCGCGGAGGTGGCGTCAAGCCGCCGCCGGCTGGAGCGCGCCAGCATCGATCTCGAGCGGAAGCACGAGGAGGGCGAAGGCCGCCGCCGCTACATCGAGGCCATCCTCGAGCGTATCGCCACCGGCGTGGTGTCGATCGACCGCTCGGGCCGCATCGGCACCATCAACCCCTCGGCCCTGCGCCTGCTGGAAGTGGACGCCGGCGTGGTGGGCAGCCCCGCGGTGGACGTGTTCGCCCGGCCCGACCTGGCGGTGATCAACGACGTGCTCGATCAGGCCGCGCGCGCCCGCATGGATTCGTTCGCGCAGGAGGTGGCGCTGGTCCGCGACGGCCGCGAACGCCACGTGGTGGCGGCGGCGACCCGCGTGCCCGGCACTGACGGCGGCTTCGACGGCACCGTGCTGGTGGTGGATGACGTGACGCCGCTGATCCGGGCGCAGAAGGTCGCGGCGTGGCGCGAGGTGGCGCGGCGGCTGGCGCACGAGATCAAGAACCCGCTGACGCCGATCCAGCTGTCGGCCGAACGCCTGCGCCGCAAGCTCAGTGACGTGGCGCCGCCGCTCCAGGACCTGGTGCAGGAATGCACCTCGACGATCATCGGCGAGGTGGAGTCGCTCAAGGGGCTGGTGGACGAGTTCTCCCAGTTCGCCCGCATGCCGGCGCCGCGGGCGGTGCCGACCGAGCTGCACGACCTGCTGAGCACGACCCTCGCCCTGTATGACGGGCTGTTCGCGTCGGTGACCTTCGAGAAACGCTTCGACCCCGCGGTGTCGCAGGTGCGCGTCGATCCGGAGCAGATGAAGCGCGTCATCATCAACCTGGTGGACAACGCCATCGAGGCGATGGGCCGCAGCGGCGCGATCACGATTGAAACCGCGCGCGACGTGCCGAACAGCCTGGTGCGCGTGGTGGTGGCCGACACCGGCCCCGGCATTCCGCCGGCGGAGCGGGACAAGCTGTTCCTGCCGTACTATTCGACCAAGGGCCGCGGCAGCGGCCTCGGCCTGGCCATCGTCCGCCGCATCGTCGCCGAACATGGCGGGAGCATCGACGTGTTCGACAACACGCCGACCGGCACCCGGTTTATCATCGAGTTACCAGCCTGATGCCGTCCATTCTTGTAGTTGATGATGAGCCGGGCGTGCGTTCGTCGGTCAGCGGCGTCCTCAAGGACGAGGGCTTCGACGTTGACGCCGTCGGCACCGGCGAGGAATGTCTCGAGCAGGCGAACAGCAACGCCTACGATGTCATCGTGCTCGACATCTGGCTGCCGGGCCTGGATGGCCTGACCACGCTGCAGCGCCTCCGGGAGCGCGAGATTGACTCGCAGGTGGTGATCATTTCGGGCCACGGCAACATCGAGTCGGCCGTGCGCGCCATCAAGATGGGCGCCTTCGACTTCATCGAAAAGCCGCTCTCGCTCGAGAAGACCGTGCTGGTGGTGCGCAACGCCCTGCGCCAGCGCGACCTCGAGGCCGAAAACCGCGTGCTGCGCGCCAAGGTCGATCGGCAGCAGCAAAACATCATGGTGGGGGAGAGCGCCCCGATGCTGCGCCTGCGCGAACATGTGGCGCAGGCGGCGCCAACCAACGGCCGCGTGCTGATCCTGGGCGACAGCGGCACCGGCAAGGAACTGGTGGCGCGGACGATTCACCAGTCGAGCCGGCGCAAGAACGGCCCGTTCATCGAGGTGAATTGCGCCGCCATTCCCGAGGAGTTGATCGAATCGGAACTGTTTGGCCACATGCGCGGCGCCTTTACCGGGGCGGTCGCCGACAAGCCCGGTCGATTCGAGCAGGCCACCACGGGCACGATCTTTCTCGACGAAATCGCCGACATGAGCCTGAAGACCCAGGCCAAGGTGCTGCGGGTGCTGCAGGAACAGGTGATGGAGCGGGTCGGCGGCACGCAGCGCATCAAGGTGGATGTGCGCGTGGTCGCCGCCACCAACAAGGACCTGCTCGAAGAGATTCGCGCCGGCCGCTTTCGCGAGGACTTGTACTTCCGCCTCAACGTCGTGCCGATCTTCGTGCCGTCGCTGCGCGAGCGACAGGACGACATCGCGCCGCTGGCGGATCACTTCATGGCGCTGCTGGCCACCGAATACGGCCGGCGCCCGAAGCGCATGGCGCCCGAAGCGGCGGCGCGGTTACGGCAGTACGCGTGGCCGGGCAACGTCCGCGAGCTGCGCAACGTGGTCGAGCGTCTGATCATCATGGTGCAGGGCGACACCATCACCGCGCAGGACCTCGGGTTCCTGGGCCGCGACGGGGTGCCCGACGCGCCGGCCGCGCACGGGTCGGCCAGGCCGCTGTCGGAGGCCCGCGACGAGTTCGAGAAGGACTACATCCTGCAGACGCTGGCCGCCCAGCAGGGCAACATGTCGCGCACCGCCGAAGTGCTCGGCGTCGAGCGCTCCAATCTCTACAAGAAACTGCGCGCGTTCGGCGTGACGCCGCGCAGCGACAAGTGATCAGCCGGTCTCGTCCAGCTTCTTCTCCAGGATTTGCGCCGACGAGAAGCCTTCCAGCTGCAGGTAGTACTCTGCCGCCTGGGTGAGGGCGGCGGATGGCACCAGCCCGACGATCTCGCTTTCCAATACCTGGACGCCGTAGCGCTGCGCCTCGCGCTTGACCAGTTCGAACACCCGGAACATCGGTGTCTTCTCGTAGTTGGTCAGGTTGATCGAGACCTGAACGATGCCGCGGTCCGCGAGCGGAATACCCATGGCCTTGACGAAACGCAGGCCGCCGCTGCTCATGCGGACGGCTGCCGCGATCTTCTTGGCGACATCCAGCCGGTCGGTGGCGAGATTGATGTTGTAGGCAATCAGCGGCATGCGCGCGCCGATGACCGACGCGCCGGCGCTGGCATGCGGCGCCGCCGGTCCGAAATCCGGCGCCCAGGCCGGCTGCGCCATCTTCGCCGCGAGGCCCTCGAATTCGCCGCGGCGGATGTCCTCGAGGTTCTTGCGCGCCGGGTTCGTTGACGCGTCCTCATACAAGTAGACCGGCAGCGCGAACCGCTGCGCGACGTCCGCCGCCACCGACTTCGCCAGCTGGACGCAGGCCGCCATCGTCACGCCCTCGATCGGGATGAACGGCACGACGTCCACGGCGCCGAGCCGCGGATGCTCGCCGGTGTGGGTCCGGAGATCGATCGCCGCGATCGCGCCCTCGAACAGCTTGGGGATGCCTTCGGCGAGTGCCGCCGCCGTGCCCGCCAGCGTGAACACCGAACGGTTGTGGGTGGCGTCGGACTGGACGTCGAGCACGCGCATGCCGGGCACGGCCCGCAGCGTCGCGGCCAGGGCGTTGATGACCTCGGGACGACGGCCTTCGCTGATATTGGGGACACACTCGATGGTCGGCATGTCCCACGATTGTAGGGCACCCTCGCTCGGCACCCCTAAAAGGGGTGCCCTACACGAGAAGCGTCGCTCGCGGCCCTCCCTGACACATCGTGCAGGGCACCCCTTTATGGGGTGCCGGGAGTCATCGTGTAGGGCACCCCTTTACGGGGTGCCGGGAGTCGGGTAAGTGCTATAATCACCGTCACTTACCCATGGCCGACCCGCACACGTCAGGCCCGCGCCGGTCCGAGGCGCCGAGCGCCGAAGACGAAGGGCGCATCGAGCATCTGCTCGTGACGGGCCTCGATCACTATTTTGCGGGCGAGTTCGACGCCGCCATCAATCTCTGGACGCGCGTTCTCTTTCTGGATCGCACCCACGATCGCGCCCGCGCCTACATCGAGCGGGCGCGCAGCGCCCAAGCCGAACAACAGCGCATCTCCGAAGCCCTCGTGCATCAGGGCCTCGAGGCCTTCGGCCGCGGGGAAGTGGTGCGGGCTCGCGCCCTGCTCAGCGATGCGCTCGACCAGGGGGCCTCGCACGATGTCGCCCTCGGGGTGATCGGACGCATCGACCGGCTCGACCTGGGCCAGCGCTCGACGGCGCCAGTGGCCCCGGCCGCTCGCGAACGGGTGCGCCGGCAGGCACGGGCCGCCGACGTGCCGAGCCTGGATCAGCGTCGCGGCAGTCTCGCGCGGTGGTGGGCGATGGCGGCGGGCATCGTGATCGTGGCCGCGATTGCGTTCGTGATGGTGACCCCGAATGGCCTGGCCGACTGGTTCCCCGTGCAGGCCACCACCGACACACCGGCGTCGGCCATCGTCACGCCGGCGCCGTTGCCGGTGCCATCGCCGACCGAGGCATACCTGGCGCAGGGACGGGCCCTGTTCGCCGGCGGCAAGCTGCGCGACGCGATGCGGGCCCTCGACCGGGTGCCGCTGGGAGACTCGCTCCGGCAGGACGCCGACCGGTTGCGCGGCGACATTCAACGCGAACTGCTGGCGGTGGCGAGCGCCGAGACGGCGTCGCCCGCATCCGCCGCCGGCCCTTCACCGTCGCCACCCCGCGAATGAAGTGTCCGAAATGCGGCTATCTCGGTTTCGAGACGACCGACCGGTGCCGGAACTGTCAATACGACTTTTCACTCTCGCCGTTCAGCGCCGATCCTGACCTCACCCTGCGCTCGGACAGCGGTGTGGAACCTGGCGCCGACTTCGACTTGCCGCCCATCGCGCGTCCGAGCGACAGCCTGAATTCGAGCTCGTTGGATCTCGATCGTTTGTTTGGCGATCCGGAGCCCGAACCCGGGCCGCCTCCCGTGCCGGCGGTGGAACCACCCGCGGCGACCTTCATGACCTTGGCCACCGCGGCGGACGTGGGGGGGGAGCCGGCCGGCGACGACGCGACGACGGCGGGCGAGGCCGTCACCGACCCCACGGCACTGCCGTTCGATGATGCGCCGTTGTTGCCGCCGCGCGCGGCGCGGACGCCACTGTCGGTCAGGCGCGCCTCCCCCGAGATTCCCCGCAACCGGCCTCGCACCACTCGGCCGGTGCGGATGGAAACGCCCCTCGCCTTCGATCCCGCACCGGCGCCGCCGAAGACGGCGGAGGTGAGTGTCGCCGCCGGCGAGACGGTCGCCTCGCTCATGCAGGCGCCGCCGCTGGCGGTGCGCGTGGGCGCCGGCGTGATCGATCTCGCGCTGCTCGTGGGCATCGACGCGGCCGTCCTGTTTCTCACGCTGCGGATCGCGGGCCTGCAGACCACGATGGCGGATTTTCGCGTGCTGCCACTGGTGCCGTTCATCGGGTTCCTGGGGTTGCTGGCGTTCGGCTATGTGGCCTCGTTCACCGTCGCCGGCGGCCAGACCGTTGGCAAGATGGTGCTCAAGCTGCGCGTGATCGGTGACGACGGCCGGCCGGTGGATGCGGCAGGCGGCGTGTTGCGCGCCGTGGGCTGCATGCTGGTGCCCATCACCCTCGGCCTGTCGTACGTGCCGGCGTTGTTCAGCAGCGACCATCGCGCGCTGCACGATCGCCTGGCGGGCACCCGCGTGGTGTGCGAATGAACCAGCTTGCGCTCCTGATCGCCTCCTTCGGCTACGTCGGGTTTTTTCCCATCGCGCCCGGCACCGCCGGCTCGCTGGCGGCGCTGGTGCTGTTTGCGTTCGTGCGCTGGGTCGGCATGCCGGCGTTCGAACTGGGCATGATCGCGGCGGTGATGGTGGCCGGCGTGTGGGCCGCCAACGGCGCCGAGCGCGCCCTTGGCCAGAAGGACCCGGGGCCGATCGTGATCGATGAAGTACTCGGCATGCTCATCACGCTCGCCGTGATTCCGGTCTCGCTGACCGCCGTGCTGGTCGGGTTCCTGCTGTTTCGCCTGTTCGACATCGTCAAGCCGTTTCCAGCGGCCCGCATGGAACACCTGCCCGGCGGCTACGGCGTGATGCTCGATGACGCGGTCGCCGGGTTGTACGCGCACCTCGTGCTCCGGGCCTGCATGTGGTGGATGCCGTCGTGGCTGATCGCGTAGAGTCCCGCCCCTTCGACGCGACGATCATCGCCGTGGGCAGCGAACTGCTCACGCCCGAGAAGGTCGACACCAACTCGCTGTTCATCACCCAGGTGCTCAACGAGCTGGGCATTGCCGTCGCCTGCAAGGCGATTGTGGGCGACCACCGCGCGGAGCTGACCTCGCACGTCGCCCACGCGCTGGCGCGCCATCGGCTCGTCATCCTGACCGGCGGCCTCGGCCCCACCGACGACGACCTCACGCGCGAGGTGGTGGCGACCCTCCTCGGGTTGGTGATGGACGAGGACCCCGCGATCATCGACGCCATGGAGCGGCGCTTTGCGTCGCGCGGCTGGAAGATGCCGGCCGTCAACCGGCGCCAGGCGCAGGTGCCGCGGGGCGCCGCCGTGCTGGCCAACCCCAACGGCACCGCGCCGGGACTGTGGATCGAGCACGACGGGGCGATCGTGGCCCTGTTACCGGGCCCGCCCCGCGAGATGAAGCCGATGATGGAAGGCGAGGTGCGCACGCGCCTGCTTGCTCGCGCCGGCGACACCCGCCTGTTCCGCCGGCTGGTCCGGGTGTCCGGCAAGGGTGAATCGGCGGTGGAGGAAATCGTCCAGCCAATCTACTCACAATGGCTGAACCAGCACCCGCCGATCGAAACCACGATCCTCGCCGGCCTCGGCCAGGTCGAACTGCACCTGGTCATGCAATCCACCGAGGCGTCACGCGCGGCCGCGGCGCTGGAACTCGCCGTCTGCCAACTGACGGCCGCGTTGGGACGGGACGTGGTCAGCACTGACGGCGCCGGGCTCGAGGCCGTGGTCGGCGCCCTGTTGCGCGCGCGCGGCTGGCGCGTCGCGCTGGCCGAATCGTGTACGGGCGGACTCGCCACCTCGCGGCTGACCGATGTGCCGGGCAGCTCCGATTACGTCGAGCGCAGCGTGGTGGCCTACAGCAACGAGGCGAAGTCGGAATTGCTCGGGGTGCCCGCGGCGCTGATCCGCGAGCATGGCGCCGTCAGTGAGCCGGTGGCCGCGGCCATGGCGGAAGGCATTCGCGACCGCGCCCGGGTCAACCTCGGCGTGGGCATCACCGGCATCGCCGGCCCCGGCGGCGGCAGCGCGGAGAAGCCGGTCGGCACGGTGTGCATTGCCGTGGCCGGCGCCGGCACACGCGTGCGCACGTTCCGGTTCCCGGGGGGTCGCGACATGGTCAAGGCGATGTCGGCCAACTGGGCCATCGACCTGCTGCGCCGCCACCTGCTGGAGACCTGATGTTGGCGAGGGTGTTCGTCGCCGTGGACGTCGGTGACGCCGTCCGCGCCGAGGCGGCGCGCGTCATCCAGGCCATCAGCGGAAGAATCGAAGCAGTGAAAACGCCGCCGAAGGTCACCTGGGTCAAGCCGCAGGCGCTGCACGTCACCATCCGGTTCATCGGCGAGATCGACGAAGCGGCCCTGCCCGGTCTGTGCGAGCGGCTCTCGGGTCCGATTGCGATGCCGCCGTTTGAGGTGGAGTGGCGCGGGCTGGGCGCGTTTCCGTCCCCGCGCCACCCGCGGGCGCTCTGGCTCGGGGTCGTGAGCGGCGGCGCGGCCCTTGGCGCGCTGGAAGCCGAAGTGTCGCGGCGCCTCGCCGGCACCATCGATCCGGAGGTCAAGCCGCTGTTGCCGCATCTGACACTTGGCCGGATCAAGATGGCCGGCGCCGGCATGGACTGGCCCAAGGTCCTGCAGTCGATCGAGGTGCGCGGCGCGCGCTCACCGGTGGGCCGCGTCACCCTCTACCGCAGCCACCTGTCGCAACGGGGGCCGCATTATACTGGACTGGTCAGTGCGCCGCTCATCGGACGGCCCGGTCCGGCTAGTGGCGACGCGTGACACAAGTGCCTTCACCGTGGAACTGCTTCCCGCCATCTTGATCGGTTACGCCGTCGGGTCGCTGCCGATCGGCTACCTCCTGGCGCACCGCGCGAGGGGAGTCGACCTGCGCCGTGTCGGAAGCGGCAATGTCGGCGCCACCAATGTGTATCGAACCGGCGGACTCGCCATGGCCGTCGCCGTGATGCTGGCCGACATGGGGAAGGGCGCGGCGGCGGTGCTGCTGGCTGGTGACGGGACCGCGGCGGTCGCGGCGGGCGTCGCCGCCGTGATCGGCCACATCTATCCGGTGTGGCTGGGGTTCAAGGGCGGCAAGGGCGTGGCGACGGCCAGCGGCGTGTTTGGTGTGCTGGCGCCGTGGCCCACCGCAATCGCGGCCGCGGCGTTTGGCGTCACCGTGGCGCGCACGCGGCTGGTCTCCCTCGGATCGATCGTGGCCACCGTGCTCCTGCCGGTGATCGAGTGGTCCACGCCGGGGCTGCGGTCCGTTGACATTGGCACCACGGTGGTGGCGACCCTCATCCTCTTTCGCCACCGCGGCAACCTTGCCCGCTTGTGGACGCGCACGGAACGCGCATTAGGAACATGACACACACCATCGGGGTGTTGGGATCGGGAAGTTGGGGAACCGCGCTCGGCGTGCACCTGGCCCACACCGGCCACGACGTGCGCCTGTGGGCGCGCGATGCCGCGCTCGCGGACCACATGGTGGCGACGCGAACCAACGCGCTGTACCTGCCCGGCATCGAGCTGCCGCCGGCGTTGCAGCCCACCAGCGTGCTGGCCGACGCCGTCACCGGCGCGGAGTTCGTGGTGATGGCGGTGCCGTCGCACGGCTTGCGCGCCGTCGCGCGGGCCGCCAGCGCGCTGGTGCCGGACAGCTGCACGCTGGTGAGCGCCGCCAAGGGCCTTGAAGAAGGGTCCTTGCTGCGCCTGTCGGAAGTGATGCGCGCGGAGTTCCCGGCCGGGTGCAGCATCGTGGTGCTGTCGGGACCGAGCTTCGCGATTGAACTGGCGCGCGAGTTGCCGACGGCGATGGTCGCGGCGGGCGAGTCGTCGGCCGCGGTCGAGATGATCCAGGCGCACTTCCGCTCGCAGGCGCTGCGGCTCTACGGCAGCAGCGATGTCGTGGGAGTGGAGATCGGCGGCGCCTTGAAGAATGTCATCGCCATCGCCGCGGGCGTGGTGGAAGGGCTCGGCCTCGGGCACAACGCGCTGGCGGCGCTGATCACGCGCGGGCTGGCCGAGATTTCGCGCCTGGCGGTGTGCCTCGGCGGGCAGCGTGACACCTTGTCCGGCCTCGCCGGTCTGGGCGACCTGGTGCTCACCTGCACCGGCGACCTCAGCCGCAATCGGCAGGTCGGCATCGCCCTGGCGCGCGGCGAGTCGCTCGCCGACATCCTGGCGCGCACCAAGATGGTGGCCGAGGGCGTCCGCACCACCGAGGCCGCGCTGGCGTTGAGCGCGCGCGTCGGCATCGAACTCCCAATCGCCCAGGAAATGTCGGACGTGCTCGCGGGGCGGACCGACCCGCGCGATGCCATTCGCAACCTCATGGGCCGCAAGCAGAAGCTGGAACACGTGTAGATGGGACTGTTTGACAAGTTGAAGCAGGGGCTGCAGCGGACCACGCAGCAGCTCGTGGGCAAGTTCGAAGACATCGTCCGCAGGGCCGATTCCGCGGACGCGCGCACGCGCGACGTCGACGTGGAAACCGCCGAGGCGCTCGAAGAGGTGCTGTTGATGGCCGACGTCGGCGTCGCCGCCACGACCGAGATCGTATCGGCGGTCAGCCGGCGCCAGCGCCGCGGCGAGAGCCTGCGAGACCTCGTGAAGCAGGAAATGCTGCGGGTGTTCGAAGCGACGCCGGCGACGCCGCCGCCCACCGCCAGGCCGCACGTGGTGCTGATTGTCGGCGTCAACGGCGTCGGCAAGACCACCACCATCGGCAAGCTCGCGAACCAGATGAAGCGCGACGGCCTGTCGCCGCTGATTTGCGCGGCCGACACGTTCCGCGCCGCGGCCGTGGATCAGCTGCAGATCTGGGCCGACCGGGCCGGCGTGGACATGGTTCGCGCCCGCGAAGGCTCGGATCCGGCCGCCGTGGTGTTCGACGCCGTCACGGCCGCGAAGGCACGCCAGCGCGACGTGGTGCTGGTGGACACCGCCGGACGCCTGCATACGCGCACCAACCTGATGAACGAGCTCGACAAGATCCGCCGCGTCGCCAGCCGCGAAGTCCCCGGCGCGCCGCACGAGGTCCTGCTCATCCTCGACGCGACCGTCGGCCAGAACGGCCTGGCGCAGGCGCGCGAGTTCACCGCCGTGGCTGGCGTCACCGGCATCGTGCTCACCAAGCTCGACGGCACGGCCAAGGGCGGCATCGCCGTCGCGATCGCCCACGACCTCAAGCTCCCCATTCGCTACGTCGGTGTCGGGGAGGCGGTCGATGACCTGCTGCCGTTCTCGCCGCGCGAGTACGTGGACGCCATCTTCCAAGAGAAATGGTGAGCGACGCGGACTACATGCGCCGTGCGTTGTTCCACGCCCGCCGGGCCGAGGGCGTGACCACGCCCAACCCGATGGTCGGCGCCGTCGTGGTCACCGCTGACGGCGTGGTGGTGGGGCAGGGCCGGCATCCCCGCGCTGGAGACCCGCACGCCGAGGTCTTCGCGCTGGAAGAGGCCGGCGCGCGCGCGCGCGGCGCGTCGCTCTACGTGACGCTCGAGCCGTGCTGCCATCATGGCCGGACTGGACCGTGCACGAGCCGGATCATTGACGCCGGCGTGGCCCGCGTGGTCGCGGCCATGCAGGATCCCAATCCGCTGGTCAGCGGCACGGGCTTTGAGCGGTTGCGGGCGCACGGCATCCAGGTGGACGTCGGCCTGCTCGGGAATGAGGCGGCTCGCCTGAATCGCGCCTTCGCCATCGTCCAGACCGAGGGCCGCCCGATGGTCATCGTGAAGGCGGCCACGAGCCTGGACTCGAAGATCGCGGCTGCGCCCGGCGTGCGCACGCCGCTGACCTCGGGCGAGGCCAACCGGCGCACGCAGCGCCTGCGCGGCGCGGTCGATGCCGTGGCCGTCGGGTCCGGCACGGTGCTGGCCGACGATCCGCTCCTGACTGCACGGGACTGCTTTCGGTTGCGTTCCCTGGCCCGCGTCGTGTTCGACCGCCGGCTCCGGACCCCGCCCACCGCCCGGCTCTTCTCGACGCTCGACGCCGGGCCGGTCATAATAATGACGACGGCAATCGCAGCCGCGCGTGAGCGCGATCGCGTCCACGCGCTCGAGGCGGCCGGCGCCACGGTCGTGGACGGCACCGGGGATCTCCGCACCGATGTGCGCGCCCTGCTGGCCTGGGACATCTCCACCCTGCTGCTCGAGGGTGGCGGGGCCATGCACGCGGCCGCCTGGCAGGCCGGCATCGTCGATCGCATGCACGTGATTGTGGCGCCCACCATACTGGGTGAGCAGGGCGCCAGGTTCTTCGACGGAATACCGGTCCCATTGTCGCAGCTGATACCAGTGCGTGTTGAGACACTCGGGCCGGACGCTTGGATGGAATCAGATGTTTACGGGCATCGTTGAGGCGGTCGGCACGCTGTCGGAGGTGAAGGGCACCGGCGACGGGCATCGCGTGCGGATTCACACCCCGCTGGCCTCGCAGATGAAACTGGGCGACAGCCTGGCCGTGAACGGCGTCTGCCTCACGGTGATCCTGATCGACGGCGAGCACGTGCTGGCCGACGTTGGGCCCGAAACCGCCCGCGTCACCACCTTCGGGTCCCTGCAGCGCGGTCAGGCCGTGAACCTCGAACGGCCGCTGCGCTTCGACGGCCGGATGGATGGCCACTTCGTGCTCGGGCACGTGGACGGCGTCGGCACCATCGAAGACGCGCGTCCGGAGGCCGAATCGCATTGGCTGACCATCGGCTTTCCGCCGGCGCTGGCGGCCTACTTCATCCGCAAGGGTTCGGTCGCGGTGGACGGAATCAGCCTCACGGTGGCCGGACTGGGCGAACGCCAGTTCGATGTCCAGGTGGTGCCCTACACGTGGGCGAACACCACGCTGAAGTCGCTGCGCGCCGGGGACAAGGTCAACCTCGAGTGCGACATGATCGGGAAGTACGTCGTGCGGGCAATGGAACTCAGGAAATCATGAGACAGATCAAGATCGCCAAAGGGGCCAGGTCGAAGACGCCGTTTGCGGCCGTCGAGTCGGCGGTGGCCGCGATCCGTCGCGGCGAGATGGTCATTGTCGTCGACGACGAAGACCGCGAGAACGAAGGCGACCTGACGATCGCCGCCGAGCACGTCACGCCCGAAGTGATCAACTTCATGATGACCCACGGCCGCGGCTTGATCTGCATGCCGATGACCGCGGCCCGCCTCGACGAGCTGAGCATCCCGCTGCAGGTCCCGCAGCAGATGAACTCGACGCAGTTCGAGACCGCCTTCTGCATCGGCATCGAGGCCAAGCGCGGAACCTCCACCGGCATTTCGGCCCACGACCGCGCCACCACCGTGCTGGCCGCCATCGACCCCACGACCAAGGCGGCGGACCTGGCGCGTCCCGGCCACGTGTTCCCGCTGCGCGCCCGCGAAGGCGGCGTGCTGGTGCGCGCGGGGCAGACCGAAGCGGCCGTGGACCTGGCGCGCATGGCGGGGCTGACGCCGGCCGGCGTGATCTGCGAGATCGCCAAGGCCGACGGCACCATGGCGCGGGTGCCCGAGCTGGTGAAGTTCGCGCGCAAGCACAAGCTGCTCATGATCACCGTGGCCGATTTGATCCGGCACCGGATGCAGACCGAAGGCCTGGTTGAGAAGGTCGCGGAAGCGGAGCTGCCGACCGAATACGGGCCCTTCCGCATCCACGCCTACAACAGCCTGATCGACGGCATGACCCACATTGCCCTGGTCGCCGGCGACATCACCAGCGGCCGCGACGTGCTGGTCCGCGTGCACTCGAAGTGCCTCACCGGGGATGTCTTCCACTCGGCCCGGTGTGATTGCGGCGACCAGCTCGATGCCGCCATGCGGCGCATTGCGGCCGAGGGCCGCGGCGTGCTGCTGTATCTCAACCAGGAAGGGCGGGGCATTGGCCTCGCCAACAAGATTCGGGCCTATTTCCTCCAGGATCAGGGTCTCGACACGGTGGAAGCCAACGAGCGCCTGGGGTTCAAACCCGACCAGCGCGACTACGGCATTGGCGCCCAGATCCTCAGGAATCTGGGGGTCAGGACCATGAGGCTGCTCACCAACAATCCCCGCAAGTTCGTGGGCCTGCAAGGGTACGGCCTCGCCGTGTCGTCCACGCTGCCGCTGGAGATTGCGGCCTCCGACACGACCCGCAAGTACCTGAAGGTCAAGAAGGAGAAGCTCGGCCACCGCCTCACGTCGGTTTGACCGTTCTTCTGAAGTTCATGTAGGATAAGGGTTTGCGCGGCGGAGGTTGGCCTCTGCCGTGATGGCCCATGTTCGACGCGCTCAGCAATCGCCTCCAGGACGTCTTCCAGTCCATCAAGGGAGAAACACGTCTCACCGAGGCGACGGTGGAGAACGTCCTCCGGGAAATCCGGATGGCGTTGCTCGAGGCCGACGTCAACTTCAAGGTCGTCAAGGCATTCGTCGATCGCGTGCGCGATCGGGCGATGGATCAGGCGGTTCTCAAGAGCCTGACACCGAGCCAGCAGGTCATCAAGATCGTTCGGGATGAACTGCTCGCCCTGTTCGGGGATGCCAAGGGCGGCCTGACGGAATCGTCGGCCCGGCCGCGCGTGATTTTGATGCTCGGGCTCCAGGGCTCGGGCAAGACGACGACGACGGGCAAGCTGGCCAAGTGGCTGGTGAAGCAGGGGCGCCACCCGATTGTCGTCTCGACCGACGTGCGGCGGCCGGCGGCCATCCAGCAGCTGGCCATCGTCGCGGCGCAGGCCGGCGTGCGGGTGCACGACCCGGTCGGGAACATGGACCCGGTGTCGCGCGCCAAGAGCGCGCTCGCCGAGGCCAGGGCGGTCGGCAACGACGTGGTCATCGTCGACACGGCGGGCCGGCTGCACATCGACGACGAGCTCATGAAGGAGCTGGTCGCGATCAAGGACGTGTCGGGGCCGACCGACCTGCTCTACGTCGCGGATGCGATGACCGGGCAGGACGCGATCAAGAGCGCGGGCGAGTTCAACGCGCAGATCGGCGTCACCGGCGTGGTCCTGACGAAGATCGACGGCGACGCGCGCGGTGGCGCGGCGCTCTCGGTGGTGTCGGTGGTCGGTGTGCCGATTGCGTTTGTCGGCAGCGGCGAGAAGCTCGAAGACCTCGAGCCGTTCCACGCCGACCGGTTCGTGTCGCGCATGCTCGGCATGGGCGACGTGCTGTCGCTGATCGAGAAGGCCGAAGAGGTCATCGACCGGGGCGACGCCGAGAAGCTGGAAGCGAAGATCCGCAAGGGCGGATTTACGCTGGAAGACTTCCGCGATCAGCTGCGCATGCTGAAGCGGATGGGCCCGCTCGAGAAGATCATGGGCATGCTGCCCGGCATGGGCGGCATGAAGGAACTGGCCGGCCAGAAGCCGGACGAGAAGCAGCTCTCGCGCATCGAGGCGATCATCAACTCGATGACGCCGGCGGAGCGGAAGCAGGCGGACATCCTCGATGGGAGCCGCCGCAAGCGCGTGGCGAAGGGCAGCGGCACGACGGTGGAAGACGTCAACCGGCTGCTCAAGCAGTTCGTGGAAATGCAGCGGATGCTGAAGATGGTGGGGCAGATGACGGGCGACCCCATCGCCGCGGCGCCGAAGAAGAAGAAGCGCAAAGGCCCGTTCAGTCTGATGAAGTAAGTCGTTAACCTAGAAGCGCGGCCTCGTCGTGCCGCTGTTAGAGAGTTCACAATGCTGTCGATTCGTATGCGTCGCACCGGTTCCAAGAAGCGTCCCTTTTTCCGCGTGGTGGTCTCGGAAGCCCGCTCGAAGAAGGAAGGCCAGTACATCGAGGTGCTCGGCTTCTACAACCCCCGCAGCAAGCCGGCCGTGGTCGAAATCGACAAGGACCGTGTCAGCCACTGGATCAAGCAGGGCGCCCGCCCGTCGGACTCGGTCCGCACGCTGCTGGCCAAGCACCTGACCCGCGACCGTGGCGCCGTGGTTGAGCCGGTGACGGCGCAGCCCGTGGCCCCGACGGCATAGGTGCGGCCGTGGCGGACCTCAAGGGCCTCATCGAAGCCGTGGCGCGGGCGCTGGCCGACCAGCCCGACGCCGTGAGCGTGCGCGAATCGGAGCGCCGCGGCGCGACGGTGTATGAACTGCAGGTCGCCTCGGGCGACCTCGGCCGCGTCATCGGCCGGCAGGGCCGCACCGCGGCGGCGCTGCGCACGTTGCTGTCGAGCGCCGCCGAGGCCGACGACAAGCGCGTCAGCCTCGACATTCGCGATCAAACCGGCCGCAGCTAGATCCTGTGGAATGGGATGACGCGATCCTGGTGGGCGTCGTGGCGCGCACGCACGGGAATCGCGGCGAGGTAATCGTCAACCCGGAGACCGACTTCCCGGAGGAGCGGTTCCGGAAAGGTGCCCGGTTGTGGACCCGGCGGAAGGACGGCACGCCGTCCACGCTCGAAGTCGTCACCATGCGGCTGCACCAGGGCCGCCCGGTGATCCTGTTCGCCGGGGTGGGCTCGATGAACGATGCGGAGCTGCTGGCCGGCCAGGAGCTGCGCACCGACGAAGTCGATGCGGAACTGCTGCCAGAGGGTGAGTTCTTCCACCGCGACCTGATTGGGTGCGAGGTGGTCACCGAGGGCGGCGAAACGGTTGGCCGGGTGACGGACGTGCACAGCAACACCGCGCAGCCGCGACTGGTGGTGGCCGGCAAGCGGAGCGAACTGCTGATCCCGCTGGCCGACGCGATTTGCACGGTGGACATCGCGGCGAGACGAATTACGGTGCGGCCGCCCGCTGGGCTGCTGGAACTGAACGGGGATTGGCGGTGAAGGTCGACGTCATCACGATCTTTCCGCGCATGGTCGAAGCCGGCCTCGCGGAAGGCGTGGTGGGCCGGGCTCGCAGCAGTGGACTGATCGACGTCGAGGTCCACAATCTCCGGGACTACACGACGGACAAGCACCACGTCGTCGATGACGTGCCGTTTGGCGGCGGGCCGGGCATGGTGATGAAGCCCGAGCCGTTCTTCGCCGCGCTCGCCGCGATTCGCGACCGCCGCGGAACGCCGGATGCGGTGGTGGTGCTGACGCCGGCGGGCGTGCCGTTCACGCAGGCCGGCGCCCGGCGGCTGGTGGGGCTGGGCCACGTCGTGCTGCTGTGCGGGCGCTACGAGGGCATCGACGAGCGGGTGCGCGAGGCGCTGGCGACTGAAGAGCTGTCGATCGGCGACTACGTGCTGTCGGGAGGCGAAATCCCGGCGCTCGCCGTCGTTGACGCGATGGCGAGGCTGGTCCCCGGCGTGGTCGGCGACGAGCAGTCGGTGGAAGGGGATTCGTTTACGCGCGGGCTGCTCGATTACCCGCACTACACGAGACCCGCGGAATTCGAAGGACGGCAGGTGCCCGCCGTGTTGTTGTCCGGGCACCACGGCGAGATTCGCCGGTGGCGGCGCCACGCGGCGCTGGCGCGGACGGCCGAACGGCGGCCGGAGCTGCTGGCGGCTGCGGCGCTCGATGCCGATGAACAAGAGTGGTTGAGCAAAAGGAGCAAGTGATGACTGCGATGGAGATGGTTGAGAAGGCGCAACTGGTCGAGCGGCCCCGCATGAAGGCCGGCGACACGGTGCGCGTGCACGTGCGCGTGAAGGAAGGCGACAAGGAACGCATCCAGATTTTCGAGGGTGTGGTCATCGGCATTCGCCGCGGCGGCAATCGCGCGACGTTCACCGTGCGCAAGGTGTCGTTCAGCCAGGGCGTGGAGCGCATCTTTCCGCTCCACTCGCCGACGATTTCCAAGATCGAAGTGCTGCGCTCCGCCAAGGTCCGCCGCGCCAAGCTGTACTTCCTGCGCGACCTCAAGGGCAAGGCCGCCCGCATGAAGGAAGTCAAGAAGACGTCGTAGTGCGCAAGGTCTCCGCCCGCCGCACCATCGAGAACGCGCTTCGGCGCTATGGTTTCGTGTGCGTGGCGGGCGTGGACGAAGTGGGGCGGGGATGCCTGGCCGGGCCGGTGATGGCCGGCGCGGTCATCCTCGACCCGAATCGGCGCATCGACGGCCTGGCCGACTCGAAGGCGCTGACCGCCGCGCACCGCGAGCGGTTGCACGAAGAAATTGTCGCGAAGTCGGTCGCCTGGGCCGTGGTCTCGGTGACGCCCGGCGAGATCGACCGCATCAACATTCATCAGGCCACGCTGCAGGCCATGCGGAGGGCCGTGCTCGCGCTGGCCCCCCTGCCAGATGCGGTTTTGGTAGATGCGTTTCGAATTCCGTCATTGCCGATGGCCCAGCGCGGCGTCATTGGCGGCGATCGCCGCTCGTCGGCCATTGCCGCGGCGTCAATCGTCGCCAAAGTGACCCGGGATCGAATGATGCAAGAGCTCCACGCCGCTGACCCGAGATACGGTTTCGACCGACATAAGGGGTACGCGACGGCCGAGCACTTGTCGGCCGTGGCCCGGTTTGGTTATTCGCCGCAGCACCGGCGGACATTCAGGCCGGCGTCGCTGTTTGATACCATTGCGTGAGGGCCGTACAAAGTGCCGCCGTTCGATCGTGAAGGGGCGCTCAAGAGCGCGGAAAAAGCACTGCGACAGGGCCGCATCGATGTGGCCATCGCGGAGTACGTCAAGGTCGTCGAGGCCCAGCCCCGTGATTGGAACAGCGCCAATGCGCTTGGCGATCTCTACGTACGCGCCAACCAGCTAGACAAGGGTCTCCAGCAGTTCACCCGCATTGCCGACCACCTCGCCGCCGAGGGGTTCTACCCGAAGGCTGCGGCGCTCTTCAAGAAGGTCCTCAAGCTCAAGCCGGACGACGAGTATGCCTTGCTGCAGTCGGGCGACCTCGCCGCCCGCCAGGGCACGCTCGCCGACGCCAAGCAGTACTTCCAGGCGGTGGCCGATCGCCGTAAGGCGCGCGGCGACCGCAAGGGCGCGGCCGAAATCGCCATTCGCCTTGGCACCCTCGATCCGGACGACCTCGAAGCCCGCATGAAGGCGGCGCAACTGGCGGCCGAGACCGGTGACGCGGCCACGGCCCTCCGCGAGTTCCGCGACGTGGCGGTGCGCTACGAGAAGCAGGACCGCGGCGCCGAGGCGCTGACCGCCCTGCAGGCCGCCTTTGACCTCGACAGCTCGGATGACGACACGCGCACCAGGCTGTTTGGCGCGTACCTGTCGGGGAACACCCCCGAGCTGGCACGCAAGGTCGCAAGCGGCGTCGCCGAACTGAAGCAGGTGGCCGCCGCCTTCGAGCGGACCGGGCAGGGCGATGCCGCCCTCGACGTGCTGGGCGAGGTGGCCGCGGCAGACCCGTCGGACCTCGACGTCCGGGCCGGCCTCGCGCTGGCCTACGTGGCACGCGGCGACCTCGACAAGGCCCGCACCTACCTCTCGGCGGAGACGGCCGGGAGCGACCCGAAGCTGTGGATCACGCTCGGCGAGATGGAACTCACCGCCGGCCGGTTCGCCGAAGGCCGCGCCGCCATCATCCAGGCGCTGACGCTCGATCGCAACCAGGCGCAGGCCGCGGTGGTGGTCGGCTGCCGGCTCGCCGAGTCGAATCCGGAGGCCGGGTATCAGTGCATCGACGCGGTGGCCGACGCCGCGCTTGCCGACGGCGACTACGCCGCCGCCGCGGTGTCGCTGCACGAGTTCACGATCCGCGTGCCGAGCCACCTGGTGGCGCTCATGCGCCTGGTCGAAATCTGCGTGGACGGCGGGCTCGAGGCCACGATGTACGAGGCGCAGGCGCAGCTGGCCGATGCCTACCTCGAAGTCGGCCGCGGCCTGGAAGCGCGCATCATCAGCGAAGACCTCGTCGCGCGTGAGCCGTGGAACCGCGCCAATCTCGATCGCTTCCGCCGCGCGCTGGTGATGCTGGGGGAAAGCGATCCCGACGCGATCATCGCCGATCGCTTGAGCGGCGACAGCCCGTTCCTCGCCAGCGAGAAGATGGACTTGAACGAGGGGATGTCGTTCGACACGCCGCCGCCGCGGGTCGAGGCGCCGCCGGCGCCACCCAGAGCCAAGCCGCCGGCAGCCAGGGCCGCCGAGGCGGCCGAACCGTCGTTCACCGACTTCGGCGCGATCGAAATCGACTTGAGCGACGCGCTCGAGGAAGCGCCGGCGCCGTTGCCGCCCCCGGTGTTGACGCCGCCCCCGCCGCGCTCGCTGGACCAGGTGTTCCGCGGCCTGCGTGACGAGTCGAGCCGCCAGTCGTCGGAAGAGGCCGCCGCGGAACAATACCGATTGGCGCTGACGTATCACGAGATGGGCATGATCGAAGACGCCATTAAGGCGCTGGAGGGCGCGTCGAGCTCGCCACGACAGCGGTTCGATGCCGCCTCGATGCTCGGACGGCTGTACCTGGATCGCAAGGAGACCGCCAACGCCATCGAGTGGCTGGAGCGCGCCGCCGAGGCGCCGGCCCCCACGGCCGAGGCCGGGCGCGCTCTGCTGTACGACCTCGCCCAGACGCTTGAAGCGGTGGGGGAGCACTCGCGCGCGCTGGCGGTGTTCGTCGAGCTTGAATCCGAGTCGGGCGGCTACCGCGACGTGTCCGGGCGCATCGACCGGCTCTCTAAAGTCCAGGCCCGGGGCTGATTTCTGTTCAGGCGGCTCCTCTTCGTGGCGCTCCTGCTCGAAACAGGACTCCTGCTGGTGCTGATCCCGTGGTCCGCCTTCTGGGAACGCAACTACTTTGTCGAGTGGTCGCCGGCGATCAAGGCGCTGCTCACCAGCAACTACGCCCGCGGCGCCATCAGCGGCCTCGGCATTGTCAACCTCGGCGCGGCCCTGGTCGAGCTCTCTGACCTGTTCGGGGCGCGGCCGGCCAAGCCAGCAGACGACGACCCGGCATGATCCTGTGCCTGGTGACCGACCGCCGCCGGCTGGGCGCCGCGCTCGGCGTGGGACCCGGGGACTGGATCGACGCGCTCAGGGCACTGATTCGTGCCGCCGCGGCCGCCGGTGTGGACCTGGTGCAGGTGCGGGAGCCGGACCTGGAGGCGAGGGCCCTCGCGGACCTTGTGCGGCTGGTCGTTGCTGATACCCGGGACACGTCCAGCCGGATCCTGGTGAACGATCGGCTCGACGTGGCGCTGGTGACCGGGGCCGCGGGCGTTCACCTGAAGGAGCGGTCCTTCACGACGGCCGCCGCCCGGCGGCTGTCGCCTGCCGGCTTCCTGGTGGGCCGATCCATTCACGGTCAGGCCGCGGCATCGGCCGCGGCAGATGCCGACTACCTCATTGCCGGAACGGTGTTGCCGACGGTGTCGAAGCCGTCGGCGGTGTGCCTTGGCTGGGACGGATTGGCGGGTGTGGTGTCGGCGGCTGCCGGTCGGCCGGTCCTCGCCATCGGCGGAGTGGACCTGCCATCAATTCCTCTCGTGGCAGCTAGTGGCGCAGCCGGCTTGGCGGCGATCGGGGCCTTCCTTCCAGACCCCGGTGCTCGCATGGATGAGTTTGTGCAGAAACGGGTCATGGTGATGCGTTTGGGGTTTGACTCTGCACACCCGGTTTCTTAAGATGTCCGTCTGCCCCCTTGAAAGATAGGCAGTTCTGGCAATTAACCAACGTCCGTCCATCGCCGCTGCAGCCATGCAACGCACGCTCGATCCGGCCAAGCGACTGAAGCAGGCCCGCGAGGCGAAAGGCCTGTCTTGTCGCCAGCTCGCCGACACGACGAAGCTGTCCGTACGTACCATCGAAGCGTTGGAGGGCGGGTGCGTCTCGGCCTTGCCCGAAGGCATCTACCGCCGCGCGATCGTTCGCGCCGTGGCCAGCGAGGTCGGCCTCAATCCCGAACAGATGCTGCGCGACTTCACGGCCGCGCATCCCGATGACTTGCCGTCGCCGGTCTCGGCGGCCGTCGTGGTGACACCGGAGCCGTCGCGATCGTTCCAGAAGGTCCTGACGATTGTGGGCGCGGTGCTGCCCCTGCTGGCGGGCGTGACTTATTTCGGCTGGCCATCGATTCGTGCCACCAACGTGGCGACGGTCGTCGAAGCGGCGCCGCCGCTGCCCGCCAGGTTTCAGTCCGAAGTGCTGCCGGCCGGCGGCTTCACCGAAGCCTCGGTGATGTTGCCGCGGCCCGTCGTGGTCACCCTGACCATCTCGTCGCGCTGCCAGTTGCGGATTGTCGCCGACGGCCGCGAAGTGCTGGGGCGCACGGTCGAACAAGGCGAGAGCGTCCCGCTCGAACTGGGTGAAGAACTGCTGCTGCTGGGCGACAACGCCTCGGCCGTGCAGTTCAGCATCAACGGCCAGGCCGGCCGGCTCCTTGGCGCACCTGGCGAGGTGCTGTCGGTCCGGATCGGCCGCGACGACTACGAGGACTTTCTGGTTCGCTACTGATGGAAGCCGGTCTACGCACGCCGCTGCTGGATTTCTTCCGGCGCGGTGAAGTGGCGCGCGACGTGCGGTTGCTGGCCGCCCAGGGCGCGGTGGCGCCGCGGCCCCTCGAGCAACTCGGCATCCTGATGATCCTCTCGTCAGACGCCGACACCGAGATTCGCGACACCGCCGAGGCCACCCTCAAGACGCTGCCCGCCGAATTGATCGGCAGTTTCATCGCGCGCTCGGACGTCCCGACCGAGCTCCGCGAGTTCTTCATCCACCGGGGCATCACGCTGTCCGACACCCCCGCGCCCGACTTCGACGAGCCCCTCATCGACACCGACGACTCGGGCATGAGCTACGACCAGTTGGAAGGCGAGACGGCGCAGACCTTCACGCAGCGGCTGGCCTCGATGAGCGTACCGGAAAAGGTGAAGTGCGCCATGAAGGGCACGCGGGAAATGCGGGCGGTCCTGATTCGCGACCCCAACCGGATGGTGGCCTCGGCGGTGCTCAGCTGCCCGAAAGTGAACGATGCCGAGGTCGAGGCCTTCGCCAAGATGGGGAACGTCTCCGAGGATATTCTCCGCACCATCGCGTCAAGCCGCGCGTGGACCAAGAACTACAGCGTGGTGCTCAGCCTGGTCAAGAACTCGAAGACGCCGGTCGCGATGTCGATAAACCTGATGCAGCGCCTTACCGAGGGCGACGTGAAGAGGCTTTCGGCGGACCGGAATATCGCGGAGGCGCTGCGCCTCGCGGCCCGGAAGCGCCTGAGCGCGCCTCGGAAGTAGAGACGCCGCCCCGCGCCGCCTGCGAGCCGCCTGCGCGGCCGGAGGCCGCTTCGGCGGGCTCTCGCCGAAGCTCGCCAGCCTTCGGGCGAGCGGAGGCGGACCACTCCGACCGCATCTGCGACAGTCCATCCATATACACGGCGACGCGCTCACGCTCCTCTTCCGTCGGCAGCGTCTTGAGCAGGTCGATGGCCCGTTCGACGTCCCTCTGGATGGTGGCCTTGGTGGCGCCGTAGTAGAGCTTCTTGATTTCCGCGACGGGATCCATGCAGGGATTATACGGGGTCTGACCCCGAGCAAGTCGTGCCCGCGAGGGGTCTGACCCCAACGTGGGCTCTCTATCCTCGATTCCGCCGCAGGGCCTTGCGGAATTGCGCCAGTGGCAGCGTGTTGATCACGTCATCCTTGCCGAGCCAGGCCCGGCGCGCCGTCAGCACGCCCCAGCGGACGTAGCCGAGCGCGTCCACCTCGTGGGCGTCGGAATTGATCGCGATCTTGACGCCGCGATCGCGGGCCAGGCGGGCGTGGCTGTCGGAGACGTCCAGCCGGTACGGCTGCGAGTTGATCTCGAGCGCGACGCCGTTGGCAGCCGCGGCGTCGATCACCTTCTCGATGTTGAGGCGCGACGGCTCGCGGCGCAACAGCATGCGGCCGGTGAGGTGCCCGATGATGTCCACCGACGGGTGCTCGATGGCCTTGATGACGCGCGCGGTCATCTCCGCCTCGTCCTGCTGGAGCGCGGAATGGACCGAGGCCACCACGATGTCGAGCGCGGCCAGGCAATCGTCGGCCAGGTCCATGCGGCCGTCGGCCAGGATGTCGCACTCGATGCCGGCGAGCACCGCGAACCCGGTCAAGGACCTGGCGTAGGCGCGGATCCGCTCAGCCTGCGCGAAGGTGCGGTCGTCATCCAGGCCGTTGGTCATCGCCAGCGACTGGGTGTGATCGGTAATCGCGATGTACTGCAGACCGCGTGCGCGAGCGGCCGCGACCATGGCCTCGAGGCTCTCGCGGCCGTCCGAGTCGGTGGTGTGCATGTGGACATCGCCGCGCAGGTCGGCGGCCGTGATCAGGCTGGGCAGGGTGGCGTCGCCGGCGGCTTCGATCTCGCCGCGGTTCTCGCGGAGCTCAGGCGGAATCCACGCCAGGCCGAGCGCCTCGTAGATGCCCTCCTCGGTGGCGCCGGCAATCGCCGTCTCATGCGCGTCGAAGAGGCCGTACTCGTTCAGCTTCCAGCCGCGTTCGAGGGCGCGGTCGCGGAGCGCGATGTTGTGCGCCTTTGATCCCGTGAAGTATTGCAGCGCCGCGCCGCGCTGATCCGGCAGCACGATGCGAAGGTCGGCCTGGTATCCGCCACGCAGCAGCACGCTGGCCTTCGTGGGGCCGTGGCCCAGTACGCGCTCGACGGCGGGGTAGGCGACAAAGGCATCCGCCAGGGCGGTGTCCGCCCCGGTGGCGAGAATGTCGAGGTCGCCGCTGGTCTCGGCGCCGCGCCGCACGCTGCCCACCGTGACGATGGTCGCGGCCGGCGCGTGCGTGGTCAGGTACGCCACCAGGGCTTCCGCCACGCCGCTGGCCCTGGCCAGGAGATGGCGGCCCGCATGCCGCTGGCGCTCGTCCAGCGCCTTGAGGATCAGTTCCTCTTTCTTGGCGCCCATGCCCTTGATGCCGCGGATGCGGCCGGCCCTCGCCGCCTGGCCGAGGTCTTCGAGGCTCGTGATGTGCAGCTCGCGGTAGAGGAGCGCCACCGTCTTGGGGCCCACGCCCTGCAAGCGCAAGACGTCGAGTAGAGTCTCGGGGAACTCCTTCAGCAGTTCCCTCCGCACTTCGCAAGTGCCGGTCAGCGCAATCTCACGAATGCGGATGGCGAGATCCTTGCCGATGCCCGGCCACGCGCGAAGTCCGGCCTCGTCGAGCCCGGCCGCGGCTTCGGCGGCATGGGCCACGACGTCGGCGCCGTTGCGGTAGGCGCGAATCTTGAACGGGTTCTCGCCTTTTAGCTCCAGGAGGTCGGCGATCTCCTGGAGGGCGCGCGCGATGGCGTGGTTATCCAGCGGCGCGGGCAGGGGAGTGGTCATTCTTCGACGACGCTCAAGCCGGTGGTCTCGATGTGGAAGTCCAGCAGCCGGGCCCCACCGTCAGCGAGGGCTTCGCGCACGGCCGGCACCTGCTCCGGTGGCGCCATGCACACGAGGCATCCGCCGCCGCCGGCGCCGCACACCTTGGCGCCCAGTGCGCCGGCCGCGGTGGCGCGCGCGATCAAGTTCTCGATCGCGGGCGTCGTCACTCCTGGCGCCAGGCGCTTGCGGTTGCCCCACTCGGTCGCCAGGCAGCGCGCGGTCGCGTCCCAGTCGCCCCGGGCCAGGGCCGCCCGCATTTCGGCGGCGGTGTCGCGGATGCGCTCGAAACAGTCAAACACGTGGCGGTCGCCGTCGATGTGGCGCTTGGTGATGTCCCAGTTGTTGGTGCCGGAGTTGCGGGGTTCGCCCGTGTAGCAGAGGACCAACCGTTGTTCCAGCGCCTGGGGATCGACGTCGAGGGGAACCCTGGTTGGACGGCCCGCATTCAGCTCGAGGGCGGCGATGCCGCCATACATGGCCGGCCGATAGTCCTGCAGGCCGGTGGGCACGTGGATGACCTGGGCCTCCACGTCCTTGGCGATCTCCATCAGCGCTTCCGGGTCGAGGTCGTGGTGCCCGAAGTGCGCCAGGGCGCCGCAAATGGCGATGTTGAGCGCCGAGGAGCCGGCGATGCCGGCGCCGGCGGGCGACTCCCCGCGCGTGGTCAGGCGCAGGCCGTGCGCGTCGAACCGGTGCACCAGCCGGCCGAGCAGCGGCAGCGTCTCATCGTCCCGGAGCTGATCGGCCGACAGGTTCACCTGGCGGTCGGTGTCTTCCGAGACCAGCTCGATGCGGCCGTCCGGTCGCGGCTCGATCCACGCGTGCGCCCTGAGGCTGATGGCGATATGGAGCGTTTGTGCGCCGGGGTGAAACAGGTACAACGGCCAGATATCGATGGTGCCGCCCGCCAGATCAATTCGTGTGGGCGCCGATGCTGAGATTCGCACGGCGCAATTATAATTTGTAGGGCACCCCTTTTATGGGGTGCCCTACAGACTTATGCCACTAGCCACGCGTCGCGACGTCGGACAATTTCTGATTGGCAGCATTCCCGGCCGCACCATGCCGGTCGAAATGCGATCGCTGGCGAAGGAGTTCGACCTCGGCGGCCTGATCTTCTTCAGCCGCAACATCGAGGCGCCGGAGCAGGTGGCGGAGCTGGCGGCCGAGTGCGAAGCGCTGGGCCGGACGGCGCCGGCGTGGGTGAGCGTGGACCAGGAAGGCGGCCGCGTCGCCCGGTTGAAGGAGCCCTTCACGACGTGGCCGCCGATGGCGACCTTGGGCCGTGCCGGCCGGGAGGAGGGGGAGGCGCTCGCCGAACGGTTCGCGAAGGCGCTGGCCGGCGAGCTGTCGGCCGTCGGCATCACGCTCGACTACGCGCCCGTCCTGGACATTCACACCAACCCCAAGAACCCGGTCATCGGCGACCGCGCCCTGGCCGGGCGCGCGGAAGACGTGGCGCGGCTGGGACGCGTGATCATCAAGGCGCTGCAGGAGTCCGGGGTCGCGGCGTGCGGCAAGCACTTCCCCGGCCACGGCGACACCAACACCGACTCGCACCTCGAATTGCCGCTGGTCGAGCATCCGCCCGACCGCCTGCGGGCCATCGAGTTCGAGCCGTTCCGGGCGGCGGTGGCTGAAAAGGTCGCGTTCATCATGACCGCGCACGTGCTGGTGCCGTCGCTCGATGAGCACCGGCCGTCAACGCTGTCGCCCAAGGTCGTGCAAGCGCTGCTGCGGGACGAACTGGGCTTCGAAGGCGTGATCCTCAGCGACGATCTCGAGATGAAGGCGGTGAGCGCGCGCTACCCGGTCCCCGAGGCTGCGGTCGAAGCCATCCGCGCCGGCTGTGACGGCATCCTCGTCTGCAGCGGCGACGTCGACCTGCAGGCGCGGACCCTCGAAGCCCTGGTGAGGGCGGTCGAATCCGGCGCCATCACGCCGGCACGGTGTGACGATGCGTTCCTGCGGTTGCGGCGGGCGAAGGAACGGTTCCTGATGGGCGAGCGGCGAAAGCCGGCCAGCCGCGCCCGCGAGATGCGCCAGTTGCTCGGCCGCGAAGAGCACCAGTTGATTGCCGCCGAAATGGCGGCCTTTCTGTGATCAAGCTTCGCCAGTTGTCCCCGGGCGATCGCGTCGCCCTCGTCGCACCGGCCAGTTCGTTTGCGCGCGAAGAAGTCGAGGCGGGCGTCGCCGAGCTCGCGCGCCTTGGCCTCGAGGCGGTCTTCGACGAGTCGCTGTTCGAGAAGGATCGATTCGTGGCCGGTTCGGCGCAGGTCCGCGCCAAGGCGATCGCGCAGGCGTGGGCCGACCCCGCGATTAGCGCGCTGATCGCGATGCGCGGCGGCTATGGCAGCGCGCAGGTGCTGCCGCTGCTCGATCCCGCGCTGCTGAGAAAATCCCGGAAGGCGCTGATCGGCTACAGCGACATCACCGCGATCCTGTCGTTCTACCTGCTGAACGGACTGACGGCGATTCACGGACCGATGATCGATCGCCGGCTGTCGAAAGGGCCGTCTGCCTACGACGAGACGTCGTTCAGGCGCGTGGTGATGTCGAGCGAGCCGGCAGGGGAGATGCGCCCGGCGGCGCTCGAGGTGCTGCACGCCGGCCACGCGGTGGGCCGGCTGGTCGGCGGCACGCTGACGCAGCTGGTCTCGTCTCTCGGCACACCATGGGCGTTCGACGCGCCGCAGGGGTGCGCGCTGTTCCTCGAAGACATCGGCGAACGGCCATACCGCATTCACCGCATGCTGACGCAGCTCGCGCAGGCGGGCCTGTTCGGGCGGGCGAGCGCGGTGGTGTTCGGGGAGTTCCCCGGATGCGACGAGCCGGGCGGCGACCCGGCCATTCGCGACGTGCTGCGCGACTTCACGGCCGGGTTTGCCGGGCCGGTGCTGTTCGGCTTCCCATCCGGCCACACCGCCGGCGCCACGTGGACGCTGCCGTTCGGCGTGCGCGCGCAGGTGATCGGTGATGGATCACCGGCCGTGGTCATCACAGAAGCGGCGGTGTCCTAGTGGCTCGGATTCATCTGATTGGTGTGTGCGGCACGGCCATGGCGACGCTGGCCGCGTTGCTCAAGCAGGCCGGCAACGACGTCAGCGGCTCCGACGAGCACGTCTATCCGCCCATGAGCGACTTCCTGGCGGCCGAGGGCATCACAGTGCTCGAAGGTTACCGCCCCGAGCACGTCGCCGGCGCGTTGGACCTGGTCGTGGTCGGCAACGCCATCTCGAGGGGCAACGCCGAACTCGAAGCCGTGCTCGATCGGAACCTGCGGTACGCCTCGTTGCCCGAGACCATCCGGGATCACTGGCTATGGGACGCCCAGTCGATCGTGATCGCCGGCACCCATGGCAAGACCACCACGACATCGCTGACCGGATGGCTGCTGACCGCCGCCGGCGCCGACCCCACCGTGCTGGTCGGCGGCATCGCGCGGAACTTCGGCAAGGACGGAGCGAGCTATCGCATCGGCAAGGGCAAGGCCTTCGTCATCGAAGGGGATGAATACGACAGCGCCTACTTCGACAAGACCGCCAAGTTCCTGAAGTACCTCCCCGACGTCGCCGTCGTCAACAACATCGAGTTCGATCATGCCGACATCTATGCCGATCTCGATGAGGTCCGGCTGGCGTTCAAGCGGCTGGTGAACCTGGTCCCGCGCCGCGGGCTGACGCTGCTCGGCCTCGACAGCCCGGACGCCGCGGCGCTGGCGCCGCTGGCCAGGAGCCGGGTCCAGACGTTCGGGTTGGCGGCAGCCGCCGATTGGCGGGCGATCGACATCGAGAGCGGCGCCGACACCGCGTTCACCGTGCTGCAGGGGTCGCGCGTTCACGGCCGGTTCCGGATGGCGATGCTGGGCGAGCACAACGTGCGCAACGCGCTCGCCGCGATTGCGGTGGGCGCCGACCTCGGCCTCGACGTCAACGCTCTGCGTCGAGGGCTCGCGGCGTTCGCGGGCGTGAAGCGCCGGCTCGAAGTGGTCGGCGAGGTGCGCGGCATCACCGTCTACGACGACTTCGCGCACCACCCGACGGCGGTTGAGGAAACGCTCAAGGCGCTTCGCCGATCCGCCGCCGGCCGGCGCCTGTGGGCCATCTTCGAGCCCCGGTCGGCATCGTCTTGCCGGCGCGTGTTCCAGGATGACTTCGCGCGGGCGTTCGCTGGAGCGGATGAGGTCGTGCTGGCCTCGATCTTCCGATCGAGCCTGCCCGCCGAGCAGCGGCTGTCGGAGGCGAGGCTGGTGGAGGACCTGCGCGCCCGGAATGTCGCCGCGCGCCACCTGCCGACGGTGGACGCCATCGTCGAGGCGGTCGCGCGGGAAGCCCGCCCGGGTGACGTGATTGTCGTGATGTCGAACGGCGGCTTCGGCGGGATTCACGGCAAGCTTGTGAGCGCGCTGAAATGAAGATCCGCGAATGCGGGGACTCGATGCTGCTCGTCGAGTTCGAGCCGGTGATTGATCCGGTGGTGAATGAGCGGGCCATCGCGTTGGCGTCGCGCCTGCGCCAGCGGGGCGGCCGTGGCATCCGCGATGTGGTGCCCGGCTACTGCACGGT
This sequence comes from Vicinamibacterales bacterium, assembly GCA_041659285.1. Taxonomy (NCBI): domain Bacteria; kingdom Pseudomonadati; phylum Acidobacteriota; class Vicinamibacteria; order Vicinamibacterales; species Vicinamibacterales bacterium. Next base: position 31,930 of record JBAZYO010000019.1, on the reverse strand, counting down.
GGCGGTGCATTTCGACCCGCTGCAAACCGACCTCGGCGCCCTCGAACGGGCCATCGCCGATGATGCCAGCGGGCTGGACGCGACCGAAGGTGTGACGCCGCGGGCGCCGATCGAGATTCCCGTGGCGTACGGCGGCGAATACGGCCCCGACCTGGAGGCCGTCGCGGCATTTGCCGGGTGTTCAACGGCTGACGTGATCGCGTGGCATGCGGCGCGAACGTATCGCGTCTACATGCTCGGATTCGTTCCCGGGTTCGCCTACATGGGCCGGGTGGATTCGCGCATTGCCGCGCCGCGCCACCGCGTGCCCCGGGAGCGTGTGCCCGCCGGCTCGGTCGGGATCGCCGGCGAACAGACGGGCGTGTACCCGGTCGCGAGCCCCGGGGGATGGCAAGTGATCGGCCGCACGCCGGCGGCGATGTTCGACGCGAACCGCCCGCAGCCGAGCCTGCTGGCGGCGGGCGACCTCGTGCGATTCGTGCCGCAACCGGGCGGCGCCGCATGAGCCTCGGCTCGCTCGACATCATCAGACCCGGCCTGCTGACCACGGTGCAGGACGTGGGACGGTATGGGCACCAGGCGCTCGGCGTGCCGGTGGCCGGCCCGATGGACGCGTTCTCACATCGGCTCGCCAACCAGTTGGTCGGCAACGAGGTGGATGCGGCGACGCTTGAAGTCACGCTGATCGGCCCGGAGATGATCATCGGCGCGGAGACCACGCTCGCCATTGCCGGCGCCCATTTCGAAGCGACCTGCGATGGCCAGCCCGTGCCGATGGCCGCTTCGTTTCCAGTCCGGCCCGGACAACGCCTGAAGTTCGGGCGCATCGTGCAAGGCGCGCGTGCCTATGTGGGCGTGGCCGGCGGCATCCAGACGGCGGCAGTGCTGGGCAGCCGGGCGACGCATCTGGTGAGCCGCATGGGCGGCGTCGACGGCCGCGCGCTGATCACGGGCGATCGCGTGCCGGTGCTGGCACGGCCTTCGGCCCGTCCGTCGCGGAAGGCGGCAGGCTTGACGCTCCCCACGGGCGGCCGCGCGCAGTTGCGCGTCGTGCCGGGACCGCAGGACGAGTGGTTCCGCGCCGATGCGTTGAAGGCGGTGGTCGGCGTGAGTTTCCGGATCTCCCCACGGTCCAATCGCATGGGCTATCGCCTGGAGGGGCCGGCGTTGGCTCGCGTCCGCGCCGGCGAGCTGATCTCGGAGCCGGTCGGGATGGGCGCGATCCAGGTGCCTGGGGCCGGCGAGCCCATTCTGCTGATGGCCGATCGACAGACGGCCGGCGGATACCCGAAGATTGGTCACGTGATCTCCGCCGACCTGCCGTTGGCCGGGCAGCTCGCACCCGGCGACTTCATCGAGTTCATCCTGTGCTCGCGGCAGGAAGCCGTCACGGCGCTGATCGCGCGAGAACGCCAGTTACTGCGATACGCGGACCTCAAGGACGCCTCATGAGTGCGCTGGTGACGGCCATGACGTCCGCGTTTGGCGCCGCCCGCGTCTCGATCGATGCGCCGCTCGCGCCGCTCACGACCTTCAGGGTCGGCGGTCCGGCCGACGTCCTGTTCGAACCGGTCAACGCCGAGGAAATCGTCCTGGCCCTGAAGACCGCGAAGGCGGCAGGGCAGCCGGTGACAATGCTGGGCGGCGGCTCGAACGTGCTCGTCTCGGATCGCGGCGTGCGCGGACTGGTGATCCGGCCGCGCGGCGGCTCGGTGAGCAAGCTTGGCAACCACCTCGTTCGCGCCGACGCCGCCGTCACCATCAACAGTCTCGTGCGCTGGACCATCAACCGGGGCTACGCCGGCCTCGAGGCCTGGGCCGGCACGCCGGGCACGGTGGGCGGCGCCATCTACGGCAACGCGCACTGGAAACAGACCAACATCGGCGACCTGGTGGAAAGCGTCCGCCTGGTGCGTCCCGACGGCACCCTCCTGCAGGTGTCGGCGGACCGCATGGAGTTCGACTACGACTTCAGCCGTCTGAAGCACACCGGCGAGATCGTGTTGTGGGCGGCGTTTCGGGTGACGCCGGGCGCCGACCCGGCGGCCCTGCGCCTGGTGGCGCGGGAGTCGCTGGCGTTCCGCAAGCGGACCCAGCCGCTGGCGGCGCCGAGCGCCGGCTGCATCTTCATGAATCCTAAGCCGTCGCGCGATCACATCCCGGACGGCATCCCGCCCTCGGCCGGCGCGCTCGTCGACCGGGCCGGCCTGAAGGGCGCGGTGCTGGGCGGTGCCCGCGTTTCGCCGATCCACGCCAACTTCGTGATCACCGACGGCACCGCCACGGCGGCCGACATCAAGTCGCTCATCGAGCGTTGCCGCGCGGCGGTGAAAGAACGCTTCGGCGTCACCTTGCGAGATGAGATCATCTGTCTAGGCGAGTTTTCATAGTGCGTGTCGCCTGGATCCCTTCGTTGAGGAGCGTACCTCAGCCAAGGACGAGGGGCCGTTCCTTCGGAACGGCCCGCAGGGCAAACTGGGTCAGGTTCCAATAGATGTCCACTCTAGTGATTGAAGGCGGCCATCGCATCGAAGGCCGTATCGACGTCGAAGGCAACAAGAACGCGGCCCTGCCGCTGATGGCGGCGTGCCTGTTGACGAGCGAATGGTGCACGTTGCGCAACATGCCGCGCATCGCGGACGTCGAGGTGATGGCGCGGCTCCTGCTCGACCTCGGGGCGGAGGTCGAAGGCATCGGCAGCACGACACTGCGCATCCGCTGCGTCGAGGTGAGCAAGGACGAGCCTGACAGCGCGCTGGTCGGCCGGCTGCGCGGATCCGTGCTCCTGTTGGGCCCGCTGCTGGCCCGGCGCGGCCGCGCCTACGTCGCGCCGCCGGGCGGCGACTTTCCGGCCCGGCGCACCATCAAGACGCATCTCGAAGCCTTGTCGGCCATGGGCGCGCACGTCGTGCCCGGCTCCGGGCACCGGCTCGAGGCGCCCAAGGGCTTGAACCCCGCGTCGATCTACCTGGACGAAGCCTCCGTCACCGGAACCGAAACGGCGCTGCTGGCCGCCGCGGCGGCGCCCGGTGTCTCCGAGATTCGCCATGCGGCCTGCGAGCCGCACGTGGTGGAGCTGTGCGAGTTCCTTCGCGCGATGGGCGTCGGCGTGACGGGCGAGGGCTCGCACACCATCCGCGTCGAGGGCGTCAGCCGGCGATCCGGCGCCGAGAAGACGCTGTACGGCGACTACATCGAGGCGGGCAGTTGGGCCGTGACCGGCGCGATCACGGGCGGCCACGTCGAGATTGGCGGCACGCGGCCCGTGGACATGGAAGTGGTGGCCTCGGTGCTGGCCAAGATGAACGTCCAGTGCGTGCAGGACAACGACGTGTTCCGGGTCGAGTCTTCGCGGCTGATCGGTGCCGGCCGCATCACCACCGGGCTGTGGCCCAGTTTTCCCAGCGATCTCGTCAGCCTCGTCACCGTGCTCGCCACCCAGGCCGAAGGGACCACGCTGGTCCACGATTGGCTCTACGAACTGCGCCTGTTTGCCCTCGAGCAGATGAGCGGCATGGGCGCGGATCTGTTCCTGTGCGACCCGCACCGCATCATCGTCACCGGACCGCGAAAGCTGCGTGGCAAGAGCCTCGACAGCCGCGACATCCGGTCAGGCATGGCGTTGATTGCCGCGGCGCTGGCCGCGGATGGGCAGAGCAGGGTCGAGCCGTTGGAAACGGTGGAACGGGGATACAGCCGGCTGGTGGAGCGGCTGCAGAAGTTGGGCGCGTCGGTCGCGCGCGTCTGACCTAGCCCTTGGGCTTGATCGGCGCCGGCGTCTTCACGGGCACGGCCGGGCCCGTCGTCGTGGGGAACGCAGGAGCCAGCGAGGGCGTCGCGCCCGCCTCGTCGCCGCCAGGAGGCCGCGCCGGCGCCGGCAGGGGAATTGGCAGCGGCGCCACGTCGGTGATCGGCGCGCCGCCGTCACGTCCCATCCGGAACGGCTGCAGATCCTCCGCGGTCAGGCTCAACACGCGGACAATCCGCGGCGTCAGCGTCAGGATGATGTCCGTCTCCTGCGTTTCCTTGCGGTTGTAGCCGAACAGGCGGCCAATCACCGGGATGTCGCCAAGGCCGGGGATGCTCGCGAGCGACGTGCGTTCCTCGTCGCGGATCAGGCCTGCGAGCATGTTGGTTTCGCCGTCCTTGAGCCGGATCACGGTGTTGATCGAGCGGCTGCCGAAGGTGGGCAGCCCGCCGAAGCCCGATCCCGAAATGCTGCTCAACTCCACCTTCAACGCCAGCGTCACCGCATCGTCATGGTGCATGCGGGGCGTGATGTCGATGTTGACGCCGATCGGTTCGTAGTTGAAGGACGTGATCGGTTGCGTCTGCACGCCGCCCGCGGCGATCGGCGCGAAGGTCGTGACCGGCACCGGCACGCGCTCGCCGAAGCGGGCCTGCGCCGGAATGCCTTCCGACGTGCGGAGCTGAGGATTGGCCAGGATCCGGGTCGCACTGTCGTTCTTGAGCAGGCGGTAGTAGAGCGACGGCAGGTTGGTGAGCAGCACGTCAGCCGAGGTCAGGCTGGTGAGACTGCGAAGCGACAGTCCATCCTTGTTGACGTCGGCCTGGCCGCTGAGCCCGGTCGGCCCGGTCGCTGATGATGTCGGCGACGCCACCTGCAGGCCGTACTCGTGCAGGTGGGTGCGATTGACCTCGAGCAGTTCGACGTCGATGATGACTTCCGGGCGCGCCTTGTCGATGGCGGCGATGATCTTGCCGGCGGCGGTGATGCGCTCGGGCGTGTCCTTGATCGTGATCGCGTTGGTCGCGGTCATCGCCGCCAGCCGGCGGGCGTCCACGACAATGCGCAGGATGTCGATGGTCTCCTTGAGGTCGGCGTTGCTCAGGTAGAACGTCCGCACGATCTCCTCTTCGTACTCGCGGCGCTTCGCCGCCGTGTCGGGGACGATCGTGATGGTGTTGGCCGCCGTCGAGCGCCAGAAGTTGCGGGTGGTCGTCGACACCGAGGTCAGCGCCTCTTCGAGCGAGACGCCGCGGAGGTCGATCGACACCGGCTGATCGCGGAACGCCGGATCGAACAGGACGCTCAGGTTCGTGAACTTGCCGATGGCCGAGTAGACGTCGCGCGAGCCGGCGTCGCGAAACACCAGGCTGTCTGGAAGCTTGAGGCCGGTTGGCAGCGTGGCGCCGGGCAGGGGGGCGTCGAGGCTCTGGGCGATCAGCGATTCGAGCCGGGTCTTGCCGTCTTCGCGGACCGCCACCTTGGCGCGCAACTGCGTGCGCGTCTCCTGCAGTTCGCGTTCGATGTCGCCGTTACCGGGGTTCAGTTCCGAGGCGAGTTGGTACTCGACCATGGCCTCTTCGAGCCTGCCGGTGGACGCCAGGCGGCGCGCCGTGGCGAAGTGGTCCTGCGAGGCGCGCAGCTTGGCCCGCTCGAGGCCCAGCTGGGCCTCGCGGTTGTCGGGATGGTCGCGGAGCAGCTTGCTGTACTCGGCGACGGCGACGTCGTAGTTCTGCGTGCGTTCCGCGCCGCGGGCGACGTTGAGGGAGCCGGTGCTGGCGCAGGAGGTCAGCGTGACCACGACGGCCAGCAGGAGGGCGGCGCGGGCCGGACGGCCGGGCGGGTTATTGGGAGCGTGCACCATTGGTCACCACATCCACGCCGCGTGGGATGCGAAATTCAAAGTCTTTATCGGTCAAACCCCGGTTCTCCTTCAGGTTGCTGAAGGCAAACGAGGAGCGGCCGCCCTGTTTGTCGGACGCGGTCAGGAACTGGATCTGCAGGGTTTTCGGGTCCATGCCGATGCCGAGCGAGTCGTAGTCGGGGTGCGGCTTCTTCGGCACCAGCTTGAGCGTGATCAAACCCGGTGCAGCGCCAGGCAACGGCGTGAAGGTCGCCACGTAGTCGCGACCCAGGTCCGACTGGCCGGTGAGGAAGAGGGAGGGAATATCCCCGTCCGACGAATCGGGCGCCGGACTGACGATCACCTGCTTGTCGGCCACCAGGTAGGTGTACAGCCGCGTGCCGTCAGACACGAACTCCTTGCGCTCAGGCTTGGTGTAGGTGAATCGCATGCGTCCCGGCCGCTTGATGGCCACGGTCCCGCGCTCGGTGGTCTTGGTGCGGAGCACGCCGCCCTCATAGGTTTGAACGAAGTCGCCCTGGAAGTCTTTGATGCCATTGTAGCGCTGTTGCACCTTTGTCGCGAGCGCCGTGGCATCCTGTGGCGCTTGCGCGAGCAGTGCGGCAGAGCCGGCCAGGAGAGCAAGAGACGCGAGAAGAAACCTCACGGTACCCATACTATTAGGACTCGATGGAGAGCGGAGAAGTTGCTTTGGGGTTCGGGACGGACTGGACCTGCAGTACGAACTGCAGATTCGCAGGGCTTGCCACCCGAAGCTCGGAGCGAGCGTTCGCGGTCCACCTTCGCGGCTTCGCCGCTACGTTGGGACACCCTTCGCGCGATTGTGAGCGAAGGGTGGTGGACGGCAGGAGGATCGAACTCCCGACCTCAGCGTTGCGAACGCTGCGCTCTCCCAGCTGAGCTAGCCGCCCGTTAGGTCAACAACTGAACGATAATATCAAAAATAGAGCGGAAAGTGAGGCATTCTCGCGTCCCGGCTCTGACATTCGAGGATTCCTACGTGCCCTTAGTCAAGAAAATCGGTGTTCTCACGGGGGGCGGAGACGCCCCTGGCCTCAACGCCGTCATTCGCGCCGTCGTCAAGGCCGCTCATAACACCGGCATCGAGGTCGTGGGCCTCGAAGACAGTTTCGATGGCCTGCTCGATCCCTCGCGGTCGCGCGTGCTCACGCCGAAGGACGTCACCGGCATCCTGCGCCTTGGCGGAACCATTCTCGGTACCACCAATCATGGCAACCCGTTCGAGTATCCGGTGGACACACCGGAGGGCAAGGTGGACTACTCCGACAAGGTGGTGGACACCTTCCACAAGATGGGCCTCAACGCCCTGGTCGTGATTGGCGGTGACGGCTCGCTCAGCATCGCGCACCAGTTCTACCTGAAGGGCATTCCGGTGGTCGGCGTGCCGAAGACGATCGACAACGACATTGTCGGCACGACCAGTTGCTTCGGCTTCGACACGGCCGTGGACTTCGCGGCGCTGGCCATCGATCGGCTCCACACCACCGCCGAAGCGCACAAGCGCATCATGGTCGTGGAAGTGATGGGGCGCTACGCCGGCTGGATCGCGCTGCACGGCGGCATCGCCGGCGGCGCGGACGTGATCCTGATGCCGGAGATTCCCTACGACCTCGAGAAGGTCGCGGCCACCATTCGCCGGCGCGAATCCTTCGGCGCCAAGTTCAGCATCGTGGTGGTGGCGGAAGGCGCCAAGCCGGTCGGCGGCACCTTCACGGTGCGCGAGGCGGCGCGGGCCGGCTACGTGGAGCGGCTCGGCGGTGTCGGCAACACGGTCGCGGCGCAGCTCGAGGAAATGACCGGACGCGAAGCGCGATGCGTGGTGCTCGGCCACCTGCAGCGCGGCGGCGGCCCGACGGCGTTCGACCGCGTGCTGGCGACGCGGTTTGGCGGCGCCGCCGTGGAGCTGCTGAGGCGTGGTGTGTTTGGCAAGATGGTCGCCAACAACCCGCCCGACATCGTGCCGATTCCGCTCGCCGACGTGGTGGGCCGCACCAAGACGGTCCCTCTCGACTACGACTTGCTCAGGACCGCGAGGGCACTGGGCGTCTCCCTCGGCGATTAACCGTGGCATCCGCCTTGAGGCGCCACACCTTCAGCGCAGGACGTCGAGATACTTCAGCGCGCCGCCGGTGTTGAAGAGCACGACGGTTTCGTGCGGCTGGATCGTGCCATCGGCAGCCAGCTTGCGAATGGCGCTCAAGGCCGCTCCGCCCTCGGGGGCCGCCGAGACGCCTTCATTGCTGCCGATCGCGATCATGTCTTCGACCATCTGGGCATCGGACACCGAGACGGCGGTGCCGCCGCTTTCGCGAATGGCGCGCAGCACCAGGAAGTCAGCGATGGCGCGCGGCACGCGCAGGCCGTCGGCAACGGTGTGGGCGTTGTCCCAGGTGCCGGCGGTTTCGGCGCCGCTGTGAAATGCGCGGATGATCGGTGCGCACCCGTCGGTCTGGACCGAGACCATCTTCGGGCGCCGCATCGAGGTCAGCCAGCCGATGGCTTCGAGCTCCGCAAAGGCCTTCCACATGCCGACCATGCCGGTGCCGCCGCCGGTGGGATAAATGATCCAGTCGGGCAGCGTCCAGCCAAGTTGTTCGGCCAGTTCGTAGCCCATGGTCTTCTTGCCTTCACACCGGCCGGGTTCCCGGAACGTCGAGACTTCGTACCACCCGAGCGGTTTGGCGGTCTCGGTCGCCACCTTTCCGGCGTCGGTGATCAGGCCTGCGACCAGCGTGACGTTGGCGCCGTCCAAGCGGCATTCGTCAATGAATGGCTGCTTGGCGTCTTTCGGGATGAACACTTCGCACTTCATCCCGGCGGCGGCGGCGTAGGCGGCCGCCGCATTCCCCGCGTTCCCCGCCGTGGGCAGGAACACCGTCGTGGCGCCGAGCGCGCGGGCCCGGGAAATTGCAGCCGAGAGGCCGCGGGCCTTGAACGTGTTGGTCGGGTTGAGCGATTCGTCCTTGATCAGCAACCGCTCGAGGCCGAGCGTGGCGCCGAGCCGTTTGGCGTGGATGAGCGGCGTGAAACCTTCGCCGAGCGTAACCGGTTCGTCGCCGGCGAGCAGCGGCATCATCTCGCGATACCGCCACATCGTCGGCGCGCGGCCGGTCAACGACTCTTTCTTCCACGCCCGTGCCGCCGTCAGGTCGTAACGGGCCAGCAAGGGCAGCTTGCAGGACGGGCAGAGGAAATGGATGCCGCGCGGATCGAAGGGGCCCGCGCCGCACCCGCTGCCGCACTCGAGGTGCGTGAAGAAGCTATCGGCCAAGCAACTCCTGGTCCTTCTTGGCCTGCAGGTCGTCGATCGCCTTAACGTGGATGTCGGTCAGCTTCTGCACCTCTTCGAGCGCGCGCTTCTCGTCGTCTTCGGAGATCTGATGCTCCTTGAGCATCTTCTTCAGCTTGTCGTTGGCGTCGCGCCGCACGACGCGGACGTGATTGCGGCCCTCTTCGGCCATCTTGTGCACGTGCCGCGACAGCTCCTTGCGCCGTTCATCGGTGAGCGACGGAATCGGGATGCGCAGCACCTTGCCGTCGGAGGCAGGATTCAGGCCGAGGTCGGAGAGCCGAATCGCGCGCTCGAGCGCCGGCATGATCGACGGGTCGAACGGCTGGGCCACGATCAACGCCGGTTCGGGGATGGACAGGGTGGCCACCTGGTTAAGGGGCACCTTCGATCCATACGCTTCGACCTGCACGCCCTCGAGCATGCCGGTCGAGGCGCGGCCGGTTCTCACGCCGGCCAGTTCCTTGCGCGCGAATTCGATGTGCGTGTCCATGCGCTTCTTCACTTCCACGAACAAACCCTTGAGGTCGCTGACATCCATGATTTCGATACCTTGTTGGCTATGCCGTGACGAGAGTCCCGATCGTCTCGCCCATCACGACACGGCGGATGTTGCCCGGCGTCTTGAGGTTGAAGACCAGGATCGGCAGCTTGTTGTCCATGCAGAGAGAAATCGCGGTCGCGTCCATGACCTGAAGGCGCGCCTGCAGCACCTGCAGGTACGAAATCGTGTCATAGCGCGTGGCGGTGGGATCCTTGTGGGGGTCGGCGGTATAAATGCCGTCCACCTTGGTGCCCTTCAGAATGACTTCGGCCTTCATTTCCATGGCGCGCAGCGCCGCCGCGGTGTCGGTCGTGAAATACGGATTGCCGGTGCCGGCGGCGAACACCACGACCCGGCCTTTCTCGAGGTGGCGCACCGCGCGGCGGCGAATGAACGGCTCGGCGACCGCGCGCATTTCAATGGCGGTCAGCACGCGCGTCGGGACGCCGTTGTGTTCCAGGGCGTCCTGCAGCGCCAGGGCGTTGATCACCGTGGCCAGCATGCCCATGTAGTCGCCCGTCGAACGGTCCATGCCCCGGGCGCTGGCCGCCAGCCCGCGGAAGATGTTGCCGCCGCCGATGACCACGGCGGTCTGCACACCCAGGCCCTGGATTTCGGCGATGTCCTGGGCAATGCGCGTGGCAATCGCCGGGTCGATGCCGTAGGGCTGGTCGCCCATCAGGGCTTCGCCCGACAACTTCAAAAGGATGCGCTTGTAGTGGGGAGGGGGAGACGACGGGTCGGAAGGCACGGAAGGATTATACAAGGTGCCTAAGGGGCCTAAGGTGCCTAATGTGCCTAGAGTGCGGTTCGCACCCCAGGCCCCTTAGGCACCCTAGGCACCTTAGCCTTCGGCCGTTTCGCCGAGCTTGAAGCGCACGAAGCGGGTCACCGTGACGTTCTCGCCGGTCTTGGCCGTGGCGGCGGCCACCATCTGCTTGATGGTGACGTTCGGGTCGCGCACCGACGGCTGGTCCATCAGGCAGACCTGCGAGTAGTAGCTGTCAAGCTTGCCTTCGACGATCTTGTCGATCACGTTGGCGGGCTTGCCCGAGGCCGCGAACTGGGCGCGGTAGATCTCGCGTTCCTTGTCGAGGGCGTCGGCGGCGAGGTCCTCACGGCGCACCACCAGCGGGCTGGCCGCGGCGATGTGCATGGCAATTTCCTTGGCCAGGGTCTGGAAGTCCGGCGTGCGCGCCACGAAGTCGGTCTCGCAGTTCACTTCCACCAGCACGCCGACCTTGCCGCCCATGTGGATGTAGTGGCCGATGACGCCGTCCTTGGCGAGGCGGCCGGCGCGCTTGGCGGCCTGGGCGAGGCCCTTCTTGCGAAGGACGTCCACCGCCTTGTCGATGTCGCCGCCCGTCTCGTCGAGCGCGGACTTGCAATCCATCATGCCTGCGCCGGTCTTGTCGCGCAGTTCCTTGACCTGTGCTGCTGTCACTGCCATTTCACTAACTCCTCAAAGCCTTGGGGTCGCTGTACGTAAAACGCGCCGGCCCGTGTTATCGCAGCCGGCGCGAGGGGAAAGCGCGAACGACGATTAGGTCGTCGGCGCGGGCGTCTCCGCGGGACGCTGGGGCTTGCGAATGTCCGCCGGGCGGACGGTGCGGCTGGCCTCGTGCGCGGCCGCCGCTTCGGCTTCGGTGGCCGCCTGTTCGGCCATCGCCGACTCACGCTGGCCGCGACCGGAGATCACCGCGTCGGCGACGCGTGACACGAACAGCTTCACCGACCGCAGCGCGTCGTCGTTGCCGGGGATGACGTAGTCAATCTGGTCCGGGTCGCAGTTGGTGTCGACGATGCCGATCACCGGAATCTTCAGCTTGCGGGCCTCGTCGACGGCGATCTGTTCCTTGCGCGTGTCAACGACGAACAGCGCGTCGGGGAGGCGGCCCATGTGGCGAATGCCTTCGAGGTTCTTGAGGAGCTTGCGCTTCTCTTTCTCGGCCTTGGCGATTTCCTTCTTGGGCATCGTCTCGTAGCGGCCGTCGGTGGACATCGCCTCGAGATCGCGCAGGCGGTTGAGGCTGCGCTGAATCGTGGTGAAGTTGGTCAGCAGGCCGCCGAGCCAGCGTTCGTTGACGTAATACATGCCGCAGCGGGTCGCTTCTTCGGCGACCACGTCCTGCGCCTGGCGCTTGGTGCCCACGAAGAGGATTGACTTGCCTTCGGCTGCCAGCTGGCGCACAAAGTCCTCGGCCTCGCGATAGTGCTTGACGGTCTTGCCGAGGTCGAGAATGTAGATGCCACTGCGCTCCCCGAAGATGAACGGCTTCATCTTGGGATTCCAACGCTTGGTCTGGTGTCCGAAGTGCACGCCTGCTTCGAGCAGGTCCTTCATCGCGAGCGGGGTCAAATTGCCTCCATCCATGGCAGCCATTAGCGCTTGCTGAACTGGAACCGCTTGCGGGCGCCAGCCATTCCGTATTTCTTGCGTTCCTTCGCGCGCGCATCGCGCGTGAGCAAACCGTCTTTCTTGAGGCGCGAGCGCAGTTCGATGTTGAAATCGCACAGCGCGCGGGAGATGCCCAGGCGAATGGCGCCGGCCTGTCCGGTCATGCCGCCGCCCGACACGGTCGCCAGGATGTCGAACTGTTCGGCGGTTTCCGTGAGGATGAGCGGGGACTTCACCAGGATGCGCAGCGTCTCGCGCGGGAAGAACTCGGCGAACTCGCGCTTGTTGACCTTGATGGCGCCGGTGCCGGGGCGAAGGAACACGCGGGCGGTGGATTCCTTGCGACGCCCGGTTGCGTAGAACTCTGTTGCTGCCAAGTTACTTGACCTCGAAAGCGGTGGGTTTCTGTGCGGCGTGCGGGTGCTTGTCACCGGCATACACATTCAATTTGCGATACATGGCGTCGCCGAGCTTCGACTTCGGCAACATGCCGCGCACGGCTTCTTCGACCATGCGAATGGGGTTCTCCGCGCGCACGACCTTCGCACGATCGGTGCGGAGGCCGCCAGGGTAGCCGCTGTGGCGCTGGTAGACCTTCTGGTCATCCTTGCGGCCGGTCAGCTTGACCTTGGCAACATTGAGGATCACGACGTGATCGCCCGTGTCGAGGAACGGCGTGTAGATGGCTTTGTGCTTGCCCTGCAGTAACTTCGCGGCGTCGGTGGCAATGCGGCCAAGGACCTTGCCATTGGCATCAATCACATGCCACTTGGTGGGCATGGTCTTTACGGATGGTACGTAAGTCAGCATCGATCTTTCCTAATGAGGCGCGTTCCCTCCGGCCTCCACGGGGAGGACGGCAAACCGAAATAATACAGCTATTTCGGGTCGAACGCAAACGATCCGTAGGGATCAGGCCGGCCAAGGGGCGCGGACGGGCCCTAAGGAGCCTGAGGGTGGGTGCGAATGACCGGCACAGTATTGCACAGGCACGGGCCCCTCGGCACCGTTAGGTGCCCGTACGCACTGTAGGCACCCTGACCACGTTCCGATAAGCCCGGGTGGCAGGGAAGGGTCTAAGCCCCGAACCGCAAGTGCAAAAATCGTCAGTCACTTGCAGTTCTGTATGTTGGCCGGATACCCTAATGCCGCCTTGGATAGCCATTTCCGGCGTTCTGGGGCCGATTTTGTTGGATCGGCAACGCTCGAGCCAGATGGTATTCGGTTTGCCCCTCTGGTCGGGTCTGGAGACAACGTAACGTGCTGTTTCGTCGCCCAAAGAGCCTCGTGGGTCTCGACATCGGGTCGAGTTCCGTCAAGGCCATAGAGCTCAAGCCGGCAGGCAAGGGGTATCGCGTCTCGGCCATTGGCGTCGAGCCGGTGCCGCCCGACAGCATTGTCGACGGCGCCATCATCGATGGCGGCGCGGTCGCGGATGCGGTGCGGCGCCTGTTCGCCAACAAGCGGTTCAAGGCCAAGGACGTCGTCGCCTCGTTGTCGGGCAACTCGGTGATCGTCAAGAAGATCACGCTGCCGGCGATGACCGAGTCGGAGCTGTCGGAGTCGATCTACTGGGAAGCCGAGCAGTACATCCCCTTCGACATCCAGGACGTGAACCTCGACTACGAGATCCTCGACCCGGGCACCGGCCAGAACAGCCAGGGCAGCATGGAAGTGCTGCTGGTGGCCGCGAAGAAAGACAAGATCGCGGACTATACCAACGTCATCGCCCAGGCTGGCCGCACCCCGGTGATCGTGGACGTCGACGTGTTCGCCCTGCAGAACGCCTTCGAGGCCAACTACGGCTTCGAGCCGACTGCGGTGGTGGCCATCCTCAATGCCGGCGCCAGCGCCATCAATATCAACATCCTGACCGGCTCACAGTCGGTGTTCACCCGCGACGTCTCGATGGGCGGCAACGCCTTCACCGAGGCGGTGCAAAAGGAACTGAACCTGCCCTACGACGCAGCGGAGCAGCTGAAGAAAGGGCAGGACGTCGAGGGCGCCACCTTCGAGGACGCCCGCGCCGTGCTCCGCGCCATGACCGACAACGTGCTGCTGGAAGTCGAGAAGACGTTCGACTTCTTCAAGGCGACGGCGTCGAGTGATCGCATCGACCGGATCATGCTGTGCGGCGGCGCCTCGCGCGTCGAAGGCTTCGCCGAGTCGCTGCGCGAGCGCTTCAATACCGAGGTGGAGCGATTCGATCCGTTCCGCCAGGTCGGTTTCGACGCGAAGAAGCTCGGGATTGACAGCGCCGACGACCTTGGGCCGGTCGCGGCGGTGGCCCTGGGCCTCGCCTTGCGGAAGGTGACGGACCGATGATTCGGATCAACCTCCTCTCCGAGCGCCGCAGCGTCAAGGCCGTCAGCAAGGGCTTCCAGGCGGGCCAGAAGATCACCGTCATCGGCAGCCTGCTGATCGTGCTGACCTTGGTCGGCGTGGGCTGGCGCTACTGGGCGATTGGGCAGCAGGAAGCCCAGGTGGTCCGCGAAGTGGCGGCGGCGAAGCGCGAAGAGACCCGCCTCGCCGAGATCCTGAAGCAGGTCCAGGCGTTCGAGGCCCGCAAGGCGCAGCTGGAACAGCGCGTCGCCCTGATCGACGAACTGCGCAAGGGACAGAACGCCCCGGTGCACATGGTCGACCAGGTCAGCCGCGCGCTGCCGGACATGACGTGGCTCACCAGCCTGAAACAGGACGGCTACACGCTGACGCTCCAGGGCCGGTGCCTGACGCTGACCTCGCTGTCGGACTTCGTCGGCAACCTCGAGGCCTCGCGTTACTTCGCGCGGCCGGTGGAGATTGTTGACAGCGCGGTGGTCGCCGGCGACGGCAAGACGACGCCCGACCTGATCCAGTTCACTATTCGCGGCACGTTCCAGATGGCGGGCATCGACCCGGTGCCGGCCGGCGCCACCAAGGGCGGCAGGGGAGGCAAGCGTGGCTAGCTTCTCGCTCGGCAAATTGCCGTGGCATGCGCAACTCGGGCTGTTCGTGGCGATCTCGATCGCCGGCGCCGGCGCGTTCTACTACTTCTATGAAATGCCGCGGCAGGCGATCATCTCCACGCAGGCGCGCGAGTTGAGCACCATCCGCGGCCGCATCAGCAAGGGGCAGGCGACGGCGCGCCAACTCCCGGAGTTCCGCGCCCAGGTCACCGAGCTCGAAGCGCGGCTCGAAAGCCTCAAGCCGATCCTGCCCGACGAGCGCGATGCCGGCGACCTGCTGCGGCGCGTGCAGACGCTGGCGGTGCAGTCGAACCTCGTCATCCTCGGCTTCCGCCCGCAGGCGATCAGCGTGAAAGAGATGCACGCCGAGTGGCCGATCAGCCTGCAGCTCGAAGGCAACTACCACAACCTCGGGCTGTTCCTCGACCGCGTCAGCAAGTTCCCGCGCATCATCAACATTGGCGGGCTCACCGCGACGCAGAAGGAAACGCCGACGCCCGGCGCGACCATGAGCATCGCCTGCACCGCGACCACCTTCGTGCTGGTCGAGCAGGGCGCGGCCGACGCCGCCAAGGGCAAGAAGGCTCCGGCGAAGAAGGCGCCGGCGAAATCGTGATGCGCATCGCCCGCCGCTCCATCGTGGCCGCCCTGCTGGTGTGTGCCGGCGCCGGCGTGGCCCGCGCGCAAGCGCCCGCTGCTCCCGCTGCTCCCGCCGCTCCAGCCCCGCCGCCGGCCGCGGCGCAGGCGCCGCCCAAGCCGCAGCTGCCGTCGCCGCCGCCGAACTTCCAGTACAACCCGGAGGGCCGCCGCGACCCGTTCCTGAACCTGGTCAACCGCGGCACCGACGCGCTGCGCGGCCCCAATGCCTCGGCCAAGCGGCCCGAGGGCGTCCCCGGTCTCGAGACCGCGTCGATCTCGGTCAAGGGCATCGTCCAGAGCCGCGGGACCTGGCTCGCGATGGTGGCCGGACCCGACGGCAAGATCTACACGATTCGGGCCGGCGACAAGTTGTTCGACGGTGTGGTGCGAACGGTAACCGCGCAAGCGGTGGTAATTCTGCAAGAAGTAAACGATCCGCTGTCGCTCGACAAGCAGCGCGAAGTGCGCAAGTTCCTGCGCGGTGGAGATGAGGTCAAGTGATGCACGGTCGCATTCCTCGACTGGTAATGGCTGCGCCAATGGCCGCAGCCCTGGCCGTCACGTTGGCGGCCAGCGGCACGAACCCCTATAGCGGGACCGGCGCCGAAACCCCAGCCCTACGTTCCATCTCGTCGCGGCTCGACGGCGCGGTCAGCACGGTGCTGATCGAAGCCAGCGAGCCGGTGGCGTACCTCACCAGCCAGCCGATCCGCTGACGGTCCTCGTTGACCTGCGGAACGTCAATGCCGGCGGCCTCAACGGCAAGCCAATCGCGGCGATGCTCGCCCCGGTGGCGGGTGTCACCATCGAGGGCGCCAGCGCTCCCGACGGCGCCCCGGTGGCGCGCATCCGCGTGAGTCTCGATCGCGCGGCGAAGCATCGCGTGCGCAGCTCGCGAAACATGATCCTGGTGGAGGTGGACCGGGATGCGGGTGCATCGGGTGCGTCAGGTGTGGCGGGTGCCAAGTCGCTGCAGCTGGTTCGCCCGGTTGCCGCCCTTCTCACCGAGCCCAAGGCGTCGGTGCGCGTCGCGGCAACCAGGGCACCGGCCACGGAGTTGCGCGCCGTCAAGGCGGGGGAACTGCCGAACGGCTATGCCATCACGCTGTCCGGCAACGGACCGCTGGTGGCGTCCTCGGTTGACGAGGCGCGCGACCTGCCGCCGCGCGTGCTGCTCGACTTCCAGGGCGTGTCGGCCGGCCGCGCCGCGGCGGTGACCAACGTCAACACCGCCGGCATCGAGCGCGTGCGCGTGGCGACCAACAGCCGCGACCCGTTGATCACGCGCGTCGTGATCGACCTGGCGCGCAGGATTCCGTACACGATCGAAACGGTGGGGGAGGAGATTCGCGTGCTCTTCAATCGCGCGGTCGAAGCGTCCGCGGCATTGGTCACGCCCACCGCGCCCCCGGCTCCGGTTTCCGCACCGGTGGCGATCGTCGATGAAGTGCCACGCCCCCCCGCGCAGGTGATCACCCGCGAGGTCGCGGACGTGATTCAACCTGCGACGGCGCAGTCACAGCCTTCACTGGCCGCGTTGTCAGCGGCGGCGCCGGCGCAGGCTGCCGCACCCGCGGCCGTGAACAACACCCTGCAGCCCACCACTAACTCGCAGGGCCAGCGCACATTCACGGGCGATCCCGTGACGCTCGACTTCCAGGGCGCCGACCTGCGCGCGGTGCTGCGCACCTTCGCCGACATCAGCGGCCTGAACATCGTGATTGACCCGTCGATCACGGGGTCGGTGGACGTGGCGCTGCGCGACGTGCCGTGGGACCAGGCGCTCGACATCATCCTGCGCGCCAACAAGCTCGGCTACAGCGTGGACGGCACCATCGTCCGCATCGTGCCGCTCAACGTGCTGGCGCAGGAAAACGAGGAGCGCAAGAAGCTGGCGGACGCGACGGCGCTGGCCGGCGAACTGCGCATCATCACGCGGCCGCTGAGCTACGCCAAGGCCGCCGACCTGGTGCCGATCATCACCAAGAGCACGCTGTCGTCGCGTGGCGACGTCCAGATCGACAGCCGCACCAACACGCTCATCATCCGTGACCTCGCCGACCGCCTGCAGGCCGCCAGCGAGTTGCTCGTGGCACTCGACCGTCCGCAGCCGCAGGTGGAGATCGAGGCGCGGATTATCACGGTCACGCGGAACTTTGCCCAGCAACTTGGCATCTCCTGGGGGTTCGGCGGCCGCGTCGACCCGTCCGTCGGGACGAGCACGGGCCTGGCGTTCCCAAGTAGCGGGGTGCTGACCGGTCAAACCGGTGCGACCAACCCGGCGGCTCCTTCGGCACTGGGGCTGGTGCTCGGTTCAATCAACGGCGCACTTGACCTCAACGTGCAGTTGCGGGCGTTGGAGAACTCTGGAAAGCTCCGGATTGTCTCAAGCCCGCGGGTGTCGACGCAGAACAACGTCGAAGCGGAAATCACCCAGGGTTCGCAGATTCCCATCCAGACGGTCTCGAATAACACCGTTACTGTGACTTTCAAGGATGCCGCGTTGACCCTCAAGGTGACGCCGCAGATTACGGCATCGAACACCATCATCATGCGCATCTTCGTGGAGAAGGCGCAGCCTGACTACTCCGAAACCTCCGCCGCCCAGCCAGTCCCGGCCATCGACACGCAGCGCGCGGTCACCACGGTGCTGGTACCGGACGGCGACACCACTGTCATCGCGGGCATCTACAACAGCCTCGAGTCGTCGACCAACAGCCGGACGCCCTTCCTTCATCGAATTCCACTACTTGGCTGGTTGTTCAAGAACGACAACAAGTCGGAGCTTCAGGACGAGCTCCTGATCTTCATCACTCCCAAGATCCTGAAGTAGGGCATATGAGAACACCTCAGCTTGTTCGTTACGCGACTGGAGCACTGGCGGTGGCCGTCAGCGTGCTGTCGGCCGCCTCGTGCGCCGACCTGGCCCGCACCGGCAGCGGCCCGTCGTTCCTCGTCATGGAGAGCGTCACCGGGGCGCGCGGCAGCGCCACTGCCAGCACTTTCACCTCGAGCCTACTCTCAGACGTGCAGACTCTCGTTGACGTGATCGTCGGCGGTGTCACGGTGAAGAGCCCAACCATCTTCAACGATCTCGGCCAGGCGACCATCAGCGCTGCGATGAAGAACGCGCTGAGCACCACTGCGCCCAGCGCCATCAACTCCATCACGATCAATCGCTACCGCGTCCGGTTCCGCCGCACCGACGGCCAGAACCGGGAGGGCATCGACGTGCCGTTCGGCTTCGACGGCGGCACCACGGCGACCATCCCGATTGGCTCGTCGGCGGCGATCAACTTCGACCTGGTCCGCCACCAGTCGAAATCGGAGCCGCCCCTGCGGAACCTGATTGACGGCGGCGGCCTGCGCTTCATCTCAGTGATTGCCGAGGTCACGTTCTACGGCCACGACCAGGCCGGCAACGACGTCTCCGTGAGCGGCACGATTGACGTGCAGTTCGGCGACTTCGGCGACGAGCCGTAATCGAGAGCGACAGGTACTGACATCATGCGAACTTCATTCGTCACCGCAACGGGCGCCCTCGCCCTCACGCTGCTCGCCGGCTGCACCGTCAAGGACGTGGAGCCGCCCAGCCTGGCGGGCCCGTCCACGATGGCCACGTCCATCAACCTGCTGGCGCAGCCGGACAGCATCCTGCAGGACAACTCGACGTCAAGGATCACGGCGACGGTCAAGGGTCCCGACGGCAGGCCGATATCGGGATTGGATCTGCGCGCGCAAATGTTCGTCGATGGAGTCGCGATCGACTTTGGCACTTTGGCACCGAAGAGCCTCAGGACCGGCAGCGACGGCACGGCCGTATTCGTCTACACCTCGCCGGCCCGGCCGGCGGAGTCCGTCGGCACCGGCACGAGGGTCACAATCGCGATCAGTCCCGTCGGCGGCGACTTCCGTGGCGAGGTTAGCCATGAGGTGGACATCAACGTGATCCCTCCGGGGGTCATCCTTCCCCCGAACGGCGCCCCAGTTGCGGCCTTCGTCGTGACGCCCACGCCGGTCACGACCAACGTGGCGTTGAACTTTGATGCCTCAACCAGCACCGATGAAGGGGTCGCCTGCGGCGCCCGGTGCACCTATTCGTGGGTCTTCGGTGACGGCACCAGTGGCGCCGGTATCAACACAACCCATACCTATCGTTCCGCCGGCACGTTCAACGTTGTCCTGTCGGTTGCTGATGCGCGCGGCTTGACGGGAACCTCAAGCCAGGCGCTGGCCGTGGCTGCCGCCGCCCCGCCGACGGCGGTGATGCGCATCTCACCGACGCCTGCCGGGGTTAACCAGGACGTCTTCTTCACGGCTGAAGAGTCTCAGCCGGCTGCCGGAACCGGACGGAAGATTGTCAACTACGGATGGAATTTCGGGGATGGAACCTCGTCGAGTGGAATCTCTGTGGCGCATCGGTTCAGTGGCATCGGGACCTATCAGATCGCACTGACGGTCACCGACGAGATCGGCTCAGTCGGCCAGGCGGCCCAATCGCTGGTTGTCGGTGCGGCCGGCTCGGCGCCGACGGCGGTGCTGACCTTCCTGCCCGCCACACCACGCGCCGGCCAGACGGTCGCATTCGACGCCAGCGCGAGCTTGCCCGGCACCGGCGCCACGATCGTGAGCTACAAGTTCAACTACGGCGACGGCACGGAGGAAACGGTGACGCGCTCGAGCCAGACGCACACCTACGGAGGCAGCGGTACGGTTGTGGCCAGCGTGACGGTGACAGACAGCCTTGGTCGAACCGCGACAAAATCGGTGTCCGTCATAGTTTCACCGTAAACTCGGATCGTGGCCGCCGACAATCCACGAATCCTCGACCTTCGACGCCGGGTCCAAGCCGACCCGGCGTCGATTGCTTTTGCGCAGCTGGCGGAAGAGTGCCGTCGCGCCGGTGCCGCCGATGAAGCCATTGGCATCTGCCGGGCTGGCCTCGCCCATCATCCCGGCTACCTCTCCGCGCGCGTAACCCTGGGCCGGGCCCTGCTCGAAGTGGGGCAGTTGGACGACGCCGCGGTGGAACTCGCGACCGTCGTGCAGCAGGCGCCCACCAACCTGCCGGCGATTCGCGGCCTCGCGGAAATCCATCAGCAGCGCGGGGACATGGCCCAGGCGCTGGCGCATTACCAGCGCGCTCTGCAACTGGCCCAGTTCGACCCCGACCTCGAAGATTCCGTCGAACGGCTCTCCCAACAGGTGGCGCCCGCGCCGGTGCTGGTGCCGCCGTCGCCCGTAAAGGTCGAAGACCTCTTCGACTTCGAGGCCCTGCTGAAGCGACTGGGCGACACCGAGCCGCTCCCGGGTCCGGCGGCTCCGCCCCCACCCGAATTCGTGGTCCCCAGCCAAATCGAGGCCGTGGACCTCGCCCATCACGCGCAGGACACCTTCGCCGAAGTCGAGCGGGAGCTCAGGGAACGAGCGGAACAACGCGCCGCGGAAGAACGAGCGCGCACGGCACAACGCGCCGCGGAAGAAGCGGAACGCACGGAACAGCGCGCCGCGGAGGAGAAGGCCGCCAGGGCGCACCGTGCCGCGCGACGGCAGACGGCCGTCATCCTGGAACTTGACCACTGGCTGACGGCGATCGTCGCCGACCGCCGGCAGCACGACCGGGCCTGATGCACGTCGCCCCCGCCGAACAACACCGGGCTCGGCACGCCCGGCTGCGCGATAGCCTCCGCGCCCATTCCCTGGACGCGTTGCTCGTCACGTCCCTCCCTAACATCGCCTACCTCACCGGCCTGTTCGCCTCGACCGCCGCGCTGGTCGTGGGGCAGGACGAATTGCGGTTGTTCGTGGATGGGCGCTACCTGGGCCCGGCCACGGATCGACGGGACGACCTCGGCAATCTGGACCTGACGCTGGTGCCGGCGGCCGGCAGTTTTGAGGAGGCCCTGGCCGCCTCGATCAGCCGCTACGGCGCCGGCCGGGTCGGCTTCGAGGGCGACCACATGACGTTCCGGCAACATGCCGACCTGGCGGCGCGGACCGCCCCCGGGGGGCTGCAAGCGACCGACGGACTGATCGAAAGCCTGCGGGTGGTGAAGGATTCCTGGGAGGCCGGGCGCCTCCGGGACGCCGGCGGAAGACTCTCGGAAGCCGCTAAGTGTATAATCCCAAATGCGTTAGCGGGAATGCGCGAGCGCGACGTCGCCTCCGCCATCGAGGTGGAACTGCGGCGGGTCGGGTTCGACAAGCCCGCGTTTGATACCATCGTCGCGTCCGGGCCGAACTCAGCCTTTCCCCATTACCGGAGCGGCGACCGTCGGCTCGAAGCGGGCGACTTCGTGGTGCTGGATTTCGGCGGCATGCTCGACGGGTATGCTGTGGACCTGTCACGGACGATCGTGATCGGGCCGGCCTCGGAGAGGGCACGAGGACTTTTGAACGACGTGGCAGCGGCGCAGCAGGCGGCCTTCGAGGCCGTTCGCATTGGACGCCCGGCCAGCGAAGTAGACGCCGCCGCCCGGCAGGTGCTGGAGCGGGCGGGACTGGGCGAGGCCTTCAGCCACGGCACCGGTCACGGCCTTGGCCTCGAGGTGCACGAACGCCCTCGGGTGGGACGCCGGCGAGCCGGGCTCCCGGTGGAGCCGCTCGAGGCAGGAATGGTTTTCACGCTGGAACCCGGCGCCTACATTCCGGGCTGGGGCGGCGTGCGAATCGAAGATGACGTCGTGGTGACGACGGGCGGCGCCGAGTGGCTGACCGACGTGCCGCGGCTGATGTGAGCGACCTGACATGACACTGGACGAGATCAAGCAGCTCATCGAATTCATCAAGGCGAACGAGCTGAGCGAGTTCGAGCTGGAACATGACGGCGTCAAGATCCGCATCAAGAGCGGGACGAGCCACCACGTGGTCGCCGTGCCGCATGTTGCGGCCCCCGCGCCGGTGATGGCGCCGGTGGCGGCCCCCGCGCCGCCGACGGCCGCCGCCGCCGAGGAAGCGGGCGGGGAGTTGGCGATTGTGAAGTCGCCAATCGTTGGCACGTTCTATCGCGCCGCCGAGCCGGGCGCCAAGGCGTTCGCTTCGGTGGGCGACGTGGTCCGCAAGGGCCAGGTGCTCTGCATCATCGAAGCCATGAAGCTGATGAACGAGATCGACTCCGAATACGACGGCGAGATCACGAGCGTCTACGTGGAGAACGGCCAGGCCGTGCAATACGGCGAGCGCCTGTTCGCGATTCGTCCTACTACCTAACCTATGTTTAAGAAGATCCTCGTCGCCAATCGTGGAGAAATCGCGCTGCGCGTGATTTTCGCGTGCCGCGAGCTGGGCATTAAAACCGTCGCCGTCTATTCCGAGGCGGATGAGAACTCGTTGCACGTGCGGTTCGCGGATGAAGACATCTGCATCGGCCCCGCCCGCAGCAGCGACAGCTACCTCAACGTGCCGGCGATCATCAGCGCCGCCGAAATCACCGGCGCCGACGCCCTGCACCCCGGCTACGGCTTTCTCTCCGAGAGCGCCTACCTCGCCGAGGTGTGCGAGGCCTGCCACATCCGCTTCATCGGCCCCGACCCGAGCGTCATTCGCCTGCTCGGCGACAAGGCCAAGGCGCGCCGCGCCATGAAGAAGGCGGGCGTGCCGATGCTGCCGGGCAGCGACGGCCCGGTGGAAAGTGAAGAGCGGGCGATCAAGATCGCCCAGCAAATCGGCTACCCGGTGATCATCAAGGCGGTGGCCGGCGGCGGCGGACGCGGCATGCGCATCGTCAAGAACCCGGGCGAGCTGCCGCACGCGTTCAAGACCGCCCAGCGAGAGGCCGAGTCGGCGTTCGGCGTCGGCGATGTCTACATCGAGAAGTACCTGGATTCGCCGCGCCACATCGAGTTCCAGATTCTCGGCGACCATCACGGCAATGTGGTGCACCTCGGCGAGCGCGAGTGCTCGATCCAGCGGCGGCACCAGAAGCTGCTCGAGGAATCGCCGTCGGTGGCGGTGTCAGAAAAGGTCCGCCGCAAGATGGGCGCCGTGGTCGTCGACGCCGCCCGTGCGGTGCAGTACACCAACGCCGGCACCTTCGAGTTCCTGATGGACGAGAAGGGCAACTTCTTCTTCATGGAAGTGAACACGCGCGTGCAGGTCGAGCACCCGGTCACCGAAATGGTGACGGGCATCGACATCGTGAAGGAACAGATTCGCATTGCCGCCGGCGCCCGGCTTGGCTTCAAGCAGAGCGAAGTGACCTTCACCGGCCATGCCATGGAGTGCCGCATCAACGCCGAGGACCCGGAGACCTTCGTGCCGTCGCCCGGGATGATTCACGCCTTCAGCGTGCCCGGCGGCCCGGGCGTGCGCGTGGACACCGCCGCCCACTCCGAGTGCCTGATTTCGCCGTACTACGACTCGATGGTGGCCAAGGTCATCGTGCATGGCCGCGACCGGCAGGAGGCCATCGCGCGCATGAAGCGCACGCTCGAGATGTCGGTGGTCGAGGGCATCCGGACCACGATCCCGCTGCACCTCAAGATCCTCAGCGATCCCGACTTCATCGCCGGACGGCTCAGCACGCACTTCATGGAGCGCTTTGCCGCCAAGCCCAAGGCCACCAAGCTCGCCGAGACCGCTTAGCCCGCCGCGCCTCTACGCCATCGTGGACGTCGAGGCGTGCGCCCGGGCGGGGAAGGCGCCCGTGGCCGTGGCCCGCGCGTTCTTCTCGGCCGGCGTCAGGCTGGTGCAGTTGCGCGCCAAGACCTGGGAGAGCGGCGCCTTTCTCGACCTGGCCCATGCCGTGGTGGCCGACGCGAACGCCGCGGGCGCGACCGTGGTCATCAACGACCGGGCCGACATCGCCGCCATCTCCGGCGCGCACGGCCTCCACGTCGGCCAGGACGACCTCACACCGCGGGACGCGCGGACGGTGGTGGGGCCGGCGTCATGGCTTGGTCTTTCCACACACACTGAATCCCAGTGGACGGCGGCGCTCGACGAGCCAGTGTCGTACATTGCGATTGGGCCGGCCTTCGGCACCGGCACCAAGGCAACTGGCTACGACGCCGTGGGGCTCGACACCGTGCGCCGGGTGGCGCTCGCCGCGGCCGCCAGAGGCATCCCGGTCGTCGCCATCGGTGGGATCACGCTTGACCGCGCGGCCGCGGTCATTGCCAGCGGAGCCGCGTCTGTGGCGGTGATCAGCGATCTGCTGAAGGGCGATCCGGAAGCACGCGCCCGCGAATTCATTCAGGCTTTAAGGTAACCGGCGCAAAGCTGAGCGATTCCCCATATAATCTCGGGGTTTGCCAGCCACCCGAATCCCCGTAAAGGGAACGGGTCCGACCACGTTTTTGGAGGCGGAATGGATTCGAATCTGTTCAAGACGAAGTCGATCGAGCAACTCGTCGGCGACGTCGAACACGGCGGCAAGGCGCTCAGGCGCAGCCTCGGAGCATGGGATCTCACGCTGCTCGGTATTGGCGCAATCATCGGCACCGGCATCTTCGTGCTGACCGGAACGGCGGCGGCTAACCAGGCCGGACCGGCCATTACGCTGTCGTACCTGGCCGCCGGCCTGGCCTGCGCGTTCGCGGCCCTGTGCTACGCCGAATTCGCCTCGATGATTCCGATCGCCGGCAGCGCCTACACCTACGCCTACGCCACGCTGGGTGAGCTGGTCGCCTGGATGATCGGCTGGGACTTGATTCTCGAGTACGCCGTCGGCTCGATGACCGTGGCCATCGGCTGGAGCGGCTACATGCAGCGGCTGCTCGCGGGCTTCGGGATTGAGCTGCCCCTGGCGATTGCCGCGGCGCCCCCCCTGGGCATCATCAACCTGCCGGCCGTGATCATCGTGCTGCTCATCATGGTGCTGCTCGTGGTCGGCATTCGTGAATCGGCGCGCTTCAATGCCGTCATGGTGGCCATCAAGCTGGTCGCGGTGCTGTTCTTCCTGGCGGCGGGCGCGACTTACGTCGAGCCGGCCAACTGGCAGCCGTACGCGCCGTATGGCTGGCCGGGCATCATGGCCGCGGCGGCCGTGGTGTTCTTCGCCTACATCGGCTTCGACGCGGTCTCGACGACCGCCGAAGAAGCCAAGAACCCGACGCGGGACCTGCCGATTGGCATCATCGCGTCGCTGGTCGTCTGCACCGTGCTGTATCTGGCCGTTGGCGCGGTACTGACCGGCATCGTCCCGGTGGTCCATTACCGGGCCCTGGCCGAGGCGCTGCCTGGTGTGGCGATGGTGGATGCGGCCGAGTCCATGCGGTTCCTGAACGCGCCGGTCGCCTACGCCCTGAGCATCATCGGGCAAGACTGGGCGGCAGGCCTCGTCTCGGCCGGCGCCGTCGCCGGCATCACGTCGGTCATGCTGGTGATGCTCATGAGCCAGCCCCGCATCTTCTTCGCGATGAGCCGCGACCGCCTGCTGCCGCCGGCTGTCAGCAAGGTTCACCCCCGCTTCGGCACGCCCTACATCACGACCATCATCACCTGCGTCATCGTCGCAATTGTCGCCGGCCTGACGCAGATCCAGGTCGTCGGCGAGATGACCAGCATCGGCACGTTGTTCGCGTTCGTGGTGGTCTGTGCCGCCGTGCTGGTGCTGCGCGTGAAGCGGCCCGACGCCAAGCGCTCCTTCAAGGTGCCGTTCGGCCCGATCTTCCCGGTCCTGGGCATCCTGTCGTGCTCGTACCTGATGCTCAGCCTGCCGATCCTCACCTGGGTCCGCTTCCTGGTGTGGCTGGACATCGGCATGGTGATTTACTGGTTCTACGGCCGCACGCACAGTCCGCTGGTGAATGCCTCGGAATCGGCCAAGCGGACGCCCATGCAGTCGCTGGCGAACTTCGTCAACACCCTGGGCCTGTTGCTGATCTTCAATGCCGCATGCATCGCCGTGCTCGGCTACATGACGGAATTCGGCATCACCAACGAGACCACGGCGAAATGGGCCGAGATTGGCGTGACCGCCGAACAGGCCGACACCTTCGGCCTGCAGTTCCTGGTCGTGGCGGCAGCGGTATGGGCCGTCGGCTTTGGCCTGACCAAGGCCTCCGGAGAAAAGGGCTAGATCTGGCGGCACGACGGCTAGACGGCGCTGCCTGCGCCGGACGTATTCGTGACGAAATTGCGCCGCGTGTCGCCGCGTTTGTCCAACGCCATGGCCGGTCCCCGGGACTGGCCGTGGTGCTGGCCGGCCAGAATCCTGCCTCCGAGATCTACGTCCGCAACAAGTTGAAGACCGTGGCCGCCGTGGGCTGCCGGGCCGAGCTGTTCCGCCTCGACGCCGCGGCGCCCCTCGCTGACGCCCTCGCCCTCGTCCGCAAGTTGAATGACGACGAGAGCATTGACGGGATCCTGGTGCAGTCGCCGCTCCCCGAGGGGATGGGTGCGGATGGCGAGCAGCAGGTGTTCGACACCATTGACCCCGCCAAGGACGTGGACGGGTTCCACCCCTATAACGTGGGCCTGCTGGTCCAGAAGCGGCCGACCCTCGTGGCCTGCACCCCCCTCGGCTGCATCGAATTGATCGAGCGGGAAGGCATTCCCCTCAGGGGGCGCCACG
Organism: Vicinamibacterales bacterium; assembly: GCA_041659285.1. Taxonomy (NCBI): domain Bacteria; kingdom Pseudomonadati; phylum Acidobacteriota; class Vicinamibacteria; order Vicinamibacterales; species Vicinamibacterales bacterium. The sequence goes on along the minus strand of JBAZYO010000019.1, from coordinate 4,964 downwards.
CCGTGGTCATTGGCCGCAGCGACATCGTCGGCAAGCCGATGGCGTTGTTGCTCCTGCACCGGGACGCGACCGTGACGGTGTGCCATTCCCGGACCGTGGACCTGCCGGCGGTGGCCCGGACCGCCGACATCCTGGTGGCGGCCATCGGCCGCCCGGCCTTCGTGACCCGTGACTACGTCAAGCCCGGAGCGACTATCATTGATGTGGGCATCAACACGCTGACCGACGAGGCCGAGGTGTTTCGCTGCTTTGCCGAAGGCAGCCGGAAGCGCGCCCAATTCGCCGAGAAGGGCAGCGTGCTCGTCGGCGATGTGCATCCCGAGGTGGAAGAGGTCGCCGGCGCATTCACACCCGTGCCCGGCGGAGTAGGCCCGCTGACCATCGCGATGGTCCTGCGGAACACGGTGACTGCAGCGGAGCTGCGGAAGGATGGGGGGCGGCCGAGCTAGCCGCCACACGCATTATGGCGATCCGAAAGATTGCGCTCACCGGTGGGATTGCCACCGGCAAGACTTACGTGTCCGACCGGCTGCGCGCCGCCGGTGTACCGATTGTCGATGCCGATGTGCTCGCCCGCGAGGTGGTGGCGCTCGGGACGCCCGCGCTGTCCGCGGTCAGGCAGCGGTTCGGCCCTGATGTGATCCGCCGCGACGGCACCATGGACCGCGTCCGGGTCGGGCAGATCATCTTCAAGGACAAGCGGGCCCGCCAGGATCTCGAGGCCATCATCCACCCGGCCGTTCAGAAGGCCATCGACAAGTATTTCGCCGCGCTCCCCAAGAAGACCCCGTGCGCCGTCGCCGACATCCCGTTGCTGTTTGAGACCGGCCGCGAGAAGCAGTTTGAGTCGGTCATCGTCGTCGCGTGCCCGCGGGCGATGCAACTCCAGCGCGTGATGGAGCGCAACAAGCTGAGCAAGGAAGACGCCGACCGCCGCCTGGCGGCGCAGTGGCCGATTGAGAAGAAGGTGGAAAAAGCCACCTTCGTGATCAAGACCGATGGCACCTTCGACGAGACCGACGCGCAGATTCAGGCGCTGATCGTCAAGCTTACGGCCGGGAAATCAAGAGCGTAAACGGCACCGGCGACGTGGTGAGGTTCCCCACGTCGTAGACCTTGGCGCAGTAGGTCCCGCTCTCAGCGTTGACAGTTACCTGCGCCGTCGCCCCGGCGGCCGTCTCGACACTCGTGTTGAGCGTGCACCCCGCACCATTGGCCTGCGGAATGCCAACGCCGAGGCCGATGATGATGCCGGCGGGTGTCGTTGACGACAAGGTGAGGCTCACGGCGCCGCGAGACGCAACGACGAACGCGCGTGACGCGGCGCCCCCCGGCACCAGCTGGCTGGTGAACGTGCCCTCGACGTCGGCCGTCACCGCGGTCGGTGACGTCACGGTGTCGCTACAACCGGCCATGGCGCATAACAGCAGCGTTACTGGGACGAGACGACGGGTCATGGGTGCACGATCCTGATTGCGAAGTTCATCGATGCCGGAAGTCCCTCGGTGTCGGCGATGTTGACGCAATAAGTGCCGGCAACTGCCTCCTGCGTGAGTTGGGGGACGAGCGCGGGCGCTGTGTTGATGACCTGCCGGACCGCGCATCCGGTGCCGGCCGGGATCCCAATTCCCAACTCCAATTGGTGGCGCGCGACGGCGCCCGTACCGGTGGCAAGGCTCGCGAACATCGCAGTGACGGTGCCGGGCGTGCTCACCGTGTACGAGTAGAACCTGCTGCCCCTGACCTGGACCACGCCAGCAAACAGCCTGGTGGTGGGCGTGGTGGCCGTCGTGCTTGACGCCGACGTCGGCGTCTCAAGGTCGTCGCCGCATCCGGCACAGAAGAGCGCAGCGCACAGGAGAACGAGAGCAGGCCGCGTCATGGGTATGCAATCGTGACGGCGACTGTGGCTGCCGAGAACAGGTTGCCGACGTCTGACACCATCACGCAGTACACGCCTGGCTGGTAGGTGGCCGAGAGTTGGGCGGACGACCCTTTGGTGGTGTTGATGCTGCTGGTGACCGCACAGGTCTCGCCGCTGGGGACGCCCAGTCCGAGTCCCAGCGTGACGGAGGATGGGACATACGTCCCGCTGACGCTGGTCAGCGTGGCGGTGACCGTGCCGTAGGTGGTCACGGAGAAGGAGTAGAACGCCGAGCCAGACACCGGGACGGTGCCGATGAACTCCTCCGTGAACGTCGGCGACGCGATGGTGGTGGTGGTCGTCGTGTCGGTGGTGGTCGCCGACGTGGGCGAGTTGGTGTTGTCGCAGCCGGCAATCGAGAGCGCGGATCCGAGCAGAGCAGGAAGGAGAACGCGCAGCTTCATCACGCTGACGGCGTAGCAAGAGCCCTGCCACGGACCGTCAAGGTGGGAGGTCGTTACGTTCGCTCGTGACGCTGTCTCCTGGTGCGGTCGATCGTGTAACCGAAAGCGGACGACGGCGCGATGAATGTGGCAAATGTAATTTACAACTGCCACACAACTGCCACCGGCAAATCACATCTCGACGGTGGCTTCCTGCGCCGGCGCGATGCGTTCCTCGACAAATGAATTCCACTCGTGGCAATGCGGGCATTGCCACAACAGCTCGGTGCTGCGGTAATGGCACTTCACGCACACGTGCGGGTCGAGGAAGAACACCGACGAGCGCGCCGACTCGATGTAGCGCTGCACGAGCGTGCGGCTGAGATCCAGCTTGAGCAGCACGCCCCACACCGCCTGGTGCACGGTAAGGCCATGCGGATTGTGCTCGAGCGCGGCAATCAGGTACTCGAACGCCTCGGCGTCGCGGCCGCGCTTGGCGAGGTGGCCGCCGAGCGCGAGGCGGGCGCGCCAGTCCTGCGGATTGGCGGTAATCAGGCGCAGGCACCGCTCCTCGAACTTGCGCGGCTGGCCGAGTTGTTCGTAGAGCTTCTCGAGGCGGCCGAACGCGAGGTAGGCCCGCTCCGGCGAGCGCGTCATCAGCCCGTCCCAGGCGGTCTCCGCGCCCGCCAGGTCGCCCTGCATCAGCCGCACGTCGCCCAGGTTCAGGAAGGCTGGCACCGTGCCGGCGTCCAGCTCGATGGCTTCCTCGAAGTGCCGCGCGGCGCGGCCGCGATCGCCGACGCCCAGCGCCTCGCTGCCGAGCGCGTTCTCGAGGAAGGCGAGAATGGCCTGGTTACGCGGCTGCGTGTCGGGCCCGCTGAGGGCGACCAGTTGCTTGCGGATGCGGTGTGCATCCGCCCACTGGTGCTGCTCCTCGTGGAGCTTCTGCAGGTAGAGCAGGGCGTACTGGTTGTTGGGGTCCATCCGGACCACTTCGTTGAAGGCCTCGAGCGCGCGATCGACGAAGCCGCCGCGCTTAAAGTCGAGGCCCAGGCACAACAGGATGTAGGCGTGCTCCACCTTGGTCAGCTTGGGCCGCTGGAGCAGCGCCTGGTGGATCTGGATGGCGCGCGCCACCTGCCCGCGCTCGCGGTGCACGTTGCCTAGAATCAGGTGGATTTCGAGGGCGTCGCTGTCAACGCGGGTAGCCTGGCTCAGTTCCTCAATGGCCAGGTCGATCTGGTTCGAGACGAGGAAGTTGAGGCCCAGCACGTAGTGGTGCGAATCGCGCGCGCGGCGGCGATCGATCCAGCGGCCGTCGCGCAGCTTGTAGCGTTCCCACCCCTTGCCGACGGCCAGGCCGACCAGCAGGGCGACGAGCGCGACGAGTAAGGGGAGTGAGTCGCCGAGGCCCAAGTGCCTACTCTCGTCCTGATGATGGCCCCGCGACAGCGGAGCGGGGTTGAGGGGACACGAAGATGGCCGCCATTAAACCATTTCCGTGCGCCAGAGGTCGTGCAGGTGCACGACCCCTTCGACGCGGCGGTTGGCGTCAATGACGACGATGGAGGTGATCTTGCGCTGTTCGAGCATGGCGAGGGCCTCGACGGCCATGGTGTCGTGCGGAATGGTGACGGGGTTGACGCTCATCACGTCGCGCGCGGTGAGCTCGAGGACGTTCGCCGACGACATCTTCCGCCGCAGGTCGCCGTCGGTGATGATGCCGGCGAGGGTGCCGTCTTTCTCGACCACCGACGTCATGCCCAGGCCCTTGCGCGACATCTCGTAGATCACGTCCCGCATCGCGGTGTGGAGCTGCACCACCGGCAGGGCGTCACCGCTGTGCATCAGCTGCTCGACGCGCATCAGCTTCTTGCCGAGCTTGCCGCCGGGGTGCAGGTTGGCGAAGTCTTCCGGCTTGAAGCCCTTCTCGACGAGCACGGCCATGGCGAGCGCATCGCCCATGGCCAGCGCCGCGGTGGTGCTGGCCGTCGGCACCAGGTTCATCGGGCACGCCTCTTCCGAGACCCGGCAATCGAGCGCCACGTCGGCCGCCTGCGCCAGCGTCGACTTGATGTCGCCGGTGATCGCGATCAGCGGCGCGCCGATGCGCTTGAGCGTCTCGAGCACGCGGGTCAGTTCCTCGGTTTCCCCGCTGTACGACATCGCCACGACCACGTCGTCGGCCTGGATCACGCCGAGGTCGCCGTGCACCGCTTCGGCGGGATGCAGGAAGAACGCCGGCGTGCCGGTGCTGGCGAGCGTGGCGGCAATCTTGCGGCAGATGATGCCGGACTTGCCCATGCCGGTCACGATGACGCGGCCCTTGCAGTCACGCAGCATCAGCACGGCCCGCGCGAACCGGTCGTCGAGGCGATCAACGAGCGCCAGGATCGCGGCCGCTTCAGTCTGGAGGACCTTGCGGGCGAGTGTCAGGTCAGGCATGCCGGACGATCTTATCAAGGGCAACCAGGCGCCGCATGAGCGGTTCGAGCAGGTCCAGCCTCAGCGCGTTGGCGGCGTCGCTCTTCGCGCGGCTGGGCTCTTCGTGCACTTCCATGAAGACGCCGTCCACGCCGGCGGCGACGCCGGCCTGCGACATCGGCTCGATGTACTGGGCGAGGCCCGCCGTCACGCCGTCGCCGGCGCCCGGCAGT
>JBAZYO010000018.1 GCA_041659285.1 Vicinamibacterales bacterium | reverse complement strand
GGAGATGAAGAAGTCCACGCCTGTACCAGTTGCCTCGACCTACGAAGAGGCCTATCCCAATTCCACCAAGGTCTACGACGAGCAGGTGGTGCAGACGCCCGCCGGCGAGACGACGCTGCGCGTGCCGTTCCGCGAGGTGGCGCTCGGCGGCGGCGAGAAGCCGGTACGCCTCTACGACACCAGCGGACCGCAGGGGCACGACCCGCGCGAAGGCCTGCCGAAGCTGCGCGAGCCGTGGGTGGCGCCCCGCCGAGCGGATGCGAGGCAAGGAAGAGCTGTCACGCAGTTGCACTACGCGCGCCGGGGCGAGATCACGCCCGAGATGGCCTACATCGCGTCGCGTGAAGGCCTGCCCGCCGAGTTCGTGCGCGACGAAGTGGCCCGCGGCCGCGCCATCATCCCGGCCAACATCAATCATCCCGAGCTCGAGCCGATGATCATCGGCCGCAACTTCCTGGTGAAGATCAACGCCAACATCGGCAACTCCGCCGTCTCCTCGTCGATCGACGAGGAAGTGGAGAAGCTGCGGTGGTCGACGCTGTGGGGCGCCGACACGGTGATGGATCTGTCCACCGGCAAGAACATCCACGACACCCGCGAGTGGATCATGCGCAACTCGCCGGTGCCGATCGGCACCGTGCCGATCTACCAGGCGCTCGAGAAAGTCGGCGGCCGCCCGGAAGATCTCACCTGGGAGGTCTACCGCGACACGCTGATCGAGCAGGCCGAGCAGGGCGTCGACTACTTCACCGTGCACGCCGGCGTGCTGCTGCGCTACATCCCGATGACCGCCAAGCGCCTGACCGGCATCGTCTCTCGCGGCGGATCGATCCTGGCCAAGTGGTGCCTCGCCCATCACCAGGAGAACTTCACCTACACGCACTTCCGCGAGATCTGCGAGATCATGAAGGCCTACGACGTGTCGTTCTCGCTCGGCGACGGCCTCCGTCCCGGCTCGATCGCCGATGCCAACGACGAGCCGCAGTTCGCCGAGTTGAAGACGCAGGGCGAGCTGACCAGGATCGCCTGGGAGTACGACGTGCAGGTGATGAACGAGGGCCCCGGCCACGTCCCCATGCACCTGATTCGCGAGAACATGGAGAAGCAGCTGGAATGGTGCAGCGAAGCGCCGTTCTACACGCTGGGCCCGCTCACCACGGACGTGGCGCCTGGCTACGATCACATCACCTCGGCGATCGGCGCCGCGATGATCGGCTGGTACGGCACCGCGATGCTCTGCTACGTCACGCCCAAGGAACACCTGGGCCTGCCGAACCGCGACGATGTGAAGGCCGGCGTGATCGCCTACAAGATCGCCGCGCACGCGGCAGACCTGGCGAAGGGGCACCCCCGCGCCCGCGCCTGGGATGACGCGCTGTCGAAGGCGCGGTTCGAGTTCCGCTGGGAAGATCAGTTCAACCTGTCGCTGGATCCGGTGACCGCGCGCGCGTATCACGACGAGACGCTTCCCGCCGACGGCGCCAAGGTCGCGCACTTCTGCTCGATGTGCGGCCCCAAGTTCTGCAGCATGGAGCTCACGCAGCAGGTGCGGGCCGAAGCGGCGAAGGGTATGGAAGAGAAGTCCGAGGAGTTCCGCAAGAGCGGCGCGGAAATCTACGTTGGTAGGGCACCCCTTTAAGGGGTGCCCCACGGTCTAAGGCCTGGGCGCCGGGACGATCTGAATCACCGTCGGAAAGCGTTCCGGCGTCGCGCCCGGCTTCGGATTGGGAAATCCAGCGGAGCCACCGTAGGTGTAGTCCTTGATCGTCACGCTCGGCGCAAACGCCATGGTCTCGTCACGAAAGCGGCCGGTCTCGAACTGGTGCGTGGGCGGCGCCTCGAACAGCTCGTCCCCTTTGGTCTTCAGCACCGTCTTGTAATACCCGACCAGGTCCGCGTACGGGACGGTCACGCCGAAGATGTAGAACCGCTGGCCCCGGCCGGCGTCGTAGGACGTGAGGTAGACGGCCGACGGGTAGATCGGCGCGCCGAGCATCGCTTCGGTCGGCGCCTCGGCTGATCCCGGTGTGGCCGGCCTGGCCGGTTGAGCCGGCACCGCGGGCGCGGCCGGTGTCGCCGGCTTCTGCGTCGATGGCGTGTTCGGGCGCGGGAACGGCTGTGGGACCTGCGCCGATACGATCGCACCGGCGGCGATGACTGCCAAACCCACGATTGCGCCACCCCTCGACACGGCTCGGGGCAGGCGGAAGTAGCGAAGCACGGAATTATTATAGGGCGGGCCTCCCATCCAATGACACGAGACTTGTTCGCCTACTGCTCAGCCAATCGCGACTGGTTGCTGGACTTCATCGAAGCCCTGGTGGCCATCGAATCGCCCAGCGACGATCCGCAGGCCGTGAACCGGTGTGGCGCGGAACTGGCGGCGCGGCTGTCGTCGATCGGCGGCGCCGTCACCCGCATTTCGTCCGCCACCGCCGGCGATCACCTGCGCGCCAGCTTTGGCGCGGGGCCGCGGCAGATCCTGATGCTCGGGCACTTCGACACCGTGTGGCCCATTGGCCAGTTGAAGACCATGCCGATGAAGCGCGAGAACGGGCGCCTGTACGGCCCGGGCGTGTTCGACATGAAGGCCGGCATCGGGCTCGCCACCCTGGCCACGCGCGCGGTCATGGCGAGCGGCGGCCTCGGCAATTGCCGGGTGGTGATGCTGTGGACGACGGATGAGGAAATCGGCAGCGACACCTCGCGCGCGCTGATCGAAGACGAGGCGCGGCGCAGCGAGGCCGTGATGGTGTTCGAGCCGTCATTACCCGGCGGTGCCCTCAAGACCAGCCGCAAGGGTGTGGGGCAGTTCGAGATGACCGTTCGCGGGGTGTCGGCCCACGCCGGGCTCGACCCCGGCAAGGGCATCAGCGCCGTCCGTGAGCTGGCGCGCCAGATCATCGCCATCGACGACCTGCAGGATCCCGCTCGCGGTGTCACCGTCACGGTCGGCGTCGTGTCCGGGGGGACTCGCGCGAACGTGGTGCCGGCCGAGGCGCACGCCACCATCGATGCGCGCGCGGTCACGCGGGCGGATGCCGATCGAGTCGAGCGCGCGATGAAGGCCTTGTCGCCTCAGATCGCCGGCGCGCAGCTGACGGTGACGGGCGGCTTCGACCGGCCGCCGCTGGAGAGAAGCGAAGGCGTCGTGAAGCTGTTCGAGGCGGCCCGGGAAGTGGCGGCAGGATTCGGACTGACCTTGGACGAGGGCAGCGCCGGCGGCGGCTCCGACGGCAACTTCACGGCGGCGCTGGGGGTGCCGACCCTCGACGGCTTCGGCGCGGTCGGGGACGGCGCGCACGCCATTCACGAGCACGTCGAGATCGAAGCCCTCGCACCGAGAGCCGCGGTTATTGCCGGCCTGCTGGCTCGCCTGACTGCGTAGGGGTCAGACCCCTCGGCACTACGTGGGGGTCAGACCCCTCGGCGAGAAAGCCCTCTCGGGGTCAGACCCCCGAGATGTCGCGCGCGCATCAGCGACACGACCTCGTCCACCTGCCTGGTGTAGTCCTTCGGCGCGTATTTTCCCGCATAGAGCTGCTCGTAGCGGTCCACCATGTGCGGATATTCGCGGCTCAACAGGCCCATGAAGTGATCGCGCGCGCCGCCCTTCAGGTGCATCACCATGGCTCCCACCGACCGCGCGCCGGAGTCGGCAATGGCCTTGATGGTCCGCTCGATCTTGGAGGGATGCGTCGAGAATCCCGGCACGATCGGCGCCATCAGCACGCCGCAGTCGATGCCGGCATCCACCAGTTGGCGCACCGCCCGCAGGCGCTGCATCGGGTGCGCCACGCCGGGTTCGAGCTTCTCCCACGCGTCTTCATCCACCGTCGGGACGCTGATGTGCACCCGGCAGGACGCGCGCGCCGAGAGATCCTTCAACACGTCGATGTCGCGCACGATCATCGGCCCCTTGGTGACAATGCCCACCGGCGTCGCCGCGTCGCGCAAGGCTTCCAGCACGCCCCGCGACAGCTTGTATTTGCCTTCAATCGGCTGGTAGGGATCGGTGGCCGTGCCGAACCCGATTGACTCCTTGATCCAGGAGGGCCTGTCCAGCTCGCGCCGCAGGACCTCCACGAAGTTGGTCTTCACGAAGATCACCGACGCGAAATCGTCGCCGGCGTTGAGCTCGAGTTGGGTCTGGTACTGTCGCGCGAAGCAGTAGTGGCACCCGTGGGTGCAGCCGCGATACGGGTTGAGCGTCCACTTGAAGAACGGCATGCCCTTGACGCGGTTGAGGGCGGAGCGGCAGCGGATTTCCTGGTAGGTCGCGGCATCGCCGCGTCGGACGGCACCGGGCAGGGCCGCCACGCCGCCGTCTTTCACCAGTTTCGCGACATCGCGCGTGGTGGGGGAGCGACCCAGGTCGAAAAGCAGCGGGAAGGTCGCCATTCCCGCTATTATTTCGCTTTTTATTCGCCAGTCAACGTCGATCGCCAATACCCGATCAGGTCCTCGACCGTCTGGTCGAGCGGGATTTGCGGCGACCAACCGGTGTCCGCTTCGAGGCGGGCGCGGTCGCCCAGCAGGAGTGGGGTGTCATTCGGCCGGAAGCGCGCCGGGTCCTGCTCCACGCGAATCGGCACGCGCGCGTGCGCGATGAAGAGCTGTAGCAAGTCCTTCACCGCGACCGGACGGCCCGAACAGACGTTGTAGGGCACTCCGGGCCTTGCCGACTGCATCATCGCGCGGTAGGCGCGCACGGTGTCGCGCACGTCCATGATGTCGCGCCGCGGCTCGAGGTTCCCGACCTTCAGGACCGGTTCGAGGCGTCCCGCTTCGATCCCGGCGATCTGCTTCGCGATGCTCGGCGCCAGGAACGACGGCACCTGCCGCGGGCCGACGTGGTTGAATGCCCGCGCAATCAATCCCGGTATCCCATCGTCTTCCCACGCGCGCAGGGCGACCATCTCCTGCGCCAGCTTGCTGGTGCCATAGGGATTGTTCGGACAGACGATGTCGTCTTCGCGCAATGCATGATCGGACGGCGCGTAGACGGTGGCGGAGCCGGTCATGAGCACCCGCGGCGCCAAGCCGGCGCGACGCAGCCCTTCAAACAGGTGGTGGGTGGCGAGCACGTTGCCGGCGAAGGTCTCGCGGGTGTGGCCCCAGGAATCGCCGACGTGAGGCACGCCGGCCAGGTGGTAGACCGCCGAGGGGCGCGCGTCCCTGACGGCCGCGTCCACCGCGTTGCGGTCGTGCATTTCCACGGTGACCCAGCGCACGCCGGTGCCGCTGACCAGCGGTTTGGTGCCGGGCCGCTGCCACGCCACGATCTCCGGCGTGTCTTCGGCCAGCAACTCGAGCAGGTGGCTGCCGACGAACCCCGCCGCGCCGGTCACCAGGACGGGGGCAGACATCAGCCGCGCTTGCCGTACTGGGCTTCGATGTAGGCCTGGTAGGCCGGGTCGCGTTCCTTGATCGGCCGCCACCACCACTCGTTGGCCTGGTACCACGCTACGGTGTTGTGCAGCCCCTGCTCGAACGGGACGTGCGGCTTCCAGCCCATGGCCTGGAGCTTCGCGGTGCCGAGGCTGTAGCGGCGGTCGTGACCCTTGCGGTCGGCCACCGGCTTGATCAGGTCGGTGCCCTTGCCCATCAGCTTCAGGACGGCGTGCGTCAGGTCGATGTTCTTCACCTCGTTGCCGCCGCCGATGTTGTAAACCTCGCCGTTGGTGCCGGTGTGAATCAGCAGGTCGAGCGCGCGGCAGTGGTCGAGCACGTGCAGCCAGTCGCGGATGTTGCCGCCGTCGCCGTAGAGCGGCACCGGGACGTTGTCCATCAGGTTGGTGACGAACAGCGGCAGGATCTTCTCGGGGAACTGGTACGGCCCGTAGTTGTTCGAGGCGCGGGTGACGATGACCGGCACGTCGTGGGTGGCCCAGTAGCTGTAGGCCAGGCGGTCGGCGCCGGCCTTGCTCGCGGCGTACGGGTTGCGCGGCCGCAACTCGTCGGTCTCGACGCTCGAGCCCTCGGCCACGCTGCCGTAGACCTCGTCGGTGGAAATCTGCACGAAGCGCTTCAGCGTCGGGTTGCGCCGCGCCGCTTCGAGCAGCACGAACGAACCTTCGACGTCGGTCTTGATGAAGTCACCGGCCGCCATGATCGAGCGATCGACGTGGGTCTCGGCGGCGAAGTGCACGACGTAGTCGGCGGCTTCGACCAGCGGACCCGCCACCGCGGCGTCGAGGATGTCGCCGTGCACGAACGTATGGCGCGGGTTGTCGATGACGTCGTGCAGGTTCTCCATGCGGCCGGCGTAGGTCAGCTTGTCGAGATTGGTGACGTGCCAGTCGGGGTGCGTCTGCAGCGCATACCGCACGAAGTTGCTGCCGATAAAACCGGCGCCGCCGGTGACGAGAACTTTGACCATGACAGCAGACGATGTTAATACGTCCCGCCGCCGAATGCCCCGAAGAAATTGGAAAAGGACCCGACCCCGGCCAGCGTGAAGGACATGTTGAACCGGCGGTTCTGGGGCACGATCAGGTTGGTGCCCGACCCGTAGTTGTAGGCGAGGTACTCGAACGACACGCCGCAGCACTGGGCGTTGTAGAACGCGATGTAGCGGTGGTTCAGCAGCGTCGAGCGGGCGATGTCGTAGTTGAACGACACGGTGCCGCCGTAGCGGCCGCCGCCGAAGCGCAATTGCGTGCTCTGCTGCACGTAGTTGTTCGAGCGGCCCGCCGCCGCGGCGCCGTAGTTCTGCCGGCTCCATCCGGCCGACGCCTCGAGCAGGTCGGTGCGATAGGCGCCGTTCAGGCCGTAGCCGATCACCTTGAAGGTGGCCTCGGTGCGCGGATCGTACTCCATGCGGAAGTCCACCGACATCGGCTGCAGCGGCAGGGCCCGGGCCGACAGGGAGATCGGCGAGAACGGGCTGGCCGGGCGGCCCTGGCTGTAGCCGAACGCCGGGTCGTACTGGCTGGCCCGCTCGTCGCTGTAGTAGCTCTGCCGGATTGAGACGTTCAGCAGTTCCTGCGGCGCGCCGGCCGGCGCGGCGCCCTCGGCCTTCTTGCGCACCAGCAAGCGGTTGGCGAGGCCGTACGACAGCTGCGTGGAGCCGCCGATGATCGTGTCGAAGCGGCCCGACGTCTGCGGCACGCGGCTCTGTGAGACGATGGCCGTCCGCCGCTGCACCGAGAACGTCGGCTCGATCACGTGCTTCATCCGTTCGGCAAAGGCGTTGTTCGGCATGAAGACGCGGGAGAACACCGGCCCGACCACGTCGGCCCGCATGTCGGCGTAGCTGCGCGTCACGGCTTCGTCGATCTGCGTGCGCTGGTCGGCGGCCAGGCTCTCGCTGTAGTAGGTCGTGCGGTAGGCGAGCGTGGCGTTGACCGACAGGAAAGGCAGCGTGCTGAGCGGCGCCCGCAACGACGGTGACACGTCCACCTGGGTCAGGCTCTTGTCCACCGTGGCGGTCGCGGTCTTGCCGATGTACAGCACGTGCGCGGCGTCGGTGTTGATGGAGAAGTACACCGGCAGGAAGGGGAGCTTGCGGCCGCTGTACGACGCCGAGAACCCGGGCGCCCGGCCGTTCACCTGCGAATCGGTGGCGTTGTAGAAGTATTCGGTCCGCTCGAACACCGAGTTCACACTGAGGCCGCCCCACGAGCCCGTCACCCCGCCGTTCACCGTGCGCCGGCTGGTCGTGGCATCGAGGAAATTGTTGCTGTACAGCTGCCGGGTGGTGACGTCGGTCGAGTAGTCAACGTTGGCGCGCGCCGAGAGGCGGAACGGCAGGCCCTGGCTCAGGCCGCCGGTGATGACCTGGCTCTTTCGCGCCGGCCGCGTCGAGCCGTTGATGACGGCCTCCTGCTCGTTGAGCCAATAGGCGCGCAGGTTGCCTTGGGCCCGCGGCCCCATCAGGTAGCGATACTCGGTGCCCATGCCGGTGCCGCGCGAGAAGTACCAGTCGTGGAACAGCGTGAGGTCCTGGCTGCGGTTGATGGCCCAGAAGAAGGCGTTGCTGATCGACGACCCCTGGTAGGTCGAGGCGCCGTAGCTGGGCAGCAGGAACCCGGTGGCGCGGTCATCGTCCTGGATCGGGTAATACATGATCGGCAGGTAGAACACCGGCACGTCCTTCACGCGGACCACCGCGTTGCGCATCACGACGTAGTCGTTGAGGTTGACGGTGGCGCGGCCGCTGACGATTTCCCACCGCGGCGTCGGCTGCACGCACGTGGTGAAGCCGCCCTTGTTGATTCGATACTTGTCGGGCCCGACCTTCTCGATCTCCGCGCCGTAGAAATACACGTCCGGCTCCATCGTGCCGAACATGCTGCGGTTCTCGAGGCCGCGCTCGCCGAGTTGCGCGATGCCGGTGGCGCTGGTGAAAGTCCCCAGCTTGGTCTTGGTGTTGAAGACAACGCTCTCGGCGGCAATGCGGGAGGTGGGCGTCTGGAACACGACGTTGCCGCGGGCGGTCAGCTCGCCCGTCTTCGTGTTCATCTCGAGGTCGTCGGCGAAAAACTTCTGGCCGGCGTTGGGGCCGCTCGCTTCGCCTTCAATCTCCACCTCGCGCATCAGCCGGACGCGATCGGCGTCGATGCGCTCGAGCGCGAACTGCTTGGTGTTCCAGCCGGGCACGATCTGCGCGTGCGCCGGCCGCGCGAAAGCGCCCAGCAGGACGACGCACGTCAGGACGAGGGTGAAGTGGAACCGCACGGATGAAATCGAGAATACCAGAACCGGGTTCACGGGTTCAGAGGTTCAGGCGCGCACACCCATGCGCGCGGCCCCGTTGGCCAGCAGACGCGCGCGCAGCGGGCCGATCAGGTAGATCGATCCCGCCGCGACGACGCGGTTCGCCCGCGCCAGGGCGCGGTTCACGGCCGCCTCGGGCACCTCTTCCACGTCGACCGGGAGCTTGGGCGCGAGGTCGCGAAGCGCCGCCGCCAGCCCCTCCGCGGTTCGCGCCCGCGCATACGGCACGGTCGTCGCCACGAACGCCGACGCCACCGGCAGCAGGGCCGCCACCATGCCGGCGAGGTTCTTGTCGGCCATCACCGCCAGCACGATGGGCAGTGGCGCCCGGTTGGTGTCCTGCAGGTAGGTGGCCAGCGCCGCGGCGCCGGCGGGGTTGTGGGCCGCGTCGATCAGCAGCTCGCCTCCCTCGGGCAACCGCAGCCACTCGAGCCGCGCCGGCCAGTCGCAGTCGGCCAGGCCGGTCACAATTGCCTCGGTGGGGACAAGCGAGACCCGCGCCGACCACGTTTCGAGAATCGCCACGGCCACGGCGGCGTTCTCCAGCTGGTGCCGCCCCGGCAGGGCGAGCTTGAGCGGCGGGTAGCTGCGATCGGTGGTGGTGGCGTGCGCGTCGATGAGCGGAGCGTTCACGGCGGCGGCCACCGCGGCGATTCGCCGCGCCGCTTCGGCGGGCAGCCGCCCGATCACCAGGGGCGTGCCGGGCTTGGCGATGCCGGCCTTCTCGAACGCAATCTCCGACAGCGTCTGGCCCAGGTGGCGTTCGTGGTCGAAGGCAATCGAGGTGATGGCCGTGACCTCCGGCGCCAGCACGTTGGTGGCGTCGTAGCGCCCGCCCAGCCCGACTTCAACCACCGCGACCTCCACCTTCTCGCGGCGGAAGATCTCGAACGCCACCGCCGTGGACACCTCGAAGAAGGTCGGCACGACCGTCAAGGCTCCGGTTCGGGTGGCCGCGTCAATCACCGCGAACACCGTTTCGGTGGCGGCGGTGAACGCCGCGCGATCGACCGCCACGCCGTTGATCGCCACGCGCTCTTCGATCGTGTCCAGGTGGGGCGAGGTGTAGCGCCCGGTCTTGAGTCCCGAGGCCCGCAGCGCCCGCTCCACCATGGCGGCCACCGACCCCTTGCCGTTGGTGCCGGCAATGTGAATCGACCGCCACGCCCGTTCGGGATGGTCGAGCGCGGCCAGGATGGCGCGGATGTTGTCGAGCCCGAGCTTGATGCCGAACTGCTCGAGGGCGAACAGCCGTTCGAGGGGGGTCAATTGCTTGAGGCTTGGGGCTTGGGGCTTGAGGCCTGGGTTGCGCTCATGAACCGCAGCGTCTTTTCCAGGGTCGCCTTCAGCTCGCGCCGATCGACCACCAGGTCCAGCATGCCGCGTTCGAGCAGGAACTCGCTGCGCTGGAAGCCGTCGGGCAGCTTCTGCCGGATGGTCTGTTCGATCACGCGCGGCCCGGCGAAGCCGATCAGCGCCTTGGGCTCGGCGATGTTCAGGTCGCCCAGCATGGCGAAGCTGGCGGTGACGCCGCCGGTGGTGGGGTCGGTCAGCAGCGAGATGTAAGGGAGCCTGGCGCGATCGAGGCGCGCCAGCGCCGCCGAGATCTTGGCCATCTGCATGAGCGACAGCGCCCCTTCCATCATGCGGGCGCCGCCGGAGCACGACACGATGATCATCGGCGCCTTGCGTTCGAGCGCCATCTCGATGCCGCGCACGATCTTCTCGCCGACCACCACGCCCATCGAGCCGCCGATGAAGCTGTACTCCATCGACGCGACCACCGTCTCGAGGCCGTTGATGCGGCCGACACCGACGATGACGGCGTCCTTCTGCCCGGTGGATTTCTGGGTGTTCGCCAGGCGCGACTTGTACGGCTTGGTGTCGGTGAACTTGAGCGGGTCGTTCGAGGTCAGGTCCGGGGCCAGCTCCTCCCACCGCGCGTCGTCAAACAGCGACTTGAGGCGTTCGGTGGCCGACAGCCGGAAATGGTGCGCGCACTTGCCGCACACGTGGAGGTTCTTGACGAGATCCTTGGTGTAGATGATGGTGTCGCATTCCGGACACTTCACCCACAGGCCTTCGGGAACGCGGCTGGTCTTCTCGGGCGTCGCAATGGGTTTGCGGGCCTTCTTGAACCATGCCATATCGGATCAGCTTACCAAAAAGCCGACAACCCGGACGGTTTGTCGCTACTTGCGGGCGACGTAGTAACGCGTGCCCTTGCCCATGCCCTTGATCTGGCGAACCAGCTCGTCGAGCGCCGCGTCATCGGATTCGGGGTCGAATTCCGAGGTCTCCACCACGAGGAGCGGCGTTGCCGAGTAATGGAAGAAGAAGTGCTGGTAGGCCTCGTTCAGTTCCCGCAGGTAGTCCTCGTCGGGCGTCGGCTCCTCGCGCTCCGGATCCTTCTCCCGGTGCTTCAGCCGCTTCATCAGCAGTTCGGTCGGCGCCTGGAGGTAGACGACAAGGTCCGGCGGTGGGACGTCCTTGGCAAGCAGGTCGAACAGGCGCTGGTAGATGAACAGCTCGTTATCGTCCAGGTTCAAATACGCGAAAATCTTGTCTTTGTCGAAAACGTAGTCGCAGACGGTGTTCTGCAGGAACAGGTCGGCCTGCCGCTTGCTGGTGAGCTGGCGATGGCGGTTGAGTAAATAGAAGAGCTGCGCCTGGAGCGCGGCGCCCGGCCGGTCGGCGTAGAAGTCCGCCAGGAACGGGTTTTCGGTGTCTTCGAGAATCGTCGTTGCGTCGAGCCGCGCCGCCAACCGTTCGGCCAACCGCGTCTTGCCAACCCCGATGGGGCCTTCGATGGCGAGATAGTGAAAGGCCACTCCGCTGGCGAGTATAGTTTGTAGGCGTGAAGATCGAAAAGATTGAGTTGTTCCTGTGCCGCCTGCCGCTCGTCCATTTCTTCGAAACGAGCTTCGGCCGGTCCTACGATCGCACCTTCGTGCTCATCCGGGTGGAAGGGGACGGTCAGGAGGGCTGGGGCGAGTCGGTCGCCGAGGCCAACCCCTACTACAGCAGCGAGACCACCGAGACGGTGTGGCACATCATCCAGGGGTTCATCGCGCCGCTGGTGGTCGGGCAGACCTTCGAGCATCCCCGTGACGTCTTCCCGGCGCTGCGCCGCATCCGCGGCCACAACATGGCCAAGGCCGGGGTCGAGATGGCGGCCTGGGATCTCCATGCCCGGCTGGCCGGGCAGCCGCTGGCCAAGGCGCTGGGCGGCACCCGCGACCGCATCGCCTCCGGCGTCTCCATCGGCATCCAGGACTCGTTCGAGCAGCTGCTCGAAAAGATCGAGCGTGAGCTGGCCGCCGGCTACCAGCGCATCAAGATCAAGATCAAGCCCGGCTGGGACATCGAGGCGGTCGAGCGCGTCCGCGCCAGGTTCGGCAACATCCCGCTCCAGGTGGACGCCAACGCCGCCTACACGCTGGACGACGCCGACTTGCTGGCCCGGCTGGATCCGTTCGGCCTGCTGCTCATTGAGCAGCCGCTGGACTACGACGACGTGATGGACCATGCGGTGCTGCAGCGGCGGATCAAGACGCCCGTCTGCCTCGACGAATCGATCCACACCGTGCGCATTGCCCGCGACGCCATCGACGCCAAGGCCTGCCGCATCATCAACATCAAGCCGGGCCGCGTCGGCGGCCATCGCGCCTCGATCGAGCTGCACGACTTGTGCGCCGCCCACGACATTCCGGTGTGGCACGGCGGCATGCTGGAAAGCGGCATCGGCCGCGCCCACAACATCCACCTGGCCAGCCTGCCGAACTTCCGCCTGCCGGGCGACATCGCCGCGAGCAAGCGCTACTACCAGCCGGACCTGATCGAGCCGGCCATCGAGGTCAGCGCCGACGGCACCATCGCGGTCCCGACCGGCCCGGGCATTGGCGTCAACATCGTCCGCGAGCGGATCGACCAGGCCACGTTGCGACACATTTCCTTATGACCCGAACGCCGTCATCACGCGCGCTCGTCGCGCTTGTCGCGTTGCTCGTTGCCAGCGGGTGCGCTCCAAAGGTGGCGCCGCAGGTCAGCGCCACGCCCCCGATCACGGCGTTCGATCAGAAGATGCGCTGGATTCTCCAGCTCGAGGACGAGCGGCAGCTCAAGGGCGGCGGCGGCGACCTGCTGGCACTGCTGCAGGATTCCGAAGCCCGCGTGCGCCGGCGCGCGGCGCTGGCCACCGGCCGCGTGCGCCTCGCCGATGCGGTGCCCGGCCTGACCACGCTGGTGCAGGGCGACAGCGATCCCGAAGTCCGGCAGATGGCCGCGTTTGCGATGGGGCTGATCGGTGACGCCTCGGCCGCCCCGGCGCTGACCGCCGCGCTGGCCGATGCGGATCCGCTGATCCAGGGCCGCGCCGCGGAAGCACTGGGCCTGATCGCGCACAAGCCGGCGGCGGCGGCGATTGGCGCCATGGTCGCGGCGCAGGTCACGGCCGGCGTGCTGAATGGGCTGAACGCGGATGACATGGGCACGCCCAAGCCGCCGCCGGTCGAGGCCGTGCGGCTCGGCGTGTATGCGCTGGTGCGCCTCGGTTCCTACGACGCGCTGGCCGCCGGCGTGCTCGACCGCGACGGGCAGCCCCGGAGCCGCTGGTGGCCGGTCGCGTTTGCCCTGCAGCGGATCAACGACGCCCGCGCGGCCCCGGCGTTGCTGGCGCTGCTCACGGGCGATGGGCAGCTCACCCGCGCCTTCGCGGCCCGGGGACTCAGTGTGTTGAAGGACCAGCGCGCTGCCGCGCCGCTGCTGGCGATTGCCGGCAACGTCGGCGAGCCGCTGGCGGTGCGGACCCAGGCGGTGCGCGGCCTGGCGCTGCTCGGCGACTCGCGCGGCGCCGCGGTCCTGATGCGGCTAATCTCGTCGCCCCAGGTCGATCACAACCTGCAGCTCGAGGCCATCGTGGCCCTGGGCCAGTTGCGCCAGGCCAACGCCGTGGACCTGTTGGTGGACCTGGTCTCGGCGGAGTGGCCGTCCGTGCGCGCGGCCGCCCTGCTCGCCCTGGCCCGCACCGACGTCGACACCTTCATCTCCGCGATTTCGGGGCTCGACCCCGATGTCCACTGGTCGGTGCGCGCGGCCATGGCGTCGGCGCTCGGGGAGCTGCCGAAGGAACGCGCCGAGGCGGCGTTGAGCAACATGATGCGAGACGCCGATCAGCGCGTGCTTCCCTCGGTGATCGATGCGCTGGCCAAGGTCGGGTCGGCGGGCGCCGCCGCGGAGATGGTCGCCCGTCTCAAGGCCGATGACCCGGTGGTCCGGGCCGCCGCGGCGCGCGGGCTCGCCACGCTCAAGGCTCCCGGTGCCGCCACCGCGCTGACCGAGGCGCTCGCGCTGTCGCAGCGTGACGGGCTGTATGTGGCGAGGACCGCCGCGCTTGATGCCCTGACTGCCGTCGATCCGGCGGCCGCACGGCCGCTGCTGACCGCGGCGCTCGGCGACAAGGATTGGGCCGTGCGGCTGCGGGCGGCGGAAGACCTGCGGAAGATTGACGCCGGCGCCGACCTGTCGGCGATGCGTCCGGCGCCGCCGCCCACGGTGCCCGAGCTGGCGGCCGTGGACACGTTCGTGTCTCCCCAGTACTCGCCGTCGGCGTACATCGACACCTCCAGGGGCACCATTCAGGTCGAGCTGGCCGTGCTCGATGCGCCCCGCACGGTGGCCAACTTCATCGCCCTCGCGCGCAAGAACTACTTCCGCGGCGTGCAGCTCCACCGCGTCGTGCCCGACTTCGTGGTCCAGGACGGCGACCCGCGCGGCGACGGCGAGGGCGGCCCCGGCTACACGATTCGCGACGAGATCAACCAGCGGCCGTACCTGCGGGGGACCGTGGGCATGGCGCTCGACTGGGCCGACACCGGCGGGAGCCAGTTCTTCATCACGCACTCACCGCAGCCACACCTCGACGGTCGCTACACGGTGTTCGGACAGGTGATATCGGGAATGGATGTGGTCGATCGCCTGCAGCAGTGGGACACGATCGAGCGGATTCGAATCTGGGACGGGGTGAACTGGATCGGCCAATAAAAAAGGGAGGCGACTGCGCCTCCCTTCCGATCTTCTGGCTGACGAAGCGACTAGCGCTTCTTCGCCTTCTTCGCTGCCTTCTTCTTAGCTGCTTTCTTTGCCATTTGTAATCCCCCCCTTCAGGTTGGGTTATGCGTAAGAACCTAGCCGCTGCACGACTTGCCTCTGCCGCCTGGCACTCGGCTCATCCATGCCGGCGTTCTCGCGCCTCGTTACGCGACGTGATGATTCACGCGCGCGGTCTTGGTGAAAAGGGTGGGGCAGTCTTGTGAGAACCGCCCCTGTAAGCGGCCTAGCGCTTCTTGGCCTTCTTCTTCGCCGCCTTCTTTGCCTTCTTCGCCATTGTTCTCTCCTGATGGGGGGTGACTCTTGCCTGATGGCGACCGCTGATTGTTTTTACGTGTTCACAATCAGTGGCCTGAGCCTTGCTCCCTCATACCAGATGTAGATTATGGATGAGAAATTCATCTTGTCAAGCACAAAGCGTTTGTGATTGTCAACAAACGGGCCGATCGCTCTGGCCGATCGCGCCCTCAAGAGGACGTGTCGGATCGTCGCCTACGGATCTGTAGGCTCGCTATCGGATCTCGCGTCGCATGCGCTGCGCGCGGGCCAGCGCGCCGGCGGGCGCGCTGGGCGCGGCGGCGATGATCGCGTCGAGTTGATCGATGGCGGCGCTGGTCCGCTTGAGCGCGCGCAGTTGCCGCGCCATGTTCAGGCGCGCCACCGTCTCCGCCAGCCCCGGCCGGTTCACCGATTCGGCGCGGGCCAGCGCGAGCAGCCGCTCCGAGGCGCGAAGGCTCGCCTCTGGGTCGTGAAAGTACACGTCCAGGATCTCGGCCTCGATTCTGTAGAAGAGCGGATTGTGCGGGTAGCGCTCCTGCAGCGAGCGGACCAGGCCGATGGCCTCGCGCCACTTGTTTTCGTACCAGAGGTAGATGACGTGGATCTGGAACTGCGCCTCGCCGCGAACCAGCTGGCCCTGGGTGGCGGCGCGCTCGAGCTGCTGCAGCCCCTCGACCCGGTTGCCGCCCGGGAGCTGCAGCAACCAGCGCAGGAACTTCAGCACAGCCGGCGCCACGTCGGCGTAGTAGCGGTACATGCCGATGCCGAATTCCGCGTCGTGCATGGCCGGGTCCAGCGCCAGCGCCCGCTCGAGCGCCGCCTTGATCCGCTTGCCGTCTCGCGCCGCCGCCAGCCGCTCGACCCGGTGCACGCGCCACTGCGCCCGCGCGCCGTAGGCGGCCCCGAGGTAGAACCAGCCCTCGGCGCGATTGGGTTCGGCCTCGGTCATCCGCTCGGCATCGGCGATCGCCTCCTCGACCTTGGCCTTGAACGCCGGATCGAGCGCGAGGCTCTCGGGATCCAGTTGAATCTGCCACCACAGGCTCAGGGCCTCGAGGCCGAGGCAGGCGACCCGCGGCGCCGGGCTTGTCCCGCCGAAGCCCTTCGGCGAAGGCGGACCGCACGTCGCCGGCAGGTCCGCCCGCACCCGATCGAAGTCGGCGTCGAGAATGGCGTCATAGGCCTTGGCGACGAGGGGCGCGGCGGTGATGCCCTGCTGCGGCTCGGCCGCCTCAAGCACCTGGCACAGGGCACCAACCCATAGGCACCCCAGGCACGCGAGGCACCCCAGGCACCTTAGTCTCATAGCGCGCTCGTGCGGAGCTGTTGCTTTTCAGCGTGGCGCGCCAGCGCCAGCTGGATCAGCCGATCGACCAGCGCCGCATAACCGACGCCGCTGGCCTCCCACATCTTGGAATACATGCTGATGTTGGTGAAGCCCGGCATGGTGTTGATCTCGTTGACGAAGATGGCGCCGCTGTCGCGCGATAGCAGGAAGTCCACGCGCGCCAGCCCCGCCGCGTCAATCGCCTTGAACGCCGCCACCGTCAGGCGCCGCACCTCGGCGGCCACCGCGGCCGGCAGGTCCGCCGGAATCAGGCTCTTCGAGCCTTCGTCCAGGTACTTCGCCTCGTAGTCGTAGAACTCGCGCGATGGGATAATCTCGCCAGGCACCGACGTCTCCGGGTCGTCGTTGCCGAGCACCGCGCATTCGATCTCGCGCGCGTTGACGACGCCGGCTTCGACAATCACCTTGCGATCGAACTCGAGCGCCGCCTCGATGGCCGGAATCAGTTCGGCCGGCGTCTTCACCTTGGAGATGCCAACGCTCGAGCCGAGGTTGGCCGGCTTCACGAACAGCGGGAAGCCCAGCGCGGCAATGCCGGCCAGCACGCCTTCGCGGTTGCGCGTCCAGTCGGCGCGCACAAAGGCGCGCGAGGCCACGACGGGCAACCCGGCCGCGGCGAACAACACCTTCATGACCGCCTTGTCCATGCCGGCCGCCGAGGCGAGCACGCCCGGACCCACGTAGGGCACGTTGGCCAGCTCGAGCAGCCCTTGCACCGTGCCGTCTTCCCCGTACGGGCCGTGGAGCACCGGGAAGACCACGTCGAGGCCCAGGCCCGTCACCACGGCGCGCTCGACGTCGGCCGGCGTGCTGCCGTCAGACGTGGTGCGGCGCTCCACGGTGATCAGCGTGTCGGCCGACGGGTACGGCGCAAACAACGAATCGCGGCCCGCTCGCGCCGGCCGCGCCTGCGACGCGCGGGCCTGATGGATCACTTCCGCCGCCGACAGCGCCGTCGGCGGCCGATCCGCGAGCGTCCACCGTCCGTCTTTTTCGATCCGGATCGGGACGGGCTCGTAGCGCGCGCGATCGATCGACTTGAAAATTGAGGCCGCCGAGGTCACCGACACTTCGTGCTCGCCGGAACGGCCGCCATAAATGACACCCACGCGCAACTTCTTCACTCAGTGATAATAAGGGGTCGGGGATCTTTTGCAGAATCTGCAATAGGCCGCCGCGCCAAAGCCAGCCCCGATGTTCACCCTTACTCACACCGA
Source organism: Vicinamibacterales bacterium (assembly GCA_041659285.1). Taxonomy (NCBI): domain Bacteria; kingdom Pseudomonadati; phylum Acidobacteriota; class Vicinamibacteria; order Vicinamibacterales; species Vicinamibacterales bacterium. Next base: position 66,185 of record JBAZYO010000018.1, on the reverse strand, counting down.
CGGCGCCGCGCGGCGGGGACACGTCACCACCGCGCACGGCGTGATCCAGACCCCGGCGTTCATGCCCGTGGGCACCCAGGGGGCGGTCAAAGCCCTCACGGCTCAGCATTTGGAAGATGTGGGCGCCGAGATCATCCTCGGCAACACCTATCACCTCTACCTGCGCCCTGGGGATGAGCTGATCGCCCGCCGCGGAGGGCTCCATAAGTTCATCGGCTGGTCGCGCCCCATGCTGACCGACAGTGGCGGCTACCAGGTCTTCAGCCTTTCGGATCGCCGAAAGGTCGAGGAGCAAGGGGTGCATTTTCGGTCGCACCACGACGGCAGCGCGCACCTGCTGACCCCCGAGAAGGCCGTCGAGATCCAGGCCAACCTCGGCTCCGACATCGCCATGGTGCTCGACGAGTGCCCGGCGCTGCCTTCGACGGTGGAAATTATCGACAGCTCTCTCCAGCTGACCGCCCGCTGGGCTCGGCGCTGCCGTGACCGGTTTCTGGAGCTAAAAGCCGCCGGCAGGGTTTTTCCCGCCTCGGCGACAGAAAAAATCCCCGGCCCCTTTTCCCAGGCGCAGTTCGGGATTGTCCAGGGCGGGACGTTTCCGGAGTTGCGCGCCAAGAGCGCGCAACTGACTGTATCTATTGGGTTTGAAGGCTACGCCATCGGCGGCGTGAGTGTCGGTGAACCCAACGAGACCATGTACCAAATAGTGGAGGCCACCGCGCCGCTCCTGCCGGTGGATCAGCCACGCTATTTAATGGGGGTCGGCACGCCCATCGATCTGGTGGAGGCCGTGGCCCGCGGCATCGACATGTTCGACTGCGTGATGCCCACGCGCAATGCCCGGAATGGCCAACTCTTCACCAGCGAAGGGCCCCTCAACATCAAGAATGCCCAGTTTGCCGAGGACGATGGGCCGGTCGATCCGGCGTGCGGCTGCTACACCTGCCGGAACTTTTCCAGGGCCTATTTGCGGCATCTCTTCATGGCCGGGGAGATGACCGGAGGCACCCTTAACACGTTGCATAACCTCAGCTTTTACCTTGACACCATGCGGCGGATTAGGGAGGCTATAGCGTTCGGCAGGTTCGAAGATTTCAGGCAAGGTTTCCATCGGACTTTTACCCGCCGCGCGTTGATTTCATGACCACGACGGATCCCCTTATCGCACCCCTGTTCGCGCTGGCTGCGTCGCCTGATTCACAGGTGAGCCCGCTCATTCAGCTCATTCCCTTCGCGCTCGTACTCGCGATCTTCTATTTCGTCATCCTGCTTCCCATGAAAAAGAAGCAGAAAAAGGTCCAGGAGTTCCTGGACGCCCTGAAAGCGGGCGACAAGGTGGTGACGACCGGCGGCCTCTACGGCTCGATCGCGAAGATCAGCGACCAGGTCGTGCAACTCCAGGTCGCGCCCAACGTCCGTGTGGATGTTTCCAAGGCCGCCATCGTCGGATACCAGGGCCAGGCCCCCATCGTCGAAGCCCCGAATACATAAGCCATGTCGAAGAACCTTCGTTGGAAACTCATCGTCATCCTCGGTGTCACGGCGCTGGCCGTGTGGTCGTTTTATCCGCTCGATCAGAAGGTCAGGCTCGGACTTGACCTGAAGGGCGGCGTCCACCTCGTGATGCGCGTCCAGACCGACGACGCGCTGAAGCTCGAGACGCAGACCACCGTGGATCGGCTCGCCGAGCAGCTCAAGACCGCGAACATCGCCGTCGGCGGCGTCGCGGTGGCGGGCGCCACGTCGTTCACCGTCACCGGCGTGACGCCCGAGCAGGACGGCGCGTTCCGTGCCGCGCTGACCGAGGTGGAAGTGAACTACGACCGCGCGTCCGGCGCGGGTGGTTACACGTTCACGCTCAAGCCGAACATCGTCGTCCAGTTGCGCGAAGACACGGTGAACCAGGCGCTGCAGACCATCGAGCGCCGCGTCAACGAGTTGGGCGTGGCCGAACCGATCGTGGCGCGTCACAGCGCGGCCGACCAGATCCTGGTGCAGCTGCCCGGCGTCACCGACGTGAATCGCGCGAAAGAAATCATCCGCTCCACGGCCCTGCTGGAACTCAAGCAGGTGGAGCAGGGCCCGTTCCCGGATGAGGCCTCCGCGCGCGCGGCCTACTCGGGCAACGTGCCGCCCGACCTCCACGTCCTGCCGGGCACCATCGAGGGCGCTCCCGGCCAGCCGGCCAGCACCGGCTACTACGCGGTCCGCCGTGTGCCAGCGGTGACCGGCCGCGACCTGCGCAACGCGCGGCCGACGCTCGACGAGAACAACCGGCCGGCGGTGAGCTTCTCGCTCAACAACGAAGGCGCGCGCAAGTTCGGCATGTTCACGCAGGCCAACATCGGCAAGCAGCTGGCCATCGTGATGGACGGCCGCGTGGTGTCGGCGCCGCAGATTCAGTCGCGCATCGACGATGAAGGCCGTATTACCGGCAACTTCACGAACCAGGAATCGCAGGACCTGTCGCTGGTGTTGCGCTCGGGCGCGCTGCCGGCATCGCTGACTTACCTCGAAGAGCGCACGGTCGGTCCGTCGCTCGGCGCCGATTCGATTCGCGCCGGCGTCACCGCGGCGCTGGGCGGCCTGCTGCTGGTCACGCTGTTCATGCTGTTCTATTACAAGCTGGCGGGCTTCAACGCGTTGATCTCGATTGCCATCAACCTGATCCTGCTGCTGGGCCTGATGGCGTATGTCGGCGCGACGATGACGCTGCCGGGCATTGCCGGCTTCATTCTCACCATCGGCATGGGCGTCGACTCGAACGTCCTGATCTTCGAGCGCATCAAGGAAGAGCTCCGCGCCGGCAAGGGCGTGAAGCAGGCGGTGGCGGCGGGCTTCGATCGCGTGCTGCTCACCATTCTTGACACGCACGTGGCGTCGCTGATTTCGGCGGCGTTCCTGTTCCAGTTCGGTACCGGTCCTATCCGTGGTTTTGCGATGACGCTGACCATCGGCCTCCTCTCCAACGTGTTCACGGCATACTTCGTTTCGCGAACCCTGTTCGAGCTGGGCCTGTCACGGCGCCAGGTCGCGAAGCTTTCGATTTAGTCATATGGCCATCTTCGATAACGCTACCTACGATTTCATCAAGTGGCGCTGGCATGCGCTCGCGCTGTCGGCGATCGTCGTCCTGGCCGGAGCCGGCTATGCCGTCACCAAGGGGGTGCCGCTCGGCATCGACTTCTCGGGCGGCACCATCGTCGTCGTCAAGTTCGAGCAGCCGACGTCGGTGGATCAAGTGCGCACGGCGCTGGCCGCGACGATGACCGGTGAGAACGTCATCCAGAGTTACGGCGATGAGGCGAATCACGAGATCCTGGTTCGCCTGCCGCAGTTGACCACGGAAGAGGGCGCGGCGCTCGAGCAGAACGCCAAGGCCGTGGTCGCCGCGATCACCCAGGCCAACCTCGGCAAGTTCGAGGTGCGCAGCCAGGAGATTGTCGGTCCCGTGATCGGCGCCGACCTGCAGCGCAAGGGCATCTACGCCACGCTGGCGTCGATCCTCGGCATTACCATCTACATCGGGCTCCGCTTCCGCTTCGCGTTTGCGATTGGCGCGATTGCGGCGACGCTGCACGACGTGTTCGTGACGCTGGCGTTCCTGTTCTACTTCAACTACGACCTGTCGCTCAACGTGGTGGCGGCGATCCTGGCGATCACCGGTTATTCGGTGAACGACACGATTGTCGTCTTCGACCGCGTCCGCGAGAACCTGAAGAGCAAGCGCCGCGATTCGCTCGAGAGCGTCGTCAACCTGAGCGTCAACCAGACCCTGGGCCGCACGCTGATCACGGCCGGCACCACGTTCCTCGCGGTGCTCTCCCTGTTCCTGTTCGGCGGCGAGGTGCTCGAAGGCTTCGCCTTCACCATGCTCGTGGGCATCGTCAGCGGCACGTATTCAACCATTTTCATCGCCTCGGCGATTGCGATCATCCTGGGCGGCAAGCAGGCCAAGGGCCGCACGCAGGGCACGCGCAAGGCCTCGTAGCACCACTTCGTGGATCTGTTTTCCGCCGTGCTGCTGGGCGTTGTCCAGGGACTCACCGAGTTCCTGCCGGTCTCCAGTTCGGGTCACCTGATCCTGGCGCGGGCGTTTTTCGGCTGGGATCCCGGCCGGTTCGGGATTCCGTTCGATGCGGCCTGTCACGTCGGGACGCTGCTCGCGGTGGTGGCCTACTTCCGGGCTGACGTGGCGCAATTGATCGCCGCCGCGCCGGGAGCGCTGACCGGCCGTGACGGCGAATGGGAACGGCTCGGCCGGCTGATCATCGTGGGCACGATACCGGTGGTGATTGTGGGCGGGCTGTTGGGTGATGTGATCGAAGCGCGCGTGCGGACGCCGTTGATAGTGGCCGTGAACCTGGTGATCGGCAGCATCGGCTTGCTGTGGGTGGAACGCATCGGCCGCCAGGACCGGGATGCGCGGTCCCTCGGGTTCGGTGAGGCCCTGGCGATTGGCGTGGCGCAGGCCGCCGCCCTGGCCCCGGGCCTGTCGCGCTCGGGTTCGACGCTGATTGTCAGCCTGTTCCTGGGGCTGCGGCGCGAATCGGCGGCCCGTTTCGTGTTCCTGATGAGCCTGCCGGCGGTGTTCGCGGTGGCGGTGAAGGAAACCATCGCCCTGGCGGACGTCGGCATGGCGGGCGCGCCGTACACGTTGATGGCCGTGGGCCTGGTGGTGTCGGCGATCGTCGGCTATGTCACGGTGAAGTACTTTCTGCGGTATCTTGCGGGGCACTCGCTGGCGGGTTTTGCCTACTACCGGCTGGCGCTGGCGGCGGTCACGTTCGCGTGGCTGTGGTCGCGGGCGGCTTGAGCCATGATGCCCTGGCTGCGCCGGAGCTTCCTGACCGGCCTGGTGGTGACGGTGCCGTTGTTCATCACGGTAGTCACGCTGGTCTGGCTGTTCCGCTTCATCGACGGGGTGGCGACGCCGCTGTCGACGAACCTGATCGGCCGCGAGGTGCCGGGGCTGGGCGTGTTGATCACGGCCGCCGTCATCCTGCTGGCTGGCGCGCTGGCTACCAACGTGTTGGGCCGGCGCATCCTGAGGCGCGGGGAACAGTGGCTGCTGAACGTGCCGCTGTTCAAGACCGTGTATGCGCCGGTGAGGCAGCTGGTGGCCGCCTTCTCGCCCGACAGTGAAACGGGCTTCAAGAAGGTGGTGATCGTGGACGATTCGCGGCGGGGCCTGGTGCTCGGGTTCCTGACGCGGGAGTTCACCCTGGATCGCGGGAACGGGCCGGAAGCGATGGTGGCGGTGTATGTGCCGACCAATCACCTGTATCTCGGTGACGTGGTGGTCTACCCCCGCAGCCAGGCGTCATTTCCGGATTTGTCGGTTGAAGATGGCGTGCGGATTTTCCTAACGGGCGGCATGGCGCTGCCCCCGCAGATCAGTACGAGGACAGGACACGATGGTGATGAGACTTCTCGATAGGGTCGGCCGGGTGTTGGGTGCGGCCGCGTTGGTCGCAGGGATGGCGGTTCTGACGGCGCCGGTGCTCCTGGCGGCGCAACCGGAGACGGCGGCCGAGGCGGCGCATCATCGCCCGGGCGGCGAGGTGAACATCCAGTTGCCCGATCTCAACCAGGGCGACTTCCTCGGCATGACCGGCCACCAGATCCTGCTGTCGGGCCTGGTCGTCTGCGTGCTCGGCCTGCTGTTCGGCTTCTGGACCTACACCGCGGTCAGGAACCTGCCGGTGCACAAGTCGATGGCCGACGTTTCGGCGCTGATCTACGAGACCTGCAAGGCCTACCTGATTCAGCAGGGCAAGTTCCTGCTGATCCTGGAGATGTTCATTGGCGCGGTGATGGTGGCCTACTTCTCGCTCACCGGCCTCGAGCCCGGGCGCATCGCCATGGTGATCATCTTCAGCCTGATCGGCATCGGCGGCAGCTACGGCGTCGCCTGGTACGGCATCCGCATCAACACCCTGGCCAACTCGCGCACGGCGTTTGCGAGCCTGCAGGGCAAGGCGTTCCCGGTGTGCGACATCCCGCTGCGCTCGGGCATGAGCGTCGGCATGATGCTGATTTCGGTCGAGCTGCTGTTCATGCTCGCCATCCTGCTGTTCATCCCCGGTGAGTACGCCGGCGTCTGCTTCCTGGGCTTTGCCATCGGCGAGTCGCTCGGCGCCGCGGCGCTGCGCATCGCCGGCGGCATCTTCACCAAGATCGCCGACATCGGCTCCGACCTGATGAAGGTGGTCTTCAAGATCAAGGAAGACGACGCCCGCAACCCGGGCGTGATTGCCGACTGCACCGGCGACAACGCCGGCGACTCGGTCGGCCCCACGGCCGACGGTTTCGAGACCTACGGCGTGACCGGCGTCGCGCTGATCTCCTTCATCATGCTCGCGGTGAAGGATCCGTCGGTCCAGGTCCAGCTGCTGGTGTGGATCTTCATGATGCGCGTGATGATGGTGCTCGCCTCGGCGGGTTCCTACCTCGTGAACAACGCGGTGGCCAAGGCCAAGTACAGCTCGCTCGAGAAGATGAACTTCGAGGCGCCGCTGACCTCGCTGGTGTGGCTGACCTCGATCGTCTCGGTGGTGCTCACCTACGTGTTGTCGTACCTGCTGATTCCGAACCTCGGCGGCAACGGCGACCTGTGGTGGCAGCTGTCGTCGGTGATCACCTGCGGCACGCTGGCGGGCGCGATCATTCCCGAGTTCGTCAAGGTGTTTACCTCGACGCATTCGGCGCACGTCAAGGAAGTGGTGACCTCCTCGCGGGAGGGTGGCGCGTCGCTCAACATCCTGTCGGGCCTGGTGGCCGGCAACTTCAGCGGCTACTGGCTGGGCCTGACGATCATGGGCCTGATGACGGCGGCCTATCTGGTGTCGTCGCTGGACCTGACGTCGACCATGATCAACGGCGAGTTGATGATGGTGGCGCCGGCGATCTTCGCGTTCGGCCTGGTCGCCTTCGGCTTCCTGGGCATGGGCCCGGTCACCATCGCGGTCGATTCCTACGGCCCGGTCACCGACAACGCGCAGTCGGTCTACGAGCTGTCGCAGATCGAGGAAATCCCCGGCATCGAGCAGGAGATCCAGAAGCAGTACGGCTTCAAGGTCAACTTCAAGGTGGCCAAGGAACTGCTCGAAGAGAACGATGGTGCGGGCAACACGTTCAAGGCGACGGCGAAGCCGGTGCTGATCGGCACGGCCGTGGTGGGCGCCACGACGATGATCTTCGCGATCATCATGGCGCTGACCGGCGGCCTCACCGACCAGCTGGCGATCAGCAAGCTGTCGATCCTGCACCCGCCCTTCCTGCTTGGCCTGATCACGGGCGGCGCGGTGATCTACTGGTTCACCGGCGCGTCGATGCAGGCGGTCACCACCGGCGCCTACCGCGCCGTGGAGTTCATCAAGAAGAACATTAAGCTCGAGGGCTCGACCAAGGCGTCGGTGGAAGACAGCAAGAAGGTGGTTGAGATCTGCACGGTCTACGCGCAGAAGGGCATGTTCAACATCTTCCTCGGCGTGTTCTTCTCGACGCTGGCGTTTGCGTTCGTCGAGCCGTTCTTCTTCATCGGCTACCTGATCTCAATCGCGCTGTTCGGCCTGTATCAGGCGATCTTCATGGCCAACGCCGGCGGCGCCTGGGACAACGCCAAGAAAATCGTCGAGACGGAACTCAAGATGAAGGGCACGCCGCTCCACGACGCCTCGATCGTCGGCGACACCGTCGGCGACCCGTTCAAGGACACCTCGTCGGTGGCGATGAACCCGGTGATCAAGTTCACGACGCTGTTCGGCCTGCTCGCGGTCGAGCTCGGCGTTTACCTCGGCACTGGCGCGGCGCTGACGCTCGGCCTGTCGGCGGTGTTTTTCGTGGTCAGCATGTTCTTCGTCCACCGGTCGTTCTACGGAATGCGGATCGAAAGCGAAAGCTAAGGTTTGTAACAGTTGGTAACCATGCGGTAATTACATGGGTTTTTACCGATCCAGCCGTTGACGCGGGGATTCAAGCACGACTAGAATCGCCGGGCATTACGAGAGGGGTCAGACCCTACTGGTTTTGTGCCGCAGGGGTCTGGCCCCTCGGCGTTTTTTCAGGGAGCCGATCGCGGGAACCGGTGTCTAATTGAAGACAGCGGCCCGTAACTCGGACGGGACCCGGCGTTGACAGCGGTTTTCGGCGTTGGGATAATCGGCGGTCTTTTACCGCCGCGGTTAGTGCCGGGACAGGCCATCGGGGCGTGTCCAGCACCTGAAAGCAGGAGGAACAGTGCCACGCGACATGTTTGGTGATGTCGTCGATCCGTCGATCAAGATGGGCAACAAGATGTGGTACACGGTGCCACTGACGATGTTGATCCAGGCGACGGTGGTCGCGGCCTTGGTAATCGTACCGTTGATGGCGACCGGCATGATGCCGACGCCGCCGTCGATGATGGCGTTCGTGGCGGCACCGCCGCCGCCGCCGCCCCCGCCGCCGCCCCCGCCTCCACCCGAGGCGAAGGCGCCGCCACCGCCCATGGACGTGAGCCCCGACGCGGCTCCGCTCGAGGCGCCGAAAGAAATCAAGGCTGAGACCGGGCTGGAAGCCGGCTTCGAGCGCTCGTCAGGCGTCGAAGGCGGCATTATCGGCGGCGTCGCGGGTGGCATCACCGGCGGCATTCCCGAACCCCCGCCCCCGCCGCCGCCCCCGGCCGCGCCGGTGCGCGTGGGCGGCAACATCAAGCCGCCGCAGAAGACTCGCGACGTGCGCCCCGTGTATCCGCCGATCGCGCAGTCGGCGCGCGTGCAGGGCATCGTGATCATCGAGGCCACCATCGGCCCCGACGGCGCGGTGAAGGATGCCAAAGTGTTGCGCTCGATCCCTCTGCTGGATCAGGCGGCGCTCGACGCGGTGCGGCAGTGGGTTTTCACACCGACCTTGCTCAACGGCGTGCCGGTGCCGGTCATCATGACGGTGACGGTTCAGTTCACGCTGCAGTAAGGCACCCTTTGAAAGGGTGCCCTACAAGATAGGTCTTCAAACGTAGTAAGCCGTTTTTTTCTGGAGGATAGCGATGGAAGGTCGGAAGATTCAGTTTGGTCGTATCGCTGGTGCCGGTTTCGCCATGCTCCTGATGAGCACGCCTGCGTTCGCGCAGACGGAGGGCGGCGGTGGCCTCGATCTCGTCGACATGTTCAACCAGATGGGCCCCGCGGCACTCGCGGTCGCCGTCATCCTGTTCATCATGTCGTTCTGGTCGGTGGGCGTCGCGATTGAGCGTATCTATACGTTCAGCCAGGCGACCAAGCAGTCGAAGATGTATGCCCCGCTCGTCGCCAAGCACCTCAAGGAAGGCCGGCTGAAGGAGGCCATCGCCCTGTCGTCGGCGAAGGAATACCGCTACAGCCACCTCGCCAAGGTCGTGCTCGCCGGCCTGCAGGAATACCAGTTCCAGCAGGAGAGCGGCGCCAACCTGTCGCGTGAAGACCTGCTCGACACCGTCCGCCGCTCGATTCAGCGCGCCACCGCGCTGACCTCGAACGACCTCAAGAAGGGCGTCTCCGGCCTGGCGACCATCGGCGCGACCGCGCCGTTCGTCGGTCTGCTCGGCACGGTGGTCGGCGTCATCAACGCGTTCGTCGGCATCGCGTCGTCGGGCTCGGGCGGCATCGGCGCCGTCTCCGCCGGCATCGCGGAAGCGCTCGTCGAAACCGCGCTCGGCCTGTTCGTGGCCATCCCGGCGGTGTGGTTCTACAACTACCTGTCCGGCAAGCTCGAGTTCTTCAACGTGGAGATGGACAACTCCTCGTCGGAGATGGTCGACTACTTCATCAAGAAGACGGCGTAGTTGAAGATGATTTGGTGATCTGGCGATTTGGCGCTCTCGTGATTTGGGTCACGGGATCGCCAGACCGCCAGATCTTCAGATTTCGTGATCGACAATCGCGAAATCGCCAAATCACCAGATCCCGAAATTTAAGGAGTTCGTTATGTCAATGGATGTCGGCGGTTCCAAAGGTGGAATCAAATCGGACATCAACGTCACGCCGCTCGTGGACGTCATGCTGGTGCTGCTCATCATCATGATGATCGTGGCCCCGCTGCTCCAGAAGGGCGCCGACGTGAAGCTGCCGCTCGCCGCGAACACCGCGGACAAGCCGGAAACGCAGGACCAGACGGTCGTCGCCATCGACAAGGCCGATCGGTACTTCGTCAACGGCCTGCCGGTGCGCAAGGAAGAGCTGCGGCAGAAGGTCGAGGAAATCCTCGAAAACAAGAAGGAGCGCATCATCCTCATCAAGGCCGATGAAGACGCGCGCTACTCCGCCGTGATGGATTGCATGGACGAACTGCGGGCCAGCGGCATCGAGGACATGGGGCTGATCACCGACCCCAAGACGCGCGGTCTTCTGCAGGGTGGAGGGAACTAACATGGCCCACGCACACCACCATCTCGGCGCCGACAAGGTCATTACCGCCAAGAAGCTCGAAGTCAGCTCGGACATGAACATCACGCCGATGATCGACGTGTTGCTCGTGCTCCTGGTCATCTTCATGGCCGCCCTCCCGCTGTCGCAGAAGGGCCTCGACGTCAACCTGCCGGCGGAAACCAAGACCGCCGAACAGACCCAGGTCGACGTCTCGCAGATCGTGATCGAGTACACCGCGGACAGGAAAATCTCGATCAACAAGTCCGACGTCTCGGTCGTCGACCTCGAAGACCGCCTTCGCAAGATCTACGAGGAACGCAAGGACAAGACCCTGTTCATCGCCGGCGACGGCACCCTCCGCTATGGCGACATCGTCGAAGTGATCGACGCCGCCAAGGGTGCGGGCGTCGAAAAGGTGGGCATCATCACCGAAGGCATGCGCCGCGCTGCCGCCAGTGCGGGTAAGGTCGGCGGCTAACCAACAGCCGTCGCCAGTCAGTTCACGGGCCGCCGGGAGAAATCCCGGCGGCCTTTCGTTTGTACCGGCTGCGACCCGGCGCCCTCAGAAGGAGGGTGGCGGCACCAGCCCGAGCTCCTTGAGCTCCGGCAGGCCCTTGTCGGCGTTCTTCCAGATCTTCCGCAGTTCGCCGTAGGCGTACATCGCCCTGGCCGTGTCCTTGACCCCCATCGAGGCGCGGCCCAACCCCAGCAGCGACAAGGCCCGCCGCGGATTCCGCTTCAGCGACGCCTCGAAAGAGGGGATCGCCTCCTTGGGGCGCCGGAGGTCCATCAGCATCTCGCCGACCAGTTCCTGGGCCGGTTTGACGGGCACCGGCGGGCCGAACTCGAACGACAGCCCGTCTTCCACCACCGCGGCCTGGCGGGCCAGCACCAGCGCCTCTTCGCGGCGGCCCTCCGAGAACAGTAGGACGGCCTCCAGTTGCTGGGCCATGATCTGGGCGGCGCGCGTGTCAGGTGCCCCACCGGCGGCCGGCAGGCCGGCCGCGGGCTGCCCGGAGACCGGCGCCCCGTTCACCGGCGCATCTTCCATCAGGGCGGCCATCTGCTGAAGCGCGTTGCCGCCGGCCGCCCGGTTGCCGGAGCGGATGGCCGCAAACCCGATCGCGAACAGGTCGGCGATCGCCGCCTCCGCGCCGAGGCCCTTCGCCAACACCGGCGCCTTGGCCTCGCCCCACTTGCGTGATTCGATCAGCCACGCCGCCCGGGCCAGCGCCAGGTGACTGCGCGTGCGCACCGACCCGCTCTTCGCGGCGTCCGCGTCCATTTGCACCAGGAGCCCGCGCGCCTCGTCGTAGCGGCCCTGCTGCGCGTAGCCGTAGACCAGCCAGAGCATGGCGTGGAAGCCGCGAGCGTCAGCGTCGAGCTGCTTCCCGGCCCGGCGCGCATCCGCGGCCTTCATCGAGCGCTCGTTGATCGCCGAAGCCTCGTCCCACATGCCGAGCGCGAAGTAGATGTGCGATGGCATGTGCAGCGCGTGCGAGGCGGCGGGCGCGATCTTCGAATAGGCATCGGCAAAGCGCAGGCCGAGCGGAGCGTGGACAGGATCGTCGTAGGCGTGAATCAGGTAGTGGGCAGCGCCCGGGTGCTGCGGGTTCCTGGCGTAGACCTGCTCGACCAGCGCCGCCGCCTTCATGTAGGTCGAGAAGTCACGGCCGCCATGGCTCGTGCCGAGCAGCGCCAGCGCATAGAACGCCGTGACCTCGTCGTCGGCCGGATACCGGTCGTGCATGCGGCGCATGTGCTCGGCGTAGGCGCGGTCGCGCGCCAGCTTGCCTGCGCTGAGCGAAGTCGAAGCGTCGCCGGCCCCGTACAGGCTGTCGAGCGAGGCCAGCCAGTCCTTCTCCTTGGCGGTGGGCGCCTTCGCGAGGCGGGCTTCCGCGGTCGGGGCGAGGCGCGCCAGCGCGGCCTGGGCCAGCTCTGCCGCCGTCTGCTGCCACACCGGGTGGTTGTAGGTCATGGCCTCACCCCAGTAGGCCATGGCGAAGCCCGGGTCGGCCTTCTGCGCCTCCAGAAACGCCTCCTTCGCATCGTCGTACTCGAAGCTGTGCATCAGCAGCACGCCCTTGATGAAGGCCGGCTGGGCGGCCGCCGATCCGGACGTGGGGAAGTCGATGCGGCCTAGTTCCTGGGCACGCAGGCCGGGGCCGGCGAGGGCGAGGGCGAGGACGGCAAGCAGGACGAGGACAGCCCGGCGGTTCATGCGGCGATCTCCTGAGCCGCAGATTAGCGCAGATTGACGTGGAAAACGACAGCCGCAGAATGCCGCAGATTCACGCGGACAACGAAAAGGGGCGGGTCCGAAGACCCGCCCCTTGATCGAGCTTGCCGCGCCGAAGCCCAGGCAGGAAATGCCACGGGCGAAGGCGGGAATCTAGTTGAAGAAGTAGCGGAAGCTGAGCATCACCTTGTAGACGTCGTTCAGGTCCGACGTCTGCTGCAGCGACTTGGTCATCAGCGCGCCGTTGATCACCCGAAGCCGGTAAGTGGCGCGGCCGCTGGCGTCAACGCCGGGGTTGGTGAGCGGCGAGTTCGAGATGAGGCGCTGCGACACGCCCCAGTTCTTGTTCAGCAGGTTGCCGAAGTTGATGAAGTCGGCGCGGAACTGGAAGCGCTGGCGGGTCCCGCCGATGCTCTTGAAGACGTCCTGGGAAATGCTCAGGTCCATTCTCTTCATGAATGGCAGGAACACGGCGTTGCGGACCGAGTACTCGCCGCGGTGCGCGCTCAGGTACTCATCCTGGGCGATGTAGGACTCCCACGCCGCGGCCTGCTGGTCGGCAGTGTAGGTCACGCCGCCCGTCGTGAACGCGGTGAAGTTCATCTCGCCGGTGTTGCTCGGGATGTAGATCAGGTCGTTGCCCGTGGCGCTGTCGCCGTTGAGGTCGCCCGAGTAGATGTAGCTGGTGTTCCCGATCGTCCGGGCCTCCCAGAACATCGAGATGCCGGTGGCGCCGAAGCCGAAGTACTCGCGGCGGTAGTTGGCCGCCACGAAGAAGCGGTGGCCCGGCGAGTTGGCGCTGAAGCCCAGGCCGGGGTTGTTGGGGTCGCCCGACACGGCGTTGCCGAAGTAGGAGCCGTTGGCAATTGAACCCGGGTCGATGGTGTTCTTCGCTTCGCCGTAGTTGTAGGCGGCCTGAAGGAAGCCGTCGCGGAACGTCTTCTTGACGTTGCCCGTCACGTTCCAGTTACGGCCGATGTTCTGGTTCTTCATCACGGTGGCGTCGGTGATGGTGGCGTTGACGCGGTTGCTGGTGAAGCGCGGCCGCGGGTCGGCGCCGACGAAGGTGGTCTGCGCCGCCGGCAGGTTGGCGTTGATGTAGTAAATGCCGTTGACGTCGCGGCCGTAGAGGAACTCCGCCGTGCCGACCACGCCAAAGGGCAACTTCTGGTCGATGGCGAGGTTGGTGCGCCACACCTGCGGGAACTTGAAGTCCTTGTCGGTGATGGCCAGGTTGGTGCTGACCGGCGGCGCGCCGGTGACCGTCGCCGGCTTGTAGGCGTCGGGATTGGGGTTGAACGGATACGCCCGTGTGCCGCCCGTGCCCGAGTCGATGAAGCCGGTCTGCATGCCGGTGTTGCCGATCTGGTTCGAGATCCACACGAACAACGGCTTGCCGGTGAACACGCCCGTGCCGCCGCGCACCTGGGTGTCGCGGTTCTTGAAGACGTCCCAGTTGAAGCCCACGCGCGGCGAGAAGAGCGGGTTGGCGTCGGGCAGCTTGCCGGTCGAGTACTGCACCGATCCGCCCGTCTCATCGCGGAACGTCATCCCGTCGGCGACCGGGTTGGCGAACCCGGTGTCCTTGAACGACGCCACGTCCACGCGCACGCCGGCGATCACCTTGAGGTTGTCGGCCACCGACCACTCGTCCTGGGCGTAGGCGCCCCAGTAGAGCACGTCGAGCGGCTGGAGGGGCTTTTCCGCCCCGGGAATGTTGTTGTAGCGCACCTGGAACCGCGCCAGCGTGACCGGCGACGTGGTGCGGTTCGGGTTGGCCAGGTAGTCGTTGGCGTCGGTGTAGAAATCGGCCAGCGAGTTGTAGACGTAGGCGCTCTGCTTGCCGGGGAAGAACACGTTCTCGGACTTGTACTTCTCGGCGGCGAAGCCGACGGTGAACGAGTGCTTCTCACCGAACTTGGTCAAGCTGTCCTGCACCTGGTAGGTCTTGTAGCGCAGTTCGTTGTTCGGCGTGAACGGCTCGGAGCCAATCGTCGTGTAGACCGAGCCGGCCTGCAGGATGTCAACCAGCGGGAAGAGCTTGCCGATGTCGCCGCGGCTCTCGTCGGACTGGCCGTAACCGACGATCAGGGAGTTGGCCATCTTCGTGCCGATGATCGTGTTCAACTCGGCGATGCCGTACTTGTTGTTTTCGAGAATCGTGTAGTTCGACGACTCGAAGTTCAGGCCGAAGGTCGACGTGCGGCGGTTGCCGAAGCCGAGCGACGTGGAGTTGGACAGCAGCACGTCGGTGTCCGAGTCGAGCTGGTTGTAGCGGAACGACAGCTTGTTGCGGTTGTTCAGGTTGTAGTCGAACTTGGCCAGGACGCGGCGGCCGGGCGTCGCGAACGGGTAGTCCTGATACTTGCCGGTGTCGTAACTGAAGTTCGTCTTGAGGTAGGAGCTGAGCGAGTCAAGGTCGGACGCGAGCACGCGCGTCACGCTGCCGCCCACCGCCTCGCCACCCGTGTTGGCGCGGAACGTCGTGCCGGGCTGCTCCGTCTTCTCGCCTTCCAGACTGCCGAAGAAGAACAGCTTGTTCTCGATCACGGGGCCGGACGCCCAGCCGCCGCCGTTCTTGAAGTCGAACGTGCCGGGGTTGACCGTGGCGTTCTTCGCCTTGGTGCCCACCATGCTGTTGTCGCGGAACTGGTAGGAGCCGGCGGCCGAGAACTTGTTAGTGCCGCTGCGGGTGACGCTGTTGACGCCGGCGCCGACGAAGTTGCCCTGGCGCACGTCGTAGGGCGCCACGCTCACCTGCACCTGCTCGATGGCCTCCATCGAGATCGGCGCGACGTTGGTGCGCTCGCCGGGCGCCGAGCCCAGGCCGAACGAGTTGTTGAAGTAGGAGCCGTCAACCGTGATGTTGTTCATGCCCGAGCCCTGGCCGGCCACCGACAGGCCGCGCGCCTCGGGGGCCATGCGGACGATGGCATCGATGCGGTTGCTGATGGTGGGCAGCGCGGCGATGGTTTCGCGGCTGACCGAGGTGGCCGAGCCGGTGCGCTCGGAGTTGAAGACGGTGTCGGACTGCGCCGTGACGGTGACCGTCTCGGTGATGGAGATGTTCTTCAGCATGAACTGGAGGTCGGTGGCGCCGCCGAGGATGACCTCGACGTTGTCCTGGGTCTCGGGCTGGAACGCCGCGGCGCCGGTGCCCGCATAGGCCACTGTCACCGAGTAGGGACCGCCGACGCGCATGCCGGGGATGGAGAACCGGCCGTCGGCGCGCGTGGTGGCTTCGTAGCTGGTGCCGGAGGGTAGGTGAATCGCGATCACGCTGGCGCCGGAGACGGCCTGCTGCTGTGAATCGACGACCTTCCCGGCGAGGGCGCCGGTGGTCACGCCCTGGGCGCTCACGACCGTGGCAAGTGCAAAAACGGCGACGAGGGAGAAGGCAAACCTAATCAAAAGTTTCATGTGTACATCGCTCCTGAACAGAACGAAATTATCACTGGCGGATGACGGGCAGGTAAAAGAAAAACGGGCCGCCCCGCGCAAGGCGGGAGCGGCCCGTTTAGATTGTTTTGGGCGTATGCCCGATTTAGCTGGCGGCCTTGGCCTTGCGCATGGCGTTAGCCTTGTCGCCCAGCTCCGTGGCTTCCTTGAGCAGCGCCTGCTGCTTCTTGGGGTCCTTCTCGACGAGCGCCTGCGTGCGGAGCAGCAGGCCCTTGTAGGTGATGGCCTCGACGTAGTCGGGCTTGATCTCGAGGGCCTTGTTCACCGCGGTGAGGCCGTCGAGCACGAGCTGCAACTTTTCCTTGTCGGAGAGGCGGAAGTCGCGCGATGCCTTGTCCCAGTGGTAGGTGGCGAGCGTGTAGTGGGCCTCGGGGTTGGTCGGTTCGAGGTCCACGCGCTTCCTGAGGTTCTCCACCAGCTTGGGGAAGTCGCCCTGCCGGTTGTAGTAGCCGGCCACGGTCAGGTACACGGTCGGGTCGTTGGGCTTGGCGTCACGGCCCTTCAGGTAGGTTTCTTCGGCCAGCTGGTACTCGCCCGAGTCTTCGTAAATCTTCGCGAGCTGGAAATAGTTGGTCGGCTCGTTGGGCGCCAGTTCGATCATGCGCTTCACCACCGGCTCGGCCTGGGTCGGGTCGGCCAGCTTGTCGGGGCCGTAGGCCGCGACCAGGAATTCCAGGGCCAGCGAGCGCTTCGGCACGGTGTCTTCCGTCAGCTTCTCGCTCGCGAGCTTGTAGTTTTCGACGGCCTTGAGCATCAGCTCGTCGTTGGCCGCCTCACCCTTACGGGCCGGCCGGTACATGTTGTCGTACGAGTTGGCCAGGTAGAAGAAGATGGCCGCGTTGTTCGGATCGAGCGCCGCCGCTTCCTCGTACTTCTCGGCCGCCGCCCGCCAATCGCTGGCGCCGTAGGCCTTGTTGCCGTCCTTGAACGCCTTCATGGCGCGGACCTCGCCGATGTATCCGCAACCGGCAAGCGCGACGCCCAGTCCCATAACCAGCGCCAAATACGCTGCCGAAGACCGCTTTCTCATCAGAATTCCCCCTGTAAGTCCCTGTAAAACACGTTCAAGCCGCAAGGCCGGAAAGTATAGCTTCGTTTCCAGACCCCCCGCAACCACCAGTGAGGTCATGCCCTATGATGGAGGCAAGGTCCGCCTAAAGGCGGACGCCACATGGCACTTCCGGCTCGGCGGGCTTGTCTCTAAATGTAGCGTCCGGCTTTAGCCGGACCCTCAGCGCCAAATGTCCGGCTCTAGCCGGACCTTCAGCGACCGATAAAGCCATTAGACACCGAACTTCATGATTCGCTTCGAGGATCTGCTCGACAAGGTCCGCGGCTACAGCCCGGACGCCGATCTCGAGTTGCTCCGCCGGGCCTACGTATTTTCGGCCCTGGAGCACAAGGGACAGATCCGCCATTCGGGCGAACCCTACCTGGTCCACCCCCTGGAAGTGGCCGACATCCTGGCCGAAATGAAGCTGGACGCGGTCTGTATCGCGGCCGGCCTGCTCCACGACGTGGTCGAAGACACGCTGACCACCCCCGAGAAGATCCGCGAGAAGTTCGGCGAGGACGTCGCCCACATCGTCGAGGGCGTCACCAAGATCGGCGCCATCCCCTTTTCGTCCACCGAGGAGCGCCAGGCGGAAAACTTCCGCAAGATGCTGCTGGCGATGGTGGACGACATCCGCGTCATCCTGGTCAAGCTCGCCGACCGGCTCCACAACATGCGCACGCTCCAGCACATGCCCGACGACCGGCGCGCCCGCATCGCGCAGGAGACGCTCGACATCTACGCGCCGATCGCCAACCGGCTGGGCATGAGCCGCATCAAGAACGAGCTCGAGGAGCTGTCGTTCCGCTACCTCGAGCCCGCCGCCTTCGAGTCGCTCCGCTCCAAGGTGGCGGCCAAGCGCAAGCCCACCGAGGGGATGATCGAGCAGCTGACCGCCGACATCCGCGACAAGCTGCGCGAGGCGCAAGTGCCGGTGATCAGCGTCGACGGCCGGGTCAAGCGCCTCTACAGCATCTGGCTCAAACTCAAGCGCCAGAAGATCGACCTCGAGCAGGTCTACGACTTCGTCGCCCTCCGCATTGTCACGCCGTCGGTGAAGGACTGTTACGCCGCGCTCGGGATCATTCACCAGACGTGGTCGCCGGTGCCGGGCCGCATCAAGGACTTCATCGCCATGCCGCGGCCCAACGGCTACCAGTCGCTGCACACCTCGGTGATCAGCGACCGCGGCTTTCCCTTCGAGGTGCAGATCCGCACCGAGGAAATGCACCGGCTGGCCGAGGAAGGCATTGCCGCGCACTGGAAGTACAAGGAAGGCCGCGTCGGCGCCGGCCGCGACGAGCAGTACTTCCAGTGGCTGCGGCAGCTGCTCGAATGGCAGCAGGAAGTCCGCGACCCGCAGGAATTCCTGTCGAACCTCAAGATCGATCTCTACCCCGAAGAGGTCTACACCTTCACGCCGCGCGGCACGGTGAAGGTGCTGCCGAAGGGCTCCACCGCGATCGACTTCGCCTACGCGATTCACACCGACGTCGGCCACCAGTGCGTCGGCGCCCGCGTCAACGGGCGCATGGTGCCGCTCCGCACCCGTCTCAAGAACGGCGACATCGTCGAGATTGTCCGCAACGCCTCGCACAAGCCCAGCCGCGACTGGCTGAACTTCGCGGTCACCGCGCGCGCGCGCAACAAGATCAAGCACCTGATCCAGGGAGAAGAGAAGGACCGCGCGGTCGAGCTCGGCAAGCGCGTGTTCGACAAGGAAGCGCGCCGGTTTGGACTGAACGGCACGAAGCTGGTCGAAGGCGAGGCGATGGGCAGGATTCTCGCCGAGTTCGCCGCCGCCAAGCCGGAGGACCTGCTCGCGCAGATCGGCTACGGCAAGGTGTCGCCGCGCCTGGTGCTCGACAAGATCGTTCCGCAGGACCAGCTGAAGGAGCAGGCGCCGGAACACCCGGTGCTGTCGGCGGTGAAGCGCGTGCTGCGGACCGGCTCCGATCCCGATCGCATCAAGGTCCGCGGCGCCGACGACCTGATGGTGTTCCGGGCGAAGTGCTGCAACCCGATTCGCGGCGAGAGCATTGTCGGCTACATCACGCGCGGCAAGGGCGTGTCGGTGCACGCCGCCAAGTGCCCGAATGTGATCAACCTGATGTACGACCCCGAGCGCCGCATCGACGTCGAGTGGGACAAGGGCGGCGACATCGCGCCCTACACCGTGCGGCTGACGATCGAGGTCGAAGACCGCAAGGGCATGCTCGCCGAGCTCAGCCAGCGGATTTCCGACATCAACACCAACATCACCAACGTCGAGGCGCGCACCGGCGACCAGCGCGGGCGCATCGACATCACCGTCGAGATCAAGGACATGAAACACCTCGAGCAGGTGATCAAGGCGATCCGCGGGATCAAAGGGGTGTTGGACGTGGAGCGGACGGCGCCTATCCCAGAACGGCGATGACGTCGATTTCGACGCGCACGTCCCTGGGGAGCTTCACCACCTGCACGGTCGAGCGGGCCGGGTACGGCGCCGTGAAGTAGCTCGCGTAGACGTCGTTCATGGCGGCGAACTCGCCGAGGTCCACCATGAACACGGTGGTGCGTGCCACGTGCGAGAAGTCCGCGCCGGCCGCCGCCAGCAGCGCCTTGATGTTTTCCATCACGCGCGCCGCCTGGGCGGTGATGTCGCCGGCCACGATCTGGCCGGTGACGGGATCAAGCGGAATCGATCCCGACAGGAACAGCAGGTTCCCGACCTTGAGCGCAGGCGAATAAGGCCCGATGGCCTTGACCGCGCCGGCTGCCGTCACCAGTTCCCGCATTTAGGCGGCCTTGACGTTCTTGTTCGACCCCGCCTTGACGATCTTGCTCGAACGGATGCAGCGCGTGCACACCTTCACGCGCTTGGTGGCGCCATCGACGACCGCACGAACTGTCTGGAGGTTCGGCTCGAAGCGGCGGGGACGGACGTTGTGGGCGTGAGAGACACGGCGGCCCACCACCGGACCCTTGCCACAGATTTCACAGCGCATTGCCATTACACAGGCTCCTTGAAGAAACCCCTATCTTATCAGTACGGGGCCTGACCCCGAGCAGGTTCTGCCCGAGGGGTCTGGCCCCTTCGCAGGGCCGCGGTAGGGTCAGACCCCTCTCGGATCGAGAATCGGGGTCTGACCCCGCCTTGGCGCGCCCTGGTGGAGGACCCGGCGGACCAGTTCCAGGTAGCCCGTCGGCCCCTCGTCTACCTGGCCGCCCTGGTGGCTGGCCCCGCGTTCGATCCCGCGCAGCACCGCCGCCACCTCGCGCTCGGCCCGGGAGCCGCCGTTCTTGGTGATCTCGTCCACCAGGGTCCGCATTTCCTTGCGCAGGGCCGCCGCCACCAGGGACGGGGTGGCCTCCTCGAAGATAACGCCCCGGCTCGACGTTTCCAGGGAGTTGGCGAGCGCCCCTGTCGCCTGCGCGACATCGGTGTCGAGCACCCGGGCCAGCCCGTCGGGCTTGTAACCCAGGATGATCGACTGCACAAGGAAGAACAGCTGGAGTTGCTGTTCCGACAGCCGCCCCGTGGTCGCCATCAAGACCGTCACGTCCCTGTCGATTTGGCGTTTAACCACGGCCGCCGGGTGGCGTTGGGCGGCCTCCAGGTGCCCGCAATCGGCCGGGCAGGTGATCTCGACGAGCCGCTTGGTGGCGCAGCAGGTGGGACAAATTCCCCGGCCCAGTGCGGGGCAGTCCCGCTTGGTGGGTCTTTTTCGACACAGGGGGCACGTCATTTTAGGGCGCTCTTGAAGGCGGCCCGCCTCCGCTCGCGGCATTCTCGGGCGAGCTACGGCGGGGTCTCGCCGTAGCGGCCCATTAAACGCCTGGCCGCGTAGGCGGAGTGTAATTGTTGCCACACAGTATGCCCATATGCTACCTTTTCCCGGTTTGTGGGTGTCCCCGATAAGTGACACATACAGGGGAGAACCCAAAACGCGGGTCCGGCGTCTAATCTTCAGTAAACGGTGTTCGGACCGCTGATATTCGGGAACGGCAGGGGCTGTTAAGCCTCTGATAATAAACGCGATAGACATGGAAGACCGGGGCGGGGCCCGCCGTCGGGCAAGCGGACGGCAGGCACTTTCAAGCCCTCCGGTTTATATCCCCAGTCATCCTTTCCGTCGCTCATATCAGTTATTGGAAGTTCAAGTTCGGTCAGGTTCATAGGCATCGCTCTTGCTTATAGACGGTCGCAAGAGCGGGGCAATTTAATAGCTTCCCCAAAAGGGTGAAGTCGGAAGGAGCGGCTGAAGTCATGGCAGCCAAGTCAAAGAAGCGGAACGTCGCAGTAGCGGAAGTGCCCGTCGGGGCACGGTACGACGAGTTGAAGCGGATGCTCATCGAGCGTCAGCGCGAGATCCTGAACGAAGTTCAGGGCAAGATCCGCGATGTTCGCGCCGAGGGTTCTGAAAAGGACCACGAAGTCCTCGATCCTGGTGAGACCTCTGAGGTCGACATTCAGGAAGATATCGAATTCGCCCTCATCCAGATGAAGGCGGAGACGCTGAACAAGATCAACGAGGCATTGTCGCGCCTCGAAGAAGGCACTTACGGTCATTGCTTCGAGTGCGGTGAAGAGATCGCCCAGCCCCGGCTGCGCGCGCTGCCCTTCGCCGTCCGCTGCAAAGACTGCGAAGAGGCCCGCGAGATGGCCCAGCAGCGCGAACGCATCCAGGCGCGCCGCGGTTCGTCCAGCCTCGGCTTCGACATGCGGGGATAACACCCGGCGTCCTATCACAGGCTCCGCCGGTGGCGGGGCCTGTTAGAGTCCCGCCTCCGGCTCACCTTAATTTTCTCGCCCCGGGAGGGGCGGCATCGTGAGCAATCAACTCGAGCCGTTGGATCCAAGCGGGTCGGATACCGCGACCTTTCGCGTGCCGCCCGAGATGCCGGTGTTGCCGTTGCGCGACACCGTGCTGTTCCCGCAGGCGTTCATGCCGCTCGCCGTGGCCCGCGAAAGCTCCGTCAAGCTGATTGACGAAGCGGTGGCCAGCGGCCAGACCATCGCCGTGTTCGCGCAGCGCGAAGCCGGCGAGGACGAGCCCGGGCAGAGCGACCTCCACGAAATCGGCACCGCCAGCCAGATCCACAAGATGTTCAAGCTGCCGGATGGCAGCCTGCGCATCATCGTGCAGGGCCTCGCCCGCGTCCGCCTCGACGAGGTCACGGCGACGCGGCCGTACTTGAAGGGCCGCGCCAGCGAAGCGGTCGAGGTGTTGAAGGACGAAGATCGCCTCGAGATCGACGCGCTGCAGCGGAACATCAAGGCTAACTTCCAGCAGATCGTCTCGCTGTCGCCGCTGATGTCGGACGACCTGCAGGCCCTCGCCTCGAACATCACCGACCCGGGCCGCCTCGCCGACTTCATTGCCTCCGGGCTCGGCACCATCGGCACCGAAACCAAGCAGGAAGTGCTGCAGACCTTGGACGTCCGCGCCCGGCTCGACGTGCTCAACCGCCTGCTGATCAAGGAACTCGAGGTCCTCGAGCTCGGCTCGAAGATCCAGAGCCAGGTGCAGTCGGAGGTCGGCAAGAACCAGCGCGACTACTTCCTGCGCGAGCAGCTGAAGGCGATCCAGAAGGAACTCGGCGAAGGCGACGACCAGACCCGCGAGATCGAGGAACTGCGGACCAAGCTCGAAGCGGCCGGGCTGCCCGACCCGGTGAAGAAGGAAGCGTTGCGCGAGCTGGATCGGCTCTCGAAGATGCCCGCCGCCGCGGCGGAATACACGGTGGCCCGGACCTACCTTGACTGGATCGTGGCGCTGCCGTGGTCGAAGCGGACCGACGAGGTCATCGATCTCAAGAAGACCAAGAGCATCATGGACGCCGAGCACTCCGGGCTCGAGAAGGCCAAGGATCGCATTCTCGAATACCTCGCCGTGCGCAAGCTCAACCCCGGCATGAAGGGGCCCATCCTGTGCTTCGTCGGCCCGCCCGGCGTCGGCAAGACGTCGCTGGCGCGCTCGATCGCGCAGTCGCTCGGCCGCAAGTTCGTGCGCATCTCGCTCGGCGGCGTGCGGGACGAGGCGGAGATCCGCGGCCATCGCCGCACTTACATCGGCGCGCTGCCCGGCCAGATCATCCAGGGCCTGCGCCGCGCCGAGTCGAAGAACCCGGTGTTCATCCTCGACGAGGTCGACAAGCTCGGCTCCGACTTCCGGGGTGATCCCTCGTCCGCGCTGCTCGAGGTGCTCGACCCGGAACAGAACAACACGTTCCGCGATCACTACCTCGACGTGCCGTTCGACCTCTCGGAAGTGCTGTTCGTGACCACCGCCAACGTGCTGGACACGATCCCGCCGGCGCTGCGCGACCGCATGGAAGTGCTCGAGCTCCCCGGGTATACCGAGGAAGAAAAGCTGGCCATCGCGCGCGATCACCTCGTCGCCAAGCAGGTCGAGAACCACGGCCTGAACAAGCAGCAGGTGGTGTTCACCGACGCCGGCTTGCGCGCGGTGATCCGCGGCTACACGCGTGAAGCGGGCGTGCGCAACCTCGAGCGCGAGATCGGCGCGATCTGCCGCAAGATCGCCCGGCGCCGCGCCGAAGGCGACACCGACAAGGTCAGGGTCACGCCGGAGTTCGTCGAGCAGCTGTTGGGCTCGTTCCGCTTCATGGAAGAGGAAGTGAAGGACCGCACCAAGCTGCCGGGCGTGGCGACGGGCATGGCCTGGACGCCGGTCGGCGGCGACGTGTTGTTCGTCGAGGCCACCCGCATGGCAGGCAACGGGTCACTCACGCTGACCGGACAGCTCGGCGACGTGATGAAAGAATCGGCGCGCGCCGCCCTGTCATGGGTGCGGGCGCACGCCACCGAGTGGCAGATCGATCCGGAGTTCTTCAAGCACTCCGAGTTGCACGTGCACGTGCCGTCGGGCGCCATCCCCAAAGACGGTCCGTCGGCCGGCGTCACCATGGTCACCGCCATGGTGTCGGAGCTGACCCGGCGCCCGGTGCGCGGCGACCTGTCGATGACCGGCGAGATCACCCTGTCGGGCAAGGTGCTGCCGGTCGGCGGCATCAAGGAAAAGGTGCTGGCCGCCAAGCGCGCCGGCGTCAAGGAAGTGATCCTGCCGCGGCAGAACGAGAAGAACGTGCGTGAGGACCTCGGCGAGGAATTGCTGAAGGGCCTCACCATTCACCTGGTCAGCACCATCGACGAGGTGCTGCTGCTGGCGCTGGTGCAGGAGAACGATCGGCCGAAGAAGAAGAACGCCGACCGGCCGGCCGCGTCCATCCGCAAGTCGCGACCGGGGCATGCGCCCCGGTCGCGGTAAGAGGTTCGCCGACTCGCGCCCCCGCCTCTCATTCTGGTCTTATCTCGCCTCGCTAGATTGGGCGCATGCTTGTTGCGCTCACGTTCGCCGCCGCCATGGCGACGGCGAACCTGCCACCCCCACCACCCCTGACGTTGGCGCAGGCCGTTGCCCAGGCGCGCGAGGCGTCGCCACTGCGCGGGGCCGCCCAAAGCCTGGCTGACGGATCCGCTGAAGCCGCGCGGCTGACCGGCCGGCTCCCCAACCCGTTGATCGACGTCCGCATCGAGAACCTCGGACCGGCCAGCCGGTTGACACTTCCACGCGACGTCTTTGCCGTCGTCAGCCAACCCCTGGAGATTGCGGGAAAACGCGGGCTGAGACACGGCATCGCGGCCGCGGAGCGGAATCTGGCCGGCGCCAACCTGCAGATCGTGGATTGGCAAATCACGGTGCGCACCGTTCATCTCTATGTGCAGGCGCTCAGGTCGCGGGGTCTCTTCGAGACCCTCACCGCCAACCGCGACGGGCTGTCCACACTCATTGACACCATGCGGCGGCGGGTCGCCGAAGGGTACGCGGCCGAATCGGACCTGCTGAAATTCGAGACCGAATCCGCGCGCATGGACATCGACATCGCCAGGGCCTCGCTCGAACTCGAGCGCAGCCTGGGCGCGCTGACGTTCGTGATCGGCGCTGCGGCGCCGATCGCCTCGGAACAACTGGTTGAGCCCGAGTCCGTCGCCGCCCCCGAGGTCGCGCCAGGATCCCTGGACGGCGCGATTGCGCGGCATCCGGAGTTGCACTCCGCGGCGATGCGCCTCGAGCGGGCGCAACAGGTGGCGGCCCTCGAGCGGGCCAGGCGTTTCCCGGACCCGGTGATTTCCGCAGGTTACAAGCGCACCAGTGGTTTCGACACCGCCGTGGCGGGCGTGACGCTGACCGTGCCGCTGTTCGATCGCAATGGCAGCGCCGCGGCCAGGGCGCTCGGCGAGGAACGTGCGGCCCGCGCGGAACGCGACGCCGTTGCCCGCCGCCTGGCGTCGGAGGCCGCCGCGCTCATCTCGACGGCACGAGCCCTGTCACAACGAGCCGCTCGCGCCGGGCGCGATCTGCTCGAGCCGGCCGACGCCGTTCGCAATGCCGCTCGCGCGGCATTTCGGGAAGGCACGGCCGACGTGTTGAAGCTCATTGACGCCGAACGCGTCCATGGTGACGTGCGCCGCACGGCCATCGAACTGCGCCTCGAGGCGCTCACCGCATCATTGGAGGCGCGACTCGCAGTCGGCCTGGAGATCCTGCCATGACCGCGTGCTTCACCAATCGCGCCCTGCGGCCCGCCGCAGCGCTTGCCTGCCTCCTCGGTGTCGGCGCCTGCACCGGCGCGGTGCCGCCTCCAGAAGGCGCATCGCCTGCCGCGGCTGGCCGCCCCGAGTTCGTCAAGCTGACCGACGATGCGATCAAGAACGCCGGGATCGCTGTCGAGGCGGTGCAGACCAGGACGCGGACCGACCGCCTGCTGGCGCCGGGGCTGCTGGCCCTGGACGAATCCAGGACCGCGCGGATCGGCTCGCTGCAGGAGGGCCTGATCCTCGAGACCCTTGCGCAGGTTGGCGATCGGGTGCGCGGCCGGCAGTTGCTGGCCACGATGCACGGACATGCGTTGCACGATGCGTGGGCGGGGTATCGAAAGGCGATTGCCGACCGCCGCCGTCTCGACAAGGAGCTGGCGTATGCGGTGGACGCCCACGAGCGGGCCCGGCGGCTCTACGCCGACAAGGCGATTTCCTTGCAGGAGATGCAACGCGCCGAGGTCGAACGCGTGTCGGCGACGCAGTTGCTCGACATGTCAAAGGCGGAGGTCAACCGCTCCATCGAGGAACTCGAACACGTCGGCGTCTCGGTCGCCCAGGCCGCGGAGAACGACCCGCAGACCGCCGCCGAAGAGACCAACGAGCAGATTCCCGTCCGCAGCCCGATCGGCGGCGTCGTGCTGGAGCGCCTGGTCACGCAGGGCACAACCGTCACGCCCGGAACGCCCCTGTTCGTGGTCAGCGAGTTGTCCACGCTGTGGGCGGTCGCGGAGATCGACGAGTCCCTGCTCTCGCGGGTGCGGACGGGCCGGCCGGTTGACGTGCTGGTCGCGGCCTACCCGAACGAACGCTTCGCCGGCACCATCACCTTCATCGCCGACGTCGTCAATCCGAAGACCCGCCGCATCACGGTGCGCTCGACGGTGCCGAATGCCGACGGCCGCCTGAAGCCGGAGATGTTTGCCACAGTCGCCCTCGGTGAAAGCGAGCCGCGGCAGATGGTTGTGGTGCCGAAGGGAGCGATCCAGACCATCGAGGGGCGCACGACGGTGTTCGTGGCGGGGGCCGGAGGCCGGTTCTCGTTGCGGGCAGTGGAGCTCGCCGCCGAAGCGGACGATCTGATCGAGGTCAAGTCCGGGCTCACAACCGGCGAGCGCATCGTCGTTGCCGGCAGCTTCGTGTTGAAGTCGGAGTTGCTCAAGCCGGCCGCTGAAGGCGGCAACTGAGATGGGCGCAATCGAGCGTTTCGTCGCCACCAGCCTGCGCCAGCGGCTGTTCGTCTTGATCTGCCTGGCCGCGCTGATCGTCACCGGGGTCGTCGCCTATCGGGATCTTCCCGTCGAGGCCTTCCCGGACCTGACCAATAACCAGGTGACCGTGGTGACCGAAGCCGCCGGCCTGGCGGCCGTCGAAGTCGAGCAGCGGGTGTCGTACCCGATCGAGACGGCGCTCATGGGCGTGCCCGGAGCCGAACAGGTGCGGTCGGTCTCCAAGTCGGGACTGTCGCTGGTGACGGTGGTGTTCGAGGACGCTGTTCCGGTCTACCTGGCGCGCCAGTTGGTCAACGAGCGCGTGCTGGAGGCGAAGGGGCGGTTGCCGGCCGGCCTCACCCCGACACTCGGCCCGGTGGCCACCGCTTTCGGCGAGATCTATCAATACCTGGTCGAAAGCGACGAGGCCAGCCTGATGGAGCGGAAGACCATTCACGACTGGGACCTGCGAACGCAGCTGCGCTCGGTGAAAGGGGTCAGCGAGATCAACTCCTGGGGCGGGCTGACGCGCCAGTATCACGTGGTGGTCGATCCGGCGCGGCTGGAGCGCTTCGGGATCTCCCTGCGCGACGTGTTCGCCGCCATCGCCGTCAACAACACCTCGTTCAGCGGGGGATTCATCGAGCATCGCTCGGAACGCTATTCCGTGCGCGGGACCGGACTGGTCACCGGCGAAGCCGACATTCGCGCCATCGTCGTCAACGAGGTCGACGGCGTCCCCGTTCTGGTGTCCGACGTGGCGGACGTGCGGATTGGCGCCATGCCCCGGCAGGGCGCGGTGACGCACGACGGGGCCGGCGAGTCGGTGGCCGGCATGGTGATCATGCTCAAGGGCGAGAACGGCAAGGACGTGGGCGCCCGGGTGAAGGCGCGAATGGCGGAGGTCGTCGGCACGCTGCCCGGCGGATTGCGGCTGACGCCCTTCTATGACCAGACCGAGGTCATCGAGCGCACCGCCGCCACCGTGCGCCGCAACCTGCTCGAAGGGTCGTTGCTCGTCGTGGTGGTTCTCTTCGTGTTCCTGCGCGACGTGCGGGCGTCGTTGATCGTGGCCGCGGTCATTCCCGTGTCGATGCTCGCCGGCTTCATTGGCATGCGAATCTTCGGGGTGTCGGCGAACCTGATGTCGCTGGGCGCGATCGACTTCGGCCTGATCGTCGACGGCGCCGTGGTGATGATGGAGAACTTCATCCGCCGGCGCGGGGAAGCCGGCCACACCCAGGAGCATCACGACCCGCACGGCAGCCGCCTGGCGCTCTTTTCCGGTGCCGCCACCGAGGTGGCGCGGCCGATCCTGTTCGGCGTGCTGATCATCGTCGCGGTCTACCTGCCGATCTTCACGCTCGAGGGCCTCGAAGGGAAGATGTTCAGGCCGATGGCGATCACCGTCTGCTCGGCCATTCTCGGATCGCTGCTGCTGTCGCTGACCGTGGTCCCGGTGATGTCGTCGTACCTGTTGAAGGTCGCGCACACCCACCACGACGAACGCTGGTTCGTGAGGTTGCGCGAGAGGTACCTCCACGATCTCAGGTGGGCCATGGACCACCCGGGCCGCACCATGGCGCTGGCGCTGGCCGCGGTGTCGCTGGCGATGGGCTCGCTCCCGTTCCTCGGCACCGAGTTCATGCCCAAGCTCGACGAGGGCTCGATCCTGATCGAGACCCGCAAACTGCCGTCCGTCTCCCTGCAGGAGTCGGTCGACATGTCGATGCGCGTCGAGAAGATCGTCAAGGCGTTTCCGGAGGTCAGCCAGGTCGTCACCAAGCTCGGGCGCCCGGATCTGGCGACCGAGGCGATGGGGATTTACCAGGGTGACGTGTATGTGGCGCTGCATCCCATCGAGACGTGGACGACCGGCCGCGACAAGCCGGCGTTGATCGAGGCGATTGCCGGCGCCCTTCAGACGATGCCCGGGGTGACGTTCAACTTCACCCAGCCGATGGCCATGCGCCTGGACGAGGTGATCTCCGGCGTCAAGGCTGATGTGGCGGTGAAGATCTTCGGCCAGGACCCGGCCACGCTCGAGCGGCTGGGGGCCGTGGTCGTGAGGGCCCTCGAACAGGTCCAGGGCGCCAGCGATCTGCAGGCGGAAGTGCTGTTCGGCGCGGCCCAGTTGCAGATCGACATCGACAGGGCGCAGATCGCCCGCTACGGACTGAATGTGGCCGACGTGCGCGAAGTGGTCGAGACGGTCGTGGGCGGGTCGGTGGTCACCGAATTGCTGGACGGCCCGCGGCGATTCCCCGTGCTGGTCCGCCTGCCCGACGAGATGCGCGCCAACGCCGACGCCGTTGGCTCGGTGCTGCTGACCGGTCGTCGAGGGGAACGGGTACCGCTGTCGCGGGTGGCCCGCATTTCCGAAACCCAGGCGCCTGAGGCGATCAACCACGAGAACGCCGAGCGCCGGCTCGTGGTGCAGACCAACGTCCGCGGCCGCGACGTCGGCAGTTTCGTCGCCGAGGCGCAATCGCGCGTCGCGGCCGCGTTGTCGCTGCCAACCGGGTACCGGCTGGCGTGGGGTGGACAGTTCGAGAACCAGGCACGGGCGACGGCTCGCCTGGCCCTGGTGGTGCCGTTATCAATCGCCATCATCTTCCTGCTGCTGTTCGTGACGTTCGGCCGCCTGAGACAGGCCGGACTGGTGTTGCTCAACGTCCCGTTCGCGCTGGTCGGCGGCGTCGCCGCCCTCTGGCTGAGGGGACTGACCTTGAACCTTTCGGCCTCGGTCGGCTTCATCGCCCTCTTTGGCGTTGCCGTGCTGAACGGCGTGGTGCTGGTGACCGCCGTCAACAAGCTCCGCGAAGACGGCCTCGCCCTTCGCGATGCCGTGCTCGCGGGCGCGGCGACGAGGCTGCGGCCGGTCCTGATGACGGCGCTGGTGGCCGCGCTGGGATTTGTGCCCATGGCCCTGTCGCATGGCGCCGGCGCCGAGATCCAGCGGCCGCTGGCCAGCGTCGTGATTGGCGGCGTCATTACCTCGACCTTGCTGACCCTGATGGTGCTGCCGACCTTGTACGAAGTGCTCGAGAAGCGTCTTCTTCAACTTGGCGACGACGACTGAACCTAGAATACCGATGTGCGAGTGCTCGTCGTCGAGGATGACCCGGCCATCAGCCACTTCGTGGTGCGCGGGTTGCGGGAGGAGAATTACCGTGTCGACCTTGCCGAGGACGGCCTCACGGCCGAACGGATGGCCGGCGATGAGTCGTACGACGCAATCAT
This sequence comes from Vicinamibacterales bacterium, assembly GCA_041659285.1. Taxonomy (NCBI): domain Bacteria; kingdom Pseudomonadati; phylum Acidobacteriota; class Vicinamibacteria; order Vicinamibacterales; species Vicinamibacterales bacterium. The sequence goes on along the minus strand of JBAZYO010000018.1, from coordinate 35,986 downwards.
CCTGGATATCCTGCTGCCGGGAGTGGACGGTCTCTCGCTGTGCCGCCGGCTGCGTCGCGACGGGGTGGATGCGCCGGTGCTGATGCTGACGGCGCGTGACGCCGTGCCCGATCGGATCCAGGGCCTGGACGCCGGGGCCGACGACTACCTGGTGAAGCCGTTCGCGTTCGACGAGTTGCTGGCGCGGCTTCGGGCGCTGACGCGCCGGGGCCGCACCCGCCAGCTGGATGCGTCGCTGGCATACGGCCCCCTCGTGTTGTCCAGCACCACGCACCTGGTGACCGCCGCCGGGCGCTCCCTCGAGCTGAGCGCCACCGAATACCGGCTGCTCGAACACCTGCTGCGGCATGCCGAGACCATCGTCTCGCGCGACCAGCTGGCCGAGCACGTGTGGGGCGGCGACTACGACCCGTTCTCGAACGTGGCCGACGTCTACATCGGCTACCTTCGCCGGAAGTTGCGCGGCGCGGGCATCGAGGAGCCGTTGATCCACACCATCCGCGGGATGGGCTACATGCTGAAGGTGCCAGCCGGCGGAGCCCGGCCATGACGCTGTCGTTCAGGTCGCGCCTGACCCTGCGCTGGGTCCTGGCCTTCGGGCTGGTGTTGAGCGTAGCCAACTTGGCCGTGTATTTCGGCGCGCGGTCGTTCCTGCGGAGGGACCTCGACGCGCAACTGCGGACCCTGGCCAGCACCGAACTCGCGTCGGCCGTCGACGAGCCCGGCCTGGGCCTGCACCTGCACGAGTTCCCCGTCGGCGCCCACAGCCCGCAGGAGTATGCGGACAAGTTCGTCCAGTTGATCGACGCCGGTGGCAGGGTCCTGATGCAGTCCCCGCGCCTGGGCAAGGCCGAGGCGCTCATCGACAAGCCGGTGCTGATTCGGGCGCTGTCCGGTGGTGCGCCGCTGGTCGACGTCAACGTCGGTGAGCGGCGCGGCCGGATGATCGGGTTGGCCTCCCCGGGCCCGGAACGCTACGTCGTGGCGGTTGGCGTGTTCACCGGTCAGCTCGATGCGACGTTGAGACAACTGCGCAATCTCCTGATCGGAATCTGGTTTGGCGCCCTTGGGCTGACGGCGATTATCGGCTTCTCGCTGGCCTCGCGCGCGCTCGTCCCGATCCGCCGCATCACCCACCAGGCGGCCGCGATCGCAGCGGGAAAATTCGCGAAGCGCCTGGACCCGCCGCAGCAGGACGATGAGATCGGGCAGATGACGCGGCTGTTGAACCAGATGCTGGAGCGGCTTCACGGCGCGCTCGAGGCCAATCGCCGGTTTGCCGCGGATGCCTCACACGAGCTGCGCGGTCCGCTGACGGCCATGCTCGGCGAGATCGACGTCACCCTCAAACGGGACCGGGGGCCAGAAGAGTATCGCGACGCGCTCGACCGGCTTCGTGAGCGCCTGCACGTGATGAGCCGGCTGACCGAAGATCTGATGCTGCTGGTCAGGGCACAGGAGAACCAGCAGCTTGTGGTCGGCGAGGTGCGTGTGGCCGAGCTCCTGCACCGGGTCATGGCGCGCACGGCGGATGCGGCCGCGGCCGCTCGGGTCGTGGTCGCGGTGGACGCCGCACCGGATCTGGTCGTCTACGGCGATGCCGGCCTGCTCGAGCGCGTGTTCGACAACCTGGTGTGCAACGGCATCCAGTACAACCACGAGGGCGGCACCGTGACGGTGACCGCCCGCTTCAACCCCGGCGCCGGCGAATGGGTCGCGGATCAGGTCCTGACCGTCGTGCGCGACTCCGGCGCCGGCATTCCGGAGGCCGAACGGGAACGGGTCTTCGAACGGTTCTATCGGATCGACTCGTCCCGCTCGCGCCGGACCGGCGGCGCCGGTCTCGGGCTCGCCATCTCCCGCGAGATCGTCCAGCTGTTCAAGGGCACCATCAGGGTGGCCGACTCGGCGGGATCCGGGACGGCCATCGAGGTCGGGCTGCCCGGCGGACTCGCGACCCGCTAGCCTGGCCTCACCGACAAGCCATCGACTCCAGCCTGCCGCTCGCACCTGCCTCCGGTTGTACGCGCTACGGCGCGAGTTTCTTCCGTTCGTCCAGGAGATAGGCGCGCAGCGCCGCAATTGCCGGCTTGTCGAGCTCGGCGAAACGCGGCATGCCGCGTTCGACCAGCGACCCATCAAGAATCTTCTCGAGGCCCGCATAGACCGCCGCCGTTGACCTCCGCAGGTCCGGCAGGATGGTGGCGCCGCCATGGCAGCGCACGCAGTAGGTCGCGAAGATCTTCGAGCCCGCCGCAATTTCGTCCGGGCGCGCGTTGCTGGCGATGGCCGTCACCTGCCGTGGCCGCGGCTTCGACGGCAGCGACGCCGTCCCGCCGATCGCGAAGGTCAGCAATCGCCCGAAGCTCCGCGCCTTCTTGGGGAACGCGCCGCCCCACCCCGCCATCACCGAGACGTACTGCTTCCCGTCGATCGCGTAGGTGATCGGCGGCGCGACGATGCCGGTCGTGGCCCACGACGACCACAACTGCTTCCCGGTGGTGGCGTCGTAGGCGATGAAGTCGCCGGCGGCGGTGCCCTGGAAGACCAGGTTGCCGGCGGTCGCCAGTGTGCCGCCGTTCCAATACGCGCCATACTCCGCCGTCCATCGCGGCTTGCGCGCGACCGGGTCCCAGGCGATCAGCCGGCCCTTGTAGGGCACCTCATACTTTTCGGCGTTGCGGCCGATCGGCGCGAGGCCGAGGTTGTATTCGAGCGGCTTGTACTCGAACCCCTCCTGCTTCTCGTAGTAGCGGCCGTTGTCTTGCGCCGGCAGGTAGACGAGACCCGTACGCGGGCTGAACGACATGGCCTGCCAGTTGTGGCCGCCGAGCGGCCCCGGCCGGATGTAGGTGCCCTTCTCCGCGTAATCGGCGCCGGGGATCTCGATCGGCCGTCCGGTCTTCAGGTCCACGTGGGATGCCCAGTTGACCTCCACGTATTTGTCGGCGGACAGCAGCTCGCCGGTCGCGCGATCGAGCACGTAGAAGAACCCGTTCTTGGGCGCCTGCATGATCACCTTGCGCTGGCGCCCGCCAATCGTGAGGTCGGCCAGCATCATCGGCTGCACCGCGGTGTAGTCCCAGGTATCCCCCGGCGTGGTCTGGTAGTGCCACACCAGCTCGCCGTTGTCGGGATTGATCGCGAGGATCGACGCCAGGTACAGGTTGTCGCCGCCGCCCGGGCTGCGCAGGTGCCGGTTCCAGGTCGCGCCGTTGCCGGTGCCGACGTAGAGCAGGTTGATCTCGGGGTCGTAGACGATCGAATCCCAGACCGTGCCGCCGCCGCCGTACTTCCACCAGTCGTTGCCCTTCCACGTCGGCAGCGCCTTGTCGAGGGCCTTGTTCTCCTGCGGCTTCGACGGATCGCCGGGAACGGTGTAAAAGCGCCACGCCAGCTTGCCGGTCTCCGCGTCGTACGCCGACACATACCCGCGCACGCCGTACTCGGCGCCGCCGTTGCCGATGATGATCTTGCCCTTGGCAATGCGCGGCGCGCCGGTGATGGTGTAGGCCTGCTTCTGATCGACCGTCGCGGTTTGCCACGCGACCTTGCCGCTCTTGGCATCGATGGCGACGAGCCGGCCGTCGAGCACGCCGACGTAGACCCGGCCCTTGTAGAAGGCGGCGCCGCGGTTCACGACATCGCAGCACGCCAGCGCGTCGTACTTCCGGTGCACCTCGGGGTCGTACTTCCAGAGCTGCTGGCCGGTCCTGGCGTCGATGGCATAGGTGACGCTCCACGACCCGGTCGTGTACATCACGCCGTCGATCACGAGCGGTGTCGCTTCAAGGCCGCGATCCGTCGCGGTCTCGAACGACCACGCCAGGCCGAGCTTGGCGGCGTTGGTCTCGTTGATCTGATCGAGCGGGCTGAAGCGCTGCTCGTAGTAGTCGCGCCCGTACGACAGCCAGTCCTGGTTCCGCGCCTCCGCCTTCGCCAGCGCCGCATCGTCCACCGGGGCCGGGGCCTGCTGCGCGGTGACGAGCGCGACGAACACGACGACGAGAGCGGCGATGCTTGCGGTGATCGGGCGAGCCATCGGTGAACCTCAGCGCTTCAAGCGCGGAATGAACTTGGTGAGCCCCTGGATCGGCCCCACCTCGCCGGCGTAGACGTTGCCCTGGCCGTCAACGGCGACGCCTTCGCCCATCGACCCGTAACCGCCCATGCCCGAGGCCTGCTTCGACACGTGTTCGGGCACGAAGTACCACACCTCGCCGGTGCGCGCGCTGCCGACGCGCAGACCCTTGCGCCAGCCCGGGTTGTAGTTGTCGTCCGACTCCGAGTCGATCGCGTAGAGGGTGTCGTCGCGCGTGATGACGAGCCCGCTGATGCGGCTGAACTGGTACCACGTGTCGAGGTGCTTGCCCTCCTGGTCGAAGATCTGGATGCGGCGGTTGCCGCGGTCCGCCACGAACAGGCGCCCCTTCGAGTCGAACGCCAGCGAGTGCGGCCCGCGGAACTGCGCCGCGCCGAAGCCGAAGGTGCCGAAGGTCTTGATGAACTTGCCGTCGGCCGACCACTTCGAGATGCGGCCGATGGCGCCCGGCTGGTCCGCCGTGTCCAGGTACTGCGCGTTGTGCGCCTCGGCCACGAAGATGCTGCCATCGGGCGCGATGATCGCGTCGTTGGGCTCGGTGAGCTTCGCCGGCGGATCGCCGGCTTCACCCGGCGTGCCAATCGTCAGCAGCAGCTTTCCCTGCGGGCTGAACTTCAGGACCGTGTGGCCTTTGCCCGCCGCATCCGGAAACTGCTTCAGCTCCGCGGCCGTGGCCGAGCGGGCATCGACCACCCACACGTTGCCCTGCTTGTCGACGTCCATGCCGTGGGGCCAGAGAATGAGCCCGGCGCCGAGGCTCTGCACGACCTTGCCGGCCGGATCCAGCTTGACGATGGGATCCACTTTCGAGCCGGCGCAGGAGTTGGCGCCGCAGCGATCGCCGGCCCAGATGTGCTTGCCGTCGGCATCGACGCTGATCGCGCTGACCGAGCCCCATTTCCGTCCATCGGGGAGCGTGCCCCAGTTGCGGACGGTTTCGTACGGGTTGGGAAGGTTGTTGATCGGCGTGACCTTGGCGTGCTCGGGCGGCCCCGACGCGCCGCGTGGCGCTTGAGCGGCCAAGGACACCGAGACGACGGCAGCACAGACGATCGCAGTGGACCACACTCTCATGGGATACCTCGCGTGGCCTGCATTGTGCTCGTCGGGCAGCAACGAATCAAGGGTCTTCCGGCGCTCGATTCTCCAGTCGTGAGGGGACGAGCTCCGCGATGTCGAAACTCGAGGGGTTTTCGAATCGGCAGGACCACCGATCCAGGGCCACTTCGTACGCCGCGGCCACGGCCACCTGCGCGGAGACCGGCGGTGGCCGCAGGCACTCAACAGGAGGACTCCCGTGCCTGCCAGCCACCCGGCGCGAGCGCGAAGCGCGTTCACTCCGGAACTATCTGCCCGTGCGAACGCGCCCGCGCGCGGCGCTACTTGTCGTCGCTGCTGCCACCAGCGGCGGCGACCATGGTCGGCCGGCTGATCGTCGGCGGGGCTTCACGCACCGCGCGCTGGAGCATCTGGATGGTCTTGCCGGGCGAGGCCATGGTCATCGTGCTGTCCATGATGCCGACGTAGTAGCGCTGGCCACTCACGGTCTCAACCACGAACGCGCGCGCGGCTTCCTTGCTGGACTGGATTCGCGTGATCTCCGTGAGCGCGATGCGCCAGCTGTAGTTCGACGACTGAAAGGTCAGCACGCCATCGAGGAGGGTGAGCCGTCCCCAGGTGTTCCCGGTCAACTCGGCTTGGTTCGATGAGGCGGCCATCCAGGAAGCCCGGGTGTCGCGGGACTGCGCCTGTGCGGTGGTGGAAGCCGCTGCCAGCAGCACCAACGCGAGTGTCAGGTTGAAGGTCCATCGAGCGAATTTGTTGGCGTTCATGTCGGTCACCTGCCCACACACATAGCAAGTGAGCTGCCACTTCCGACAGATCGCGAATTTTGGCCGAAGAAGGCCAGAAACAGCTGTTTTTGGCCCTAATCTCCAAGTCCAGCTCGATCAACGAAACCGTAATCGACATGACAATAATGACTGTCGTATCAATATAGAACAAACAAAATCAGATATCGAGGCAATTTCTTGTTTAAATACATGAAAACAAACCACTTAGTCATTAGTGTCCTGTATTAGAACCAAGAGTCTGGACTTGGAACGCGCCGGGGCACCAGGGCCTCCTAGACGAGCGTCAAACCGGCCAGCGTCTTGAGGTCCACGATCTCGCCCGAGGCCACCAGGCCGCGCGCCTCGCCGACCGTGAACGTGCGCGGCTCGATGTCCTCGTCCTCGTCTTTCTGCACCGTCGAGTCCGGCGCGGGGGGACGCAGCTCCTCGCAGAGGCAATAGGTCATCTCCTCATCGCAGAATCCCGGCGTCGGGTAATAGCCTCGCAACCGCGTGACTCGTCCTGGCGCCAGCCCGATCTCTTCCTCGCATTCCCTTGCCGCCGCGGCCACCAGGTCCTCGCCGGGCTTGAGGGTCCCCGCCGGCAGTTCCCAGATCCACCGATCGATGGCGTAGCGGTATTGGCGGATGAGGATGATCGATCCGGGTTCCGGCACCGGCAGCAACACGACCGAGCCGGGATGCCGCACCAGTTCCATGTCGATGGTATGGCCGCCGGGCAGCGTGACGCGATCGATCTCGAGGCGGAAGATGCGTCCGCTGTGGACCACGGTGCGCGACAGCAGGGTGGCGGATTGGCTGTCCATGCGTTCGCTCACTGCGGCTTGGATTCGACCAACCACTTGAAGGCCGCCCGGATCTCGTCCGGCGGCACGCGATGGCCGCCGTCGTACTCGTGATACGTGACGTCGTAGCCGTCGGCCTTCAGCTTCGGGACGTAGACCCGGGCCGTCTTGTCGATCGGCATCTGGGTGTCGTTGACGCCGTGCGCCATGAAGATCTTCGGCTTGCCTTGATTGCGGTAGGGGACCATCTGGCCGCCCATCAAGATGATCAGGTGATTGAAGCTGTTGCCGTAGGCGAGGCCCATGGAGAGCGCGTAACCGGCGCCGTCGGAGACGCCGCCGAGCGCGACGCGCGTGGTGTCGATGTCGACGAGGCCGGCGACGTGGCGATACGCCGGCCCGAGGTAGCGGACATCGTCGTCGAACCCGGGAATGGACCGGCCCCAGGTGAGCCCGCGCGATTCAGGGGCGATCATGATCACGCCGAACTCCTCGGCCAGCGGGAACATGCCGCGCACGCCCTCGCCGGTGCCGGCAAAGCCGTGCAGCATCATCATCAGCGGCATCGGCACGCCGGGCTGGTAGCTCTTGGGCACGTAGAGCGTGCCGTCGCGGTCGTCGTCCGAGATCCCGAGGCGGCTCTGGCCGTAGGGGACCGCCGCGGGTGCCGGCTCCTGCGCGGCGAGCGGCGAGCCGTGCAGCAGGCCCACGGCGCCGGCGGCACTCAACGAAATGAAGGCGCGTCGATTCATGGGCGGCACGTTACTACACTCCGAAGGTCGGGGCGCGCGGCGTGACCGCTATGTTAGGCTGATCGGCATGCCGCACCGTCGATGTCCAGCCTTGCTGGTGATGATGCTGGCGGTTGCCGGCGCCAGCGCAGGGTCCGCTCAGCAGCCCGCGCCTCCACCGCCACTCAAGCTTGTTCTCGAATCTGGTGAAGACCTCGGGCCCGGCAGGATTGCCGTGGCTCAGGGTGTCACGGCGGCGGCGCTCGCGCGCTTCGCGGTCGAGGGCCTTGACGTGGCGCAGCCGGTCACCGTCGTGGTGTCGTCGGGCGACATCGCGAAGCCGGTGAACGTCGTGATCGTGAAGGACAACTTCGACGAGCCCGAGCAGCACGCCACTACCGGCAGCGACGGCACCGCCACCATCCAGCTCCGCACGCACGGCGACTTCGGCATCGGCGTCAGCGCCCCCGGCGGCGCGGCAGTGCCCTTCATGCTGGCGGTTTGGGCGGGCGACATCACGCCGCCCGAAACGCAGTCGTTTCTCGCGCCGGTGGCGAACTACGACGCCGCGACGCTGGCCAGGTTGAAGACGACCGCGGCCGCCACCGATGCCGCGCCCGCCGCCGCGCCGCCGGCCGGCGTGAGTGTGTTCGCCTGGGCAGGCCTCGCCGTGGGCGCGGTGGCCGCTCTCGGCTTGGTGTTCGTCGGCGTCGGGATGCTGCGCCGAAAGCAGGGAGGACAGTAATGCGCCGCGCGATTTTCGTTCTGCTCGTCCTGGTGGCATTGCCGGCGGCGGCACTGGGCCAGCCCACCGATCCCGCCACGGCGCGGACCGAGCCCGCCATGCGCCAGGTGCCGGCCCGCGCGGCGGGCTTTGGCGCCTCGGGCCGCAACGTCGGCGAGATGCGGCGCATCGACCAGAGCGACTTGAACCGGATGATCGACCAGCAGCGCGGCAACCGCGCCGGCGAGATGCGGGAAATCACGCCGCGCGATCTCGAGATCATGCGCCAGGACCAGCGCAACCGGGAGATCGATCCGTTCCGCCGCAACGACAACGTCCAGCAACTCGAGCCCGGCCGGGACATCCCGACACCCGAGCAGGCGCGGGAGATGCAGCGCCGATCGGCGGAGGTCCAGCGGCAGGCCGAGGAGAACTTCCGGCGCGCCGCCGACCTCGACCGGCGCACGTCCGAGGCGCTGCGTAACTCGATGGAGCGCAGCCGGCAGATGTTCCAGGGCGCGCTCGATCGCGGTCTGGCCGCGGCGACCACCGCGCTGGAGGCCTGGCAGATCCTGCACCCGAGCGATCACACCTGCCTGTCGAACACCTCGCCGGCGGCGATGCCGATCGTGCCGTCGATGTGCGCGGGGTCGGCGGAGTGCGCGTCGTGCTATTCGCAGGCCTACGGCCGCCTCGACCGCACCCGCGGCAACCTCGAGAAGCTGCGCTGCATCTACAACTGGAACAAGGAATATTCGGAGCGTGCCAAGTCGTTCGGCGACAACGTCAGCAGCGTGCACGCCATCTCCGGGCTGGCGTGGCAGCAGGAGCGCCGCAAGATCGAGCGCGCGGTCGATCAACTGGGCGGCTCGTACGACGCCAAGTACCGCGAGCTGCTCGGCTACGTGCGCGAAGACCTGGCCAGCATCGGCGCCTGCGAAGCGCGCTTCTTCGACAACCCCGACTGGTCGGTGCGCTACGGCTTCATGTTCTACGGCTTCCTTGAAGACCGCTACCGCCGCTGATCCCTACCGCGACAGGATCACGAACTCGACGCGGCGGTTCAGCAAGCGGTTCTTCTCGGTGTCGTTCGGCGCAATCGGTTGCGACTCGCCAAACCCTCGCGACCGCAGCCGGGCGCCGGCGATGCCGGCCTTGGCCAGGAAGGCCACCACCGCGGCGGCGCGGCCCTCCGACAGCTTCAAGTTGAACGCGTCGTCATCCACCGTGTCGGTGTGCCCGCGAATTTCGATCCGCATCGCCGGCATGTCGCGGAGCAGCGTGGCGAGGCGGTCGAGTTCAGCGCGCGACTCCGGCAGCAACTCGGTCTTGGCGGTGTCGAAGAAGATGTTGTTCAGGCGGATCGGCACGTCCGTGGCGATGGGGATGAGGACCAGGTTGCGCTCGTAGCGCTGTTGGTCTTTCGCCTGCCTGAGGTCGATGCGATCGCTGATCGCGATGTAGCCGGACGCCGAGGCGCGAAAGCCGTAGTCTTCGCCAATCGGCAACGCGATCTGATACTTGCCGTCCTGCGGGTTGGCGCCGGCCTGGCCCGCCAGCTGGGTGTTCTTCAGGAACTCATACAGGATGCCCGCCGGCACCGGCTTGCCGGCCGGGTCGGTGGCCGTTCCGTAGACGAAGGCCACCGGCAGCGGCCGCATGGCCGCCGGCAACTCGAACTCGTAGAGATCCTCCTTGCCGCGCTCGCCCAGCGACATGAATGCCATCCGGCCGGTGGCGTCCACGGCCAGGTTCATGTCCGCCTGTTTGGTGTTGATGTCGGCGCCGAGGTTCTGCGGCGGCGACCACTTGAGCCAGCTGTCATCGAGCCGCCGCGACATCCAGATGTCGTTCTCGCCGAGCCCGCCGGCGCGGCCGGAGGAGAAATACAGCGTCTGGTTGTCGGGCGCGAGCCAGGGCGAAATCTCCTCCTGCGGCGAATTGAGGGTGGCGACGTTGGCCGGCTTCGACCAGCGACCGTCGGCCTGGATCAATGAGATGAACAGGTCGCGGCTGCGGTTCTGGCTCTCGCTGTTGACGAGCGAGAGGATCAGCGCGCGGCCGTTGGGCGCGAGGAAGTAGTCGCTGCGGACACCGGCCTGGTGCGCGTAGCCGATCACCTTCAGGAGCTGCGGATCGCTCCACGCCGCGCCGCGGCGCCGGCTGAAGCCGATGACCTTGTTCTGGTCGTCGCGCGCCGGATCCGGGGCGACCAGCGGGGGCGGCGCCGCTTTCGAACCCGGTGCCGCCGCCTTGAGCACGTCCAGCAGGTTCACGTTCGGATCGATCTGCTTCGCGAAGTCGCCGAACGGATCGCCGGCCTTCCAGGTGCCGACCAGCAGCGTGTTGCCGTCCGGCAGCGCGGTCACCACGCCGGAGTTCGACACCTCGTTGTTGAGGGGCGCGGCTTGCCGCTGCGCCGGTCCCCAGGATCCATCCGGCTGGCGCGTGGACTTGAACACCGTCTGCTTGACCGGCCCGGCCGTGGCGAGTTTCGGCGCGGCGGCGCGGTTCTGCCTGATCACGTCCTCCAGCATCTTCCGCTGTTCGGGCGGCAGCTTTTCCAGCTGCGCCTCGAGCGTCTTGAGGTTGGCTTCGAGTTCGCTGGTGACGCGATCGCCCATCGCGGTGTCCACACCTTCGCGGATGAACCACAGCGTCTGCCCGTCGGGGCTGATCACCGGCAGCAATTCGCGATGGGTCGTGGTGTTGACGGTGGGGCCGAGCGGCCGTTTCTTGGCGGGCCCCTGCGCGTAGACCGGCGCGCACAGCGTTGCGAACAGGATGACGGCCGTCGCCAGCTTGAGCATGGGCCCAGTGTGGCACAGCCCCGCCCGCCGTCGTCTACTTGTCGTCTTCGTCGTCTTCGCCGTCTTCGTCGTGGTGGGTTTCTTCGGCGATCGACACCCGCGCGAACACGGTCTCGCGGATCTCCGGTGGCGCCAGCTCGTAGGCAATCGCTTCGAGGTCGGCGGGAATCGGCGCCGTGAATTCCATGCGCTCCCCGGTCCGCGGATGCGTGATGACCAGCCGCTCGGCGTGCAGGAACGGGCGGGTCAGCCTCGTCACCGCCTTGAGCGGATGCGGCACGCGCCGGTGGACGCCGCCGTAGAGCGAGTCGCCGACAATGGGATGGCCGATCGCGCTCAGGTGGACGCGAATCTGGTGCGTGCGTCCCGTCGCAATCGCCACGCGCAGCAGCGTCACGCCCTGCAGGTCGCGCGACCAGGTCACGCGCGTGATGGCGTCCCGCGAGCGGCTGGCGCGCGTCGACATCTTCACGCGGTTCTTGGGGTCGCGGCCAATCCTGGCGTTGATGCGCTTGCGCTGCTGCACCAGCCCCCAGGCCAGCGCCACGTATTCCTTCTCGACCTCGCGGTCGTGGAACTGCCGCGTCAGCTCCCGGTGCGCGTCGTCATTCTTCGCCACCACCATCACGCCCGAGGTGCCCTTGTCGAGCCGATGCACGATGCCCGGCCGGATCTCTCCGCCGATGCCGCTCAGGTCCTTGACGTGGTGGAGCAGGGCATTGACCAGCGTGCCCGACGGATTGCCCGCCGCCGGATGCACGACCATGCCGGCCGGCTTGTTCACCACGACGATGTCGGCGTCGTCGAAGAGGATCTCGAGGGGGAGGTTCTCGGCTTGCGCCGCGGTGGCCGTCGGCGCAGGCAATGCCACCGAGATCACGTCGCCTTCGCGGATGTCGGAGTTGGCCTTGGCCTGCTGGTAACGCGAGTGGGTGACGTGGCCCTGTTCGATCAGCCGCTGGATTTGCGATCGCGAGTAATCCGCGATCTCGCCGGCCAGGAACCGGTCGAGCCGGTCGCCCTGGTTGTCGGCGTCAGCGGTGAACTGCACGGACGGCAGCGCGGGCCGCGTCACGGCGGGCGGTGGTGGCGCCGGCGCCGCCGCGTCACCGCGCTTGCGCCGGACCTTCGTTCCTGGTCCCTTACCCTGGCTCATGCAAACCGGGGTTTCCGGGGACCGCGCGTGGCATCCGCTGTTTCAGGTGCGGCCGGACGATTGGCGCGGCTCAGGTACCACAGCATGACCAGGCTCAGCGGGGCCAGCACGACCGAGATGAACTGCGACGTCGACAGCATGTCGAACACCAGCCCGCGATCGTCGCCGCGGAAGAACTCGATGATGAAGCGGAGCACCGAGTAGAGGAAGGCGAAGCTCCAGAACGTACGGCCGGCGAACGAGCCCGGGCGCTTCTCGAGCGCGAGCAGCGCGACCAGAATGACCAGGCCGGCGGCCGACTCGTAGAGCTGCGTCGGGTGCAGCGCCACGTTGAGCGGCGTGCCGACGTTGAAGTTGGCGGCGGGGTCGGTGAAGGTGATGGCCCACGCCACCTCGGTCGGCTTGCCGTAGCAGCAGCCGGCCATCAGGCAGCCGAGGCGGCCCACCATGTAGCCGAGGGCGATGCCGGGCGCGAACAGGTCGGCCGACGGCCACAGCGCCAGCCGGTGCTTCCGCAACTGGTAGATGCAGACGACGATGGCGGCGATCAGGCCGCCGTAGAAGACGCCGCCCGATCGCAACAGCGTGGTGAACTCCTCCCAGCTGCTGGTGAAGTGCTGGTAGTCAACGATGAACAGCAGCGCCTTGGCGCCGACCAGGGCGGCGATGATCACCCAGATCAGCAGGTCCATGATCCGGTTGCCGTCGATGCCGGCGGCGCGCGCGCGCTTCACCGCCAGCCAGAGGCCGGCGAGATACGCGGCGGCCAGCAGCACGCCGTAGGAGTAAATGGTGATCGGCCCAGCGTTAAACAGAATTGGATGCACGGCGTCCCAGCCCAAGAATATCGAGAATCATGAAGATCACGCCCACCGTGATGGCGGCATCGGCCACGTTGAAGGCCCAGAAGTGCCACCCGTTCCAATAGGCGTCCACGAAATCCAGCACGTAGCCGGCCGTCGCCCGGTCGATCAGGTTGCCGACGGCGCCGCCGAGCACGCCGGCAATGCCGATGCGGGCCAGCCGATCGGCCAGCGGCACGGTAGCAGCGTACCATGCGACGCCGCCCAGGGCGATGAGGGCGACCAGCGACAGCACCACCGTCTTCAGCGGAAAATCCACCGAGTTGAGCATGCCGAACGCCGCGCCGGTGTTGTGCACGCGGGTCAGGTCCACGTAGCCGGGGATGACGACCATGCTCTCGTGGAGCGCGAGCGCCGGCCGGACCAGGGCCTTGGTGATCTGATCGAGGATCACCACGGTCACCGCGACGTAGAGTTCGAGGCGACGTGAAGCCAGCACGCCTACCAAAAGGTCACGGCCTGAAATCGGGCCGCGACAACGGAGCGGCCATCTTGGTGTTCGAAGCAGTTCATTAGAGACTCACCGGCTCGGCCAGGGCTTCGACGCAGCGCGGGCACAGGCCGGCGCGATCGGGTTGCTGGCTCACGTCGGGAACGTAACGCCAGCAGCGCTCGCACTTGATGCCGGTGGCGAGCTCGACAGAGACAGCAAAAGGTCCAGAGTCAAGTTCCACTTCGGACACGCCAAAAAGGGTCGGCAGGAAGTCCGCAGAGTCCGCGAGCCACTTGGCGTTTTCCCCGTCCGCGGTTACCCGGACTTTCGCAGACAGGTTGGCGGTTATCGTCTTGTCCTTCCGCTTGGCTTCCAGTTGGAGATTCACCGTGTCCCGATACGCCGCCAAGGCATGGAAACGTTCGATCAACGTCTCGTCCTTCCACTGCTCGAGGCCGGTGGGGAACAGCGCCATGTGCACCGAGGCTTCACGATCGCCCGGCAGCATCCGCCACAACTCGTCCATCGTCACCGAGAGGATGGGCGCGAGCAGGCGGGCGAGGCCGTCAACGATGATGAACATCGCGGTCTGGCCCGAGCGACGGGCTTCCGACCTGGCGCCGAAGGTGTACATCCGGTCCTTGGTCACGTCGATGTAGAACGCGCTCAGGTCCACGGTGATCAGGTGGTTGGCGGCCTGGAAGATGCCGGGGTAGTCGTAATCCTCGTAGGCCTTGACGATCCGCTCGGCGGCGTCGGCGTACTTCGCCAGCGCCCAGCGGTCGATCTCCTGCATGCGCGCCTTCGGCAAGACGTCGTCTTTGGGATCGAAGTCGTAGAGGTTCGCCACCAGCACGCGGATGACGTTGCGGATCTTGCGATACGCCTCGACCGTGCGGGCGAGGATCTCCTTGCCGATGCGGATGTCTTCGCGGTAGTCCACCATCGACACCCACAGCCGCAGGATCTCGGAGCCGCCCTGCTTGATGATGTCCTGCGGCGACACGGTGTTGCCGATCGACTTGGACATCTTGCGGCCCTGCTCGTCCATGACGAAGCCGTGCGTGAGCACCTGGTTGAAGGGCGCCCGCCCGCGCGTGCCGATGCCGACCAGCAGCGAGCTGTGGAACCAGCCGCGGTGCTGGTCGCTGCCTTCGAGGTAGATGTCGGCCGGCCAGTGATGGTCGGCGCGGAAGGGCAGCACGGCCTCGTGGCTCGAGCCCGAGTCAAACCACACGTCGAGGATGTTGCCCTCGCGCTCGAACTCGGTGCCGCCGCACTCGGTGCAGGCCATGCCGGCCGGCACGAATTCCTCGACCGGCCGTTCGTACCAGGCGTCGGCGCCGTAGACGTCGAACACCGCCGCGGCCTTGTCGACGAGCGCCTTGGTGAGCACCGGGTGGCCGCACTTGACGCAGTCCATGGCCGGGATCGGCACGCCCCACACGCGCTGGCGCGAGATGCACCAGTCGGGCCGGTTGGCGATCATGCCCTCGATGCGGGCCTGGCCCCACGACGGGATCCAGCGGGTGTCGTTGATCGCCTTGAGCGCGCGCTCGCGCAGGTGCTGGGCGTCCATGGCGATGAACCACTGCGCGGTGGCGAGGAAGATCACCGGGCTGTGGCACCGCCAGCAGTGCGGGTAGGAATGCTCGAAGTCCTCACGCGACCACAGCAAGCCCCGCTCCTTGAGCGCGGCCTCCACCTTGGGGTTGGCGTCCCACACCTTGAGTCCGGCAAACAACTCGACCGACTCGTTGTAGTGCCCGCCGGGGTCGAGCGGCGCGTAGATCTCGAGGCCGTACTTGACCCCGCTGTGATAGTCGTCGGCGCCGTGGCCGGGCGCGGTGTGCACCGCGCCGGTGCCGGCTTCGAGCGTGACGTAGTCGCCGAGCACGCCCAGCGAGTCGCGCGCGTACAGCGGATGACGGAACACCAGCCGTTCCATGGCCTTGCCTTCGAACGAGGCCAGCAGAGTGTCAAAGGCCTTGCCGGTCTTCTTGCCCACGGCTTCGGCGAGGTCCTTGGCGATGATCACGGCCTTGCCGTCCACGTCGTAGGCGCCGTACTGGAAGTCCGGGTGGAACGCGATGCCCAGGTTCGACGGGATCGTCCACGGCGTGGTCGTCCAGATCAGCACCGACACCTTGCGGCCGGCGAGCGCCGGCACGCGCCGGGCCAGCTCGGCGTGGCTGTCGTCACTGAGCGGGAACTCGACGTAGATCGACGGCGAGGTGTGCGGCTCGTACTCGACCTCGGCCTCGGCCAGCGCGGTGCGGCAGTGCGTGCACCAGTGCACGGGCTTCTTGCCCTTGTAGACCATGTCCTGCTCGACGAACTTGCCGAGCGCGCGGACGATCGACGCCTGGTAGGTGAACGTCATCGTCTTGTAGGGGTCGTTCCACAGGCCGATGACGCCGAGGCGCTTGAAGCCGGTCCGCTGGATGTCGAGGTACTTCTCGGCGTAGGCCCGGCAGGCGCGGCGGAAGTCGGCCGTGCTCATCTGCTTCTTCTTCGGCCCGAGCTCCCGGTCCACCTTCAGTTCGATCGGCAGGCCATGGCAGTCCCAGCCCGGCAGGTAGGGCGCGTCGAAGCCGAGCATGTTGTGCGACTTGACGACCAGGTCCTTGAGAATCTTGTTGAGCGCCGTGCCGATGTGAATCTCGCCGTTGGCGTAGGGCGGGCCGTCGTGCAGCAGGAACGATTTCGCGCCCTTGCGCGCCGCCCGAATCTGCCCGTACAAATCCATCTCGTCCCAGCGGGCGATGGTTTCCGGCTCGGTGGTTTGCAGGTTCGCCTTCATCGAGAAGGACGTCCGCGGCAGGTTGCAGGTCTCTTTCCAGTCGGACATGGCTATCTGTCTATTGTACTGTTGAAGGGAAATGGTTCGCGAGACGGTCCTCGACAACGGTTTGAAGGTCCTCGTGCAGGAGGTCCACACCGCCCCGCTGGCGTCGGTGTGGTGCTGGTATCGCGTCGGGTCCAAGGACGAGACCCCGGGCGTCACCGGCGTCTCGCATTGGGTCGAGCACATGAACTTCAAGGGGACCCGCAACATTCCCCGCGACCAGGTGAAGGGCATCATCGAGAAATTCGGGGGGAGCTGGAACGGCTACACCTGGATCGACCAGACCACCTACCTGGAAACCGCCTCCAAGGACGCGCTGGATCGGATGCTGTTCATCGAGGCCGAGCGCATGGACGGGTGCCTCTACGACCCCGCCGACTGCGAGTCGGAGCGGACCGTGATCATCTCGGAGCTGCACGGCGGCGAGAACGACCCGGAGCAGCTGCTCGACACCGAAGTTACCGCCGCCGCCTTCAAGGTGCATCCGTACCACCACCCGACCATCGGCTGGCTGTCGGATCTGCAGACCATGACGCGCGACGACCTCTACGGCCACTATCGCCGCTACTACGTCCCCTCCAACGCCACCATCGTCGTGGTCGGCGATGTCGATGGCGATGACGTGGTGAAGCGCGTGCAGGCGCAGTTTGGCGGCATTGCCCCGGGATCGCGCCCGGCCCGCGTCCGCCAGGTGGAGCCCGAGCAGCAGGCGGAACGGCGCGTGGTGCTGCGCAAGGAAGGCACCACGGCGTACTGGAAGGCCGTGTTTCACGCCCCGGCGTTCGCCGACGAGGCGTTCTTCCCGCTGCTGGTGGCCGACGCCGTGCTCAACGGCGCCGCCGGCCTCAACATCTGGTCGATGGGTGGCGTGTCGCGGCCGCAGCGCAGCGCCCGGCTCTACCGCGCGCTCGTCGATGGCGGCCTCGCCTCCAGCGTGGGCGGGGCCCTGATGCCGACCGAGCATCCCTACCTGTATTCGATCAACGCGAGCGTGGCCGAAGGCAAGTCGCTCGCGGCCGTGGAAGACGTGGTGCTCAAGGAAGTGGAGCGCCTGCAGCAGGGCGGCATCACGCCGGCGGAGTTCGCCAAGGTCAACGCCCAGTTGCGGGCGCGATTCGTCTACGACGGCGACAGCGTGACCGACATCGCGCACCAGTTGGGCTACTTCGAAACCATCGGATCGTGGCGCGGCTATCACGAGCTGCGCGCCCGGCTGGCAGCGGTCACTCCGGAGGCCGTGCATGCCGCGGCGGTGAAGTACCTGACGCCCGCGAATCGCACCATCGGGTGGTTCGAGCCGATCACCGGGCTTGGGGCTTGAGGCTTGGTGAACACGTCATGGGTCTGAATCCGACGCAACGCGTCCTCGACAACGGCGTCACGGTGATTGCCAAAGCGAATCACACGACGCCCGCCGTGAGCCTGCTGGTCGGCGTCCGTGCCGGCGCCTACTCCGATCCCCCCGATCGCGAAGGCACCGCCGCCCTGTGCGCGCGCGTGCTCGATCGCGGCACCGTGACGCGGCCCGCGGAGGTGATTGCCGACGACCTCGACGGCCGCGGCGCGTCGCTGTCGGTCGTGGCCGGCCGCCACCAGATGGCGATCAGCGCCACGTGCCTGGCCGACGATTTCGGATCGGTGCTCACCCTGGCCGCCGACATCGCTCGCCACCCGGCCTTTCCGGAGGCCGAGGTGAACACGCGCCGGGCGGATCTGATCACCTCGATCCGCCAGGACGAAGACAATCCGGCGCCGATGGCGGTGGATGCGTTCAACCTCGCGCTCTACGGCCCGCACCCCTACGCGCGCAAGGTGCGCGGCACGGTGGCATCGGTCGAGGGCATCAAGCGGCAAGACCTGGTGCGGTTCTACCAGAAGGGCTTCCAGCCGGGCGCCATCACGGTCGTCGTCGTCGGCGACGTCGAGGAGGAAGCGGCCGTCGCGGCGATCAGCAAGGTGTTCGGTGACTGGGCTTCAGTTGTCGCCGAAGCGGCCGCCGCCATTCCCGACGCGATTGCGCCCAGCGAGCGCCGCCTCGTCACCGTGCCGATGATGAACAAGGCGCAGGCCGACATCGCGTATGGCTTCGTCGGCATCCGCCGCTCGAATCCCGACTACACCGCGTATTCGGTGATGAACAACGCCCTCGGCCAATACGCCATTGGCGGACGCCTCGGCGACAGCATTCGCGAGCGGCAAGGCATGGCCTACTACGTATTCAGCTCGCTCGACGCCAGCCTGGGCGCCGGGCCGTTCACCATTCGCGCCGGCGTCTCGGCCGCCAACGTCGAGAAGGCCATCGCCTCGATCGACACGGAGCTGG
Source organism: Vicinamibacterales bacterium (assembly GCA_041659285.1). Taxonomy (NCBI): domain Bacteria; kingdom Pseudomonadati; phylum Acidobacteriota; class Vicinamibacteria; order Vicinamibacterales; species Vicinamibacterales bacterium. The sequence continues at coordinate 17,358 of JBAZYO010000018.1, read as the reverse complement.
CCGCCGTCCTGCAGTCGGGCTTCACCGCGCAGGAGATCGACGAGTCGAAGGGCTACCTGGTGGGGTCGCTGCCGCGGCAGCTCGAAACCAATGCCGCCATCGCCTCGTTCCTGCTGAACGCCGAGTTCTTCGGCCTGGGACTGGATTACGATGTCCGCTTGCCTGGCCTGATTCAGTCGGTGACGCTCGAGGCCGCCAACGACAGCGCGCGCCGGTTGCTCGATCCCGCTCGCGCCACCATCGCCGTGGCCGGGCCGTGGCAGCCCTCTCCGCCGAACCCGTGACCACCCTCCGCGCCGTTTTCTTCGACGTCGATTTCACCCTGATCTACCCCGGTCCGATGTTCCAGGCCGAGGGCTACCGCCTCGCCTGCGCGGCCATGGGGGTCGAGGTCGATCCGTCGCGGTTCGACCTCGCGACCGCAGCCTCGGCTTTCATTCTCGACGAGGCCGAGGAGCAGATCTACAACCACGACCTCTTCATCGACTACACCGCGTCGATCATCGAGCACATGGGCGGCCGCGGCGCTAACGTCGTGGAAGTGGCGCGGCAGATCTACGATCAGTGGGCGGTGAACCACCACTTCGAGATGTACGACGATGCGGCGCCGGCGTTGAGGAGCCTGCATGAGAGCGGCCTGACGGTCGGCGTGATCTCGAACTCCCATCGCAGCCTGGTCGCCTTTTCCGAGCACTTCTCGCTGACCGGCCTGATCCGCGTGTCGGTGTCGTCGGCGGAACACGGCTACATGAAGCCGCACCGCAGCATCTTCGACGCCGCGCTCGAGCGCGCGGGCGTGCGCGCCACCGAATCGCTGATGGTGGGCGACAGCCTGAAGCATGATGTCGAGGGCGCGCTCCAGGCGGGCATGCGCGCCGTGCTCCTCCGCCGGTCCGGAGAGGCGCCGCCGGCCCTGCCGGCGAACGTGCCGATGATCCAAACGCTCGCGCAACTGACCGATGTTCTCTAACCACGAAAGACGCGGCTCGTTTCAATGACTGACATCCGCATTCGCGACCTCAAGACAATCGAGGAGTTCCGCCAGGTGGTGGACCTCGAGCATTCCATCTGGGGCTACACCGACAGCGCCGACGTGGTGACGATCCCGGTGTTCATCTTCACCGTGAAGCGCGGCGCCACGCTGCTCGGCGCGTTCAATCCATCCGGCCACATGGTTGGCTTCGCCTACGCGGTGGTGGGCATGAAGGACGGCCGGCCGATGCAGTGGTCCCACATGACGGGCGTGCTCCCGGAATACCGGGGCGGCCTGGGCTACCGCTTGAAGCTGGAGCAGCGCGACCGCGCGCTGGCGCAGGGCTACGAGCTGATCGAGTGGACCTTCGACCCCATGCAGGCCATGAACGCGCACCTCAACTTCGCCAAGCTGGGCGGCGTGGTCGAGGAGTACGCCGAGAATTTCTACGGCGAATCGACCAGCGCGCTCCACCGCGGCACGCCCACTGATCGCCTGATCGTCAGCTGGCGCATCGCCGACCCGCACGTGATGCGGCGGCTGGAGCAAACCCCCGGCCCGCGGGCCCGGTCTCATGAGGTAGGGGAGGCGCCGGTGGTGAACGTCACGGCCATCGAGGGCGACTGGCGCGAGGTCAAGAGCATCGACCTCACGGTGGACCAACGGCGGCTGTGGATCGAGATCCCCACCGGTTTTACCCAGATGCAGCAGCAGGCCCCGGATCGCGCGCTGCAGTGGCGCATGCATGTGCGGCAGATGTTCCAGGCCTACTTCGCCAAGGGCTACCGCGCCGTGGACTTCGTGCTGCAGCGGGATGCCGGCTTCGGGCGCTACCTCCTCGCCAGGAAGGACTGACAGATGTCACGAGTACTCACGCTGGTCGTCATGCTCTCCGCCATCTACGCTTCGCCGGCGTTCGCGCAGACGCCGTGCGCCGACGTGCCGAAAGACGAGCCGTTCGTGATGGTGACCGCGCCGGCCGCGGGCGCGAAGGTGAAGGGCGGATTCGCCGTCACGGGCTGCTCGCGGACCTTCGAGAGCACCGTGGTGTGGACGCTGACCGTCCGCGGCGGCAAGGAGCTGGCGAGGGGCACGGCGAAGGGCGGTGGCGTGGATGGCCCCGGCCCGCTGTCGTTCACGGTGACCGCGAAGGTGACCAGGCCGACGCTCGCCTATCTCGAAGTGATCGAGCCGAGCGCCTCGGGCGGTCCGCCGGCCTCCAGGGTGATTGTTCCTGTTGTACTGAGCCCCTAGTCTGTCCAGGAGCGTGTCCGAGTAACGACTTGCCGCTCGTCGGCTGCATGCCCTGTCGGGCGGTCCGCGCACGCGAGGCTTTGTTGGTGAGGCGGAGTTAACCCTGCGCAGTGGGACGGACAATTATCTCGCCCACGTCAACATCGGCCGGCTGCTCGATCGCGAACACAATGGCGCGGGCGATCGCCTCCGGCGGAATCGCAAACTTGTCCCTGGACTCGGTGAGCTGGGCCCTCAGCTCCGGATTCGCCACAGTGTCCACAAGGTCTGTCCGCACGAAGCCGGGCGAAATGATCGTTACGCGCAGCCGATCACCGGCCTCCTGGCGCAAGCCCTCAGAGATGGCGCGCACGGCGAACTTCGTGCCGGAGTAGACCGATTGGTTCGGCACGGTCTTGTGTCCTGCTGTAGAAGCGGTGTTGACGAAATGCCCGAAACCTTGCTTGCGGAATACCGGCAGCGCTGCCGCGATGCCGTACAAAACGCCTTTGATGTTGATATCGATCATCTCCTCCCACTCCGCGACGCGCAGGTCGTCGAGCGGAGAGATCGGTGCAATGCCCGCATTGTTGACGAGCACGTCAATCTTGCCGTACCGTTCGCATGCCAACTTGACGAGGTCGGACACGTCGTTGCGCCGTTTGACGTCTGTGCGCGCGTAGGCTGCCTCGCCACCCGTTCTCGCGATACGGTCAGCAAGTGCCTTAAGGAGTTCCGGGCGTCGCGCGCCAAGTACGACCTTCGCACCGCGCTCGGCGAGCAAGAGCGCAGTCGCCTCGCCAATTCCGCTGCTTGCGCCCGTGATTACGACGACCTTGTCTTCAATTCCCGACATGCAATGTGCTATCCGTTTCTGTGGTGTGCGCGATCCGCTCCCTCGTCAGACGGCGGTCTGCCCGGCCCGCCCAACGCGCCAAATGAGCCGCGCGGCACATCGAGATGATGGCACCGGACAGTCGGGCTCCATTTTGGTGTTAGCCAGCACCTATCTTTCCGGTTGCTCAAGTGCGACATCGGGGAGGTTGCTAGCAACCAATTCAACATCATCGTATGCTTCCAGCACTGCGATGACTACAGGAAGAGGCTCTGCCCACACTTCGGGTAAGTCGCGTTCTTGGGGATCCTTGATTTTGAAAGACAGCCGTTCAACTGGCGGAGAGAATTCTGCGTGAACTCCGGGCTTGTTGCCGCGCGCATCAATGCGATACCAACCGAAGTCTTGCAGGAAAACTGCATTGAGACCATGCAGGCAGTAAGGGCCTCCAGACTCCCCTACCGAGAGGCGTTGATAGCAAAGGCCGGTCGGAACGCCGTTGGCGCGCAGCAGCGCGGCAAGAAGGTGGCTCTTCGCGTAGCAATAGCCAGTCCTATGAGCAAGCACATCAGATGCTCGACAGGTCACAGGGTTACGTTTGAAGTCCCAGCTGTGCTGAATTTCATCACGTACAAACTCAAAGCAACGTCGTACCAAAGCAGTCTCCGACGAACAGCCTTCCGCTAAACCCAGCGCCGTCTTGTTGACCGCTGGATCATTAAAGTCAATGTATCTGCTCTCGCGAAGGTACTCGTCCATGCTTCGGGGGCTAACGTTGGCGCTCATCCGCGGGCGCTCACGTTCGCACCGGCGACCGACGGGTGCAACGCCCTGTTGGGCGACGACTAGAATTTCGGTAGTCCGTTTTGCACGGGTCCGTCGCCAATTTTCACGACGTTCACAATGAACGTGAGGGTCGCGTCGCCGGCTCGTCCGGTAACCTGCCAACACCCCGGAGTTGGAAAAATCAGACCGGTGGCCTGGAACCCGGACGGACCATAACCGCGTGGAATGTGCGCTCGAAGCGGTGGCGCACTTGCGTCCAGCCTCTGGCCTTCGATCGCCAATGGCACCTCAACGGCCCGCCACCACGGGAACTTCATCTGCAGCGAACCGTCCCTCAGGACGAACCCTGACCCGCCTGGTCGAAACACCACTGCTCCGTCCGGCCAACCCAGCGCAGTCCAGAGCTCGCCGTTACCGTGATGAGTTGGTGACGGCCTCTCGCCAGGCGGCGTCGAACCATTCGGGATCGTGACGCGGCAGGTGTTGTGAACCACCGCTTGAGGACCTGTTAGCACCCGTGAGATCGGTGGCTGGCCGGAGGCTCCAAGCCAAAGACCCGAGAGTACGAATACTGCCGTGCCGGCGCTGACAGTTAACGTTAGTGGTCTCCACATATCTTCCCCCGCCCGAGACAGTCATAAGCACGCTCGGTCTTGGCGGTTCACCAACCTTGTTCACTCCGTCCGCCCAACGGCTTGCCGCTCAGCCGCGAGCGGCGGCGGCGGTCACTCGAAGGAGTCTAAACCACTCCGCCGCTCGTCGGCTGTAGCGGCTGTTAGGCCGCACCGCGCCAACCATGGAGCGCTTCGGCGACCGCGATCGGGTTCTTTGCCGCGACCCGGAGAAGCGCCAGCGCCGGCCCGTCTGGAACACGGCGACCTTGCTCCCAGTTGCGCAACGTCGACACATTGACACCGATCATGAGCGCGAATTCGCTCTGCGAGGCGCGCAGCTTCTTTCGGACCGCCTTGATGTCGGCCGGCTTGAACGTCGTCACCCGAGACGCGCGCAGGGTGCCCCGACGAATGCGACCGGCCTGTCGAACGCTGGCGACCAACTCTTGAAACGCTTCGGCTTTCACTTAAACTCCTCCCGAATTAGCGCCGCCAGAACGCGCGCCTGGTTGGGTGTCAGGTCGCCCTGCTCGTTCTTGGCGTAGGCGTAAAGCATGTAGAACGCCGCCTCACGGACCGCCCAGTAGTAGATCACTCGAATGCCGCCGCGCTTCCCGGCACCCGCCCGTGCCCATCGCACCTTTCGCGCACCGTGGGTGCCGCCGATGGTTGGCCCCTGCTCGGGCCGGCGCATGAGCGCCGACTGCAGGCCTCGATACGACTCGTCGTCGAGAAGCGCCGTGATGACCTTGGTAAAGATCGGCGTCTCAACAAACCGCATGAGCGATTATACGCCAATGGCGTATGTAGGCAACATTGGGGCGGAGCCACCACTACTGCCCGCCTTCCCCTTATTTAGGAAGCACGGAGCGGTAAAACTCGTCGATCTCTCGGATGACGTCGGCTTCGTTCTCACGGTACAGATAGTGCGGACCGTTCATCATGACGACTCTGCCGCCGGGCACTTCTCGCTGAAACTTCGCGGCCGTGCGCTCGACTAGGGCATTCCATTCGGTCCGCCAATATTCGTCAAGCCGAGCACGCATCGCAGTCGACGCCCCGGGTGGCGGGTAGGGATGGCGATTCTGGACAGCGAACAGCGCGAGCGCTGGCACCCGAACTGCCGAGAAGTCTGACGGGTGAGTGTTCCACCACCGATCAAGCTGCTCCGACACGGATCCGGCAGGAGACGTCGGTGGCCCCTGAGGATCCTTCATCATGACGCGCCAGGCCGCTGCGGGGTCCACGGCAGCATCGATGAACACCATCGACAACACACGCTCTGGATACAACCGTGCGAACTGCATCATCTCGGTGCCCGCCATCGAGTGGCCCACGAGGTGAACCCGGTCGACCGAGAGCCCATCCATGACAGCTTTCACATCTGCAGTGAGGTGTGCCAGGTCGTAGCCACCGGCTGGTTCGTCTGATGGTGAACGGCCGCGACGCGTGATCGCAACCACGCGGAAGCGTGATGCGAAATGGTCGGCGAGTTTGTCGAAGTCATGAGCTGTGCTCCCGAATCCCGTCAAGAACACGAGGTTTGGCCCAACCCCACCCCAGTCGAGGTAGTGCAGTCGTACCCTCTCCGAAGTCACAAAGCCCTCGCGGTGGCGTGAACGATCCTCGCGTGGCTCGGCGCCCGACTGGGCCGGCAGGCGCGGGGAGGCGCACAGAATAAGCAATGCGGTCACGATGAGGCCAGTACGCTTCATTTCCGCCTTTGTGAGTCGAATTTGCCCCCCCGGCACCCGCAGTTAGAACAGCTACTCGTTTAATTCCGATTTCCAGTTTGATTGACGGCCTAACGTTCCAAATGAGCCGCGCGCCGCACCAACATGATCGTATGAGACCGCGGGCGCGTCGGCTCCATTTGATTGTTATGCAGCAAGCAACACTGTGGCATTGGCCCAACGACGTACGCCGGGGTATTCGTTGAGATCGAGCACGAATTCTTGACCCTTGGCGACGGTTTGAAGCCTGCATGCGCCTTCGGTCTCGGTCCAGCGGGAGGGAGATCGATGGTAGGTCAGCGCGGGCCGGGAGCGAGGCATGAAATCCGACGGCAGGCGCCACACTGAACGGGACTTCCCTGGTTCGGTTAGTACCAACCTTGTGTCGAACTTGCTGAAAACGCCGCCGCCGTCCTGTGAGCCACTCGCAACGTAAACGGTGTTGTGGGGCCAGCAGTCACGAACGGCATGAGGATGGTCGCGAAGCCAGCCGGGAATTGGATCGGGGCCGAGTCGCAGTACTTGGCCAACGCGAAGCCAACCGAAAAGGATATGCAAGTGCGGTGCGTTGGCACAGAAGCGGTAGTTGCCGCAGACGAGCTCGACCTCGCGGAACCAGCCAAAGAAGAGGAAGAGATCATCAGCGCCAACTCCCGTCTTATGGAGGTGGCGCTGAGCGATGCTGTCCTGACCAAACGCTGGCGACCAACCGGGTTGTCGTTCGCGCGAGGTGTCTTCTAGATCAGGATCGAGATGTACAGGCGCGTCTTGACGGACGCGTCCTCGGGTGAGGTCCGCGACAAGGTGGGCGACGTCAATTCCGCGGGGCCGGAGGCCGCTGTATGCCACCCGAGCTTCGGGATGGGGTATCGGAAGCGAGATCAGCTGACCGTCCGGAAGAATCGGACTCGCGCACCCACCGGAAGCAGCCGATGAATCGAAGCCCTTTCGACTGAGGATAAGTCTCACGATTCTCCTTGCTGCATAACGTCAGCGTTCACCAGCGGCCGCTCATGATCGCACCGGCGGCCGTCTGGTGCAACGCGTGTTAGGCACCGACCTCGCCGTGCGCTGCGTTGATGATGACGTCACTCTTCGTCCTGCGCCGCCACGGTCCAGATACGCTTGAGTGGTAACTCGGCTTTCAGATCGTCGTCAAGGTGGTCGTAGTGGGCGAACAGGGCTTCCAGCAGTTCCTTCTGCGTCCACAACCGCACGCGGAAGAAGCTTGCCGCAAGTTCCTTCTGGACGTTGGTCTTGAATCCGCTCCAAGACACGAAGAGGCCCTCTTGCGCGCCGAACTTGGAGACAGCACCGAGCAGCTTGTCCACGGTCGGGCGGTCAATGGGCGTGTTTTCCGATTTCACCTCGACACAGAGACGCGGCACGCCGAAGCCCAGGGGCCCGGCACCGGCGAGGATGTCGGCACCGCCATCTGCGCCTTCTGGGCTGCGGTAGGTGGTGTAGCCCTGGGCCTTCAGGATGGCCTCGACTAATCTGGTTAATCCGTGACCCTTGAAGCGAGCGGCGATCAGCTGGGCGATCTGGTCGCGGGCGGCTTCTTCAAGGTCAGTGTCTTCGCTCGGCTCTGCAGCTTCATCGACGGCAGGTGTCGCGCTCTTCGTGACGGACGCGATCGTCTCCGGCTTCCAGCCGTTGGCCCGCATGGCCCCGATGCGGGCCTCAGCGTTGTTGCGCTGCACGCGACATATGGTCATGAAGGCGCCGAAGGTGTTGAGTAGATCCTTTCCAAAATGCGCGCGTGGGATTGCCTCGCCAATCCACTTCACCGGTCGCCAGTGGAAGAACGGGGTCGGCCCGTCGGACTCGAAGTGGTAGTCGCCGACTACTTCACCGATCTGGATGGCGCGCTGACCCTTCAGTGGCAATACCACCAAGTCGCCTTTCTTGATCTCTTGCGCGAACGGCCACACTTGGCTGACCCAGTTCGCGATGGTCTTGACCTTCGCGTTGGGGTATCGCTGCGTCATCGCGTCCGTCAACTCGGCGCGCTCGGTAAGTGTAGTGAGGTCCACATTCAGGTTGTCCCAGGTCACATAGATCCGGTTCTCCTGAATGAACTTCAGTTCGTACTCGCCGTGCGAGCCCGCGCGATTCAGCCAGACCGCCATGCGTGCCTCGTTTCGTTCGTCATTGGGGTGCCACGTTTCGAGTGCCTAACGCCCGGCTTCAGCCGCGGCGGTCCAGCATCTCACCGGCCGCAGTCGGCTGCAAGCCGTGTTAGGCCCCCACGCGAACGGTGAGTGCCGCAAATCGGACGTCTTTATAGAACTCAAAGACCCATGCGGACGCGTCCGGTTCGTCGGTCGCGTACGCGAACCAGTAATTCAAGACGCCGTCGCCAACAGAGTTAATTGGCTGCCGAAGCACGGGCTCAACGACGGTTCGAATCGAGTCCATTGTCTCCGAATCGACCCCGCGTAGACCCTCTTCTGAATACGACCTCACTACGAAATTCGCGGGAAGACGATAACCACGATGACGCCAGAATAGCCCCTTGGTGACGCGCTCGACGACCCTATCGAGCCTAGCGAGATCAACGTCGAATGCTGCGGCAGTACCGGCGTGAAGTCCAGTGGCCGTCCGAACGGGCACCTTGCGAATACTACGAACTACCGCCCGGGCGAAGCCGATCTTGCGAGGGTTATTCAGTCCGCGAAAGACTGAGTCCCTGATGGCCGCCGCCTCAGGATGGCTACCAGCCTTGTCTTTAAGAACCATCATCGTCTTGAAATACTCGTCATCACGCGAGGCATCGTTGTTGCATCGCCAACAGCTTGGAACCTCAACAATGTCGACGGGCCGCTGACTGAACAGGCAGTCTGGTGGAATGTGGTCGACCGTCAACTGGCCGACTGTTCCGCAGTAAGCGCACTCGCCTGTCCTCTTCTTCGGCATTGAGTCACATCGGGTGGGCCTAACGACTTGCCGCTCAGCCGCGAGCGGCGGTCACGATTTCGCGAAGGAGTCTAATGCATCTGCCGCTCGTCGGCTGCAGCGGCTTGTTAGACGGCCTACTGGTTTCGAGTGATCGTGAGTCATACAATCATCACCATTCCTAAGATATGGGAGTCAACTTGCCAGTCAGTGGGTCAAGTACTGCCGAGTACGGGTACAAGGTGCCTGTGTCGGTGGTGATGCCTACGCTAACAGCGAAACCTGCAAGTCCGACATCGGCAAGATCATTTCTGTCGAAAAACACGTCCAGAGCTCCTGGCTGCACGAGAATCCCGAAGAAAGATCTCTCAGGCGCCGGCTGATTCCCGCCGATTGACGAGCCGATTGGCCTCACCAGCTCAAAAATAATCTGGAACGGCTGCGTGCAGTTCGTGCGAACAGCTAGGCCTACAACATGGACGACGTTCCCGGCGGCCCCCTCCCTGCCGTAGACCGCAATCTCGTTGGGAGCGCTCTCACACGGGGCGCCGAACCGTGCCCAGACGCCCTTCGCCTGGGCCGGCTGAGCTGCCGCTTCGTGGGTGAAGAACACGGCACTAAGAAAAACGACTACCGCAATCCTGATCCTGATCATGCTGACTCCTTGCGGACACCAGGGTGTGCCGCGGTAAAACCGATGGTGATTGCCGAAGTGGATCCAGCTAACGTTTCGCGCTGAGCCGCAGCGCGAACTCACTCTCATCCGTTCGCTCCAGCGCGGGGTTAGACAGCCGGTCTCGCATTACCAGGTGCAAGATTCTTGACTTCGCCATGCATCGTCTCAGCCTCGGAAAGCAGCTTATTCGAGATTGCCACCAGATGATTCTTGAGGGCCTCCCGGGTCTTCTCGACACCGCTGACCGTGGCCCCGATACCTGCAACCAAGTCGAGATACATAGAACATAGCCGAGTGAGCGTACCAAGCCGGCTGAAATGGAACGCGATGCGCCGCTGCAGCTCAGGGTTTCTTAGAACTGGTACGATTTGATCTCTCGCGGCCTCCCACGCCGCAACGTCGAGACCAACGTCGAACATGGCCTGGTTGCTCTCAAGCGTCGACACCAGTCTTTCAAGCTGCTTCTGATTGTGAGCCAATGCGTCCATTACTGAGATGAGACCGTGGCGCAGCTGTTCCTGTTCTTGGTCGTGACGGGATGCGTCAGCGGACCTTTGCGACAACCTGTTCAGCCAAAGGGCAACCGGCAGGCCGACGACCACACCGATGATCGTAGAAGCGAGGTTGGGCCAAAACGACGACCAAAATAGATCTGCACTCAAGGTGATCTTCCGTTCGGCTGTCTAACGCGCAGCTTCAGCCGCGGCGGCTCAGCATCTCACCGCCGCCGTCGGCTGCAAGCTGATGTTGGGCCGCATGCTGGCGTTAGCGCCGTTGCGACAGGAGCCAAGGGAGTGTTTCAAGACCGTCGAAGGCCTGCCCGGGCGCTCCATTGTGGTCTCCGCCCGGGAACTCGGTGTACCGCACGTTACTTCCAGCGAGTCGCAGAGCAGCCACCATGCGGCGCGACTGATCAACAGGCACGGTCTCGTCGGCGTCGCCGTGGAACATCCAGATAGGCAGACGCCCGATTCTCGCGACAAGCGCCGCAAACGGATCCGGCGCCGTCATGAAGGCGTGCGTCTGGCGATCGACTGCGACATCCTCGGACGTCCAAGATCCCGCACCGGTCACGCTTCCGGACACGACCAACAGTGCCGCAAAGCGCTCCGGCCATCTGAACGCGATTCGATAGGCACCATTTCCACCCATCGAGTGGCCTGCGAGATACACTTTCGCCGGATCGCCGCGGAATTCCTTCACGGTACGATCGAGCGCGCTCATGACAAGGTCTTCCATCTCTGGATAGGCCCAACGAGTCCCAGTTTTCGCTTGCGGGAACAGGACGATGGCCGGAAAGCTTGAACGATGGCGCCGGATTTGGTCGGCAAGCGCGCCGACAGTCGGGAGGAGTGCGTCGTCCCCTTGGGAGCCGTTTGCGTGCAACCAGACGATGATCGGCCAGCTCTTTCGTGAAGTGAATTCCGCAGGGACATACACTTGATATCGAAAGGTCCCTCCACGAACTGCTAGGGACCGATCGAGGAAGCCGGTGTCGGCCAGGGCAGGACGCACAGTCAATGCCACCAATAAAAGGAACTGAGCAAATCTCACAGAGCGCCCCCAAGAGTTTCGTCGGCCCAACGTTGCAAATGAGCCGCGCGCCGTCGCGGTTCCGCGCCGGCTCCATTTGTTGGTTAGCCTGCGTCTGCGATTCCGCATGAAGGCCCGCAGTCGCAGTCACTTCAACCCTGGACTGACGGTTCAGTGACGTAGCCGACAAAACCTCCGATTGCGGCCCCGAGCACGGCGCAAAACAGGATCGTCGCCAACCACGTGCCTCCGTCTACTGAGAACTGACTTGGGCTGCAGCCCCTGAAGAAGCCGATAACAAAGCCAATCGCTGCACCGCCGAAAGGAAAGCCCATGAGGCTATTCCTGAGGATTTCGCTCTTGGCCTTCGGTATCAGCTCTTCCAATTGGTTGGCGCCTTGGTTTTCCGCCCTGATGAATTCCATAAGGGTCTGAGACGGCGTGAGCGTCTTGCCGTATATGACCCCGGAATCCAACCGGTACTGCTTGTAAGGAAGCTGACGCCGAGTCGTCAACACGTCCAGAGCCTTCATCGCGGATAGAAAGCTGTTTTGCGAGAGATGGTGCTCCGCCTCCATGAACACCGGGCGTCCTTCGCTACCATTGGTGATGATGTCCGCGCAGCCGCGGAATTCCCGTGTGGCCTGCGAAATGGCCTTTGCGTGGAAATCGCCGAGAAGCTCAAGCACGGGCTTCCTGCCTGCGAGATCGGCGTCGGTCAATGTCTTGACGGCAAAATACCGGTCCTTGCCGATCACGGCCCGCAGAACGGCTACGGCCTCGTCGTCCTGGCCATTCGCGGCCAAATACTTGGCCTGTTCAAAACCGGCCTCCAGGAACTCAGGCACCAGGCGGTATGCGTTACCAGCATGTGTGGCCGCCTGCGGCAGCTTTTGCTGCAAGTAACAGGCTCTGGCGGCATAGACATACGCCTCGGCGGTTGCGGCTTTGAACGGGCTATCGGAATAGATCAGCGGCTGATCCCCCTTCGGGACGAGGTGAGTCGCAGTCGGCGTGCCGCCTGCATTCTCTTCCGCGAACGCTTCCCTGGCGGATTTCAAAAAGTATTCCTCCGCGAGGGGAATATCCATGTGCTGCCGCGAATAGAGATGAATCTGGCCGATTCTGTTGAGCGTGATGTAGTCCTTGCGCTCGATTCGCTCGGCCTCCCTGAACCCCTCCAAGGCATCTGCGTAGAATGTGCTGTTGATGCCCTCGCGTATCGCATTCTTCAGGTATTTGAGACCCTGCTCGATGTGGTATGCGCGCTGCTTCTGACTGTCAGGAATGCGGAGTAGTCGCACCACATGCCCGAGCAACTGGTTCGTCAACCGCTGCTCCTCAATCATCAGAGACAGCTTCCAGTCGAGCATAGCGGCCATGTCGCTTATTTCGCCGCGAAGTTCGGAGATATTGCAATTGATGTCCTGGAGGTGTTGGCTGACTTCCCGGAAACCGTCGTTCAGCGTTCCGCAAACTTGCTGGAATGCCTGCTTTTGTTCGGCTGAGGCCGCATTGAGCGTTGCCTGAAGATCCTTCCTGTTTTGAGAAACGATTTCGCCGATCTCGCTGATGTAGGACTGTGTCTGGAGGTATCGACTCCATTGCGAGTTTGCGCTTTCGCCAGAGAAGCGATTGTAATGAAACGTTGCCATGCTTTCGACCTCGGTGCCAGTTCAGCGGGCTAACGCGATGGCGCTCAGCCGCGAGACGCGCGGGAGCGCCGCTTCGACTTGGCCTTCGTTCGAGCGCGGCTCGTCGGCTGCAGCGCCTTGTTAGCCGGCTTTCGACCCACGAGCGTGTCGTATTCCGCGTGTGAGCCGATCCAGAACCATACGAGATCGTCCCCGACCTCAGTGGCCAACGCTCGATAGTGTAGACCGACCCGGACGGACCAAAGTGATCCGACCTTCTTGAAGTGGAGCGAACCGTGGGCCGGATCGGACTTGAGGAGGGCGTAGTTGCGATCCGCGAGATCGCGAACCGCTTTCGGCAACCCCTGGTAGCTGCGCCAAAACCGGGGGTTGGCGTGGTGCTTCACAGTGCTTGCGTGCGGCCGGCCCGGTGGTCGCGCTGTGCCTCGCGGACCAATGCGTCAAGTCTGCCAGCCGTGGCGTCGGCCCTGAACTGACGGTCCCAGACCGCCGCGTCGTACTCGGCGAACCACTTCCGAAAACGCGCCAGGTCCTTCTTCGGGAGGCGCTTCACGGCTCCGGTGATTTCGGCCACGGTGGTCATGACAACAGGCTACTCCGGTGAAGGGACGTTGGCAACGGCGAGGGTCGGCCGGTCCATCAGAGAAAGGGGCCGCGCGGCGGCTTCCAGCCTCGTCCCCAGCCTCCATAGCTCACGATGAGTGCCACAACCATGATGAGCACAAGAATCGGCGCGTCGATGGAGTCGAGTCGGCTTCCCATGCTGAATTCCCAGATCGTGATGTTGAGAACAGTGTTCGACCTTACGCAGTCCGGCTAACGTTTCGCGCTCACCAGCGAGCCGCGCCCACCGATGCTCGAGCGAGATTCTGCCACAAGTGTTGACGCCGCGGTCGATGGAACTGGCGCCAGGCCCGTTCGTGGAAGGCTGCCCCGAAGGCGCGGATCGTCTGGTGCAGCGCGGTAGGCGGTGCGCGGCGCGCGCGCCACGAGGCCGACGATGGCGTGGTCGCCGTCGCGCGCCGCGAACGTCGCGCACGCGAGACCAACCCCCAAGTCGCGCGCCGTGCCGTTGACGCCGGCGAGATGATGGTCACCGGCACGATGGCCTGGGATTCTGTCCGCTCGCGCTCTTCACTGAGGCCAGGGGCCACGATTCCGAAGCGATGTTCGCGCGCAGCAACGAGAATGAGAGAAAGATGTTCTTCCGTTGTCGCCTGTCTAACGACCGGCGCGTGAGCCGCGGCGGCCGGATGCGCGAATTCTGCCACAGAACTTCAACGCCGTCGGCTCCACGCGCGGGTTAGACCGCCTTTGCCTCGGTCTTCCGGAGTAGCGTCAAGCCGCCGCTCGCCACCACGCCCAGCAACAACATCTGTAATACCAGGTGCATCGCGTCTGGAGGTAGGTGATTGCCCCACCGGGGCAGGATCATCGTCGACCGGGCGAACGCTCGCTCGTAGACCTGTGACCAGTGTTCCGACGCACCGACGATGTACGGCGGCCACCAAGTCCACAACTGTAGTCCCAGCCACACGACATAGGAAACGAGAGCGAGCCACATCGCCCAGCGACGACTCCGACGGGCGCCCCACCAAAACACGAGGCCTGGAACGAGAACAGCGACCAACCCGAGGGTCTCGCTAGCGTCCAGCGTGCCGCGACGAAATTGGTCCAGCCCAGTCGGGCAACACGGTTGATAGTTCCAACCCCCCAGCGGGACCCACGACACCATCTGCATGTAGAGCGCAAGACCCGCCTGCCACGAGAGCGCCGCAGAGTGTCTGTCCATCATCGACTCAATCTCGCAATGGCAGGATGGTGTGTCTCGTGTCCTGGGCCGGGCTAACGACCTGCCGCTCAGCCGCGAGCGGCGGTCACGTTCTTGCGAAGGAGTCTAAACCATCTGCCGCTCGTCGGCTGCAGCGGCCGGTTAGGCCGAGCCGTGGACCTCAATGGCACGGTTCGCGGCCAATGGGTTCACCAGAAGGACCCTGTCAAACTGGTGGACGACGGCAAGTTCGTCGCGCAACACTGAGACATCGCCTTCGTCCAAGGCTCCATAGCCGATTCGGTCCTCAAACGCGAGCCACCATTCAGGATACTTGTGCCGATACTTGGCGATCTTCTCGTTCTTTTCGGGAATGCAGAGCCGGAGGTTTCGAATCAATTCAGCTACGACAAATCCCCCCGAGTCATGGTCAGTCGACCCGCCGAGGACAAGCAAGGTCTCATGTCGTTTACTCGCGCGAAAGAACCGCAGGCGGAGTCCTCGAGCAAGCCGCATTTCAACCGGTGGATTGTCTAGTTGCTCGCGGAATTCATGCACGGCATTCCGAAGCATTGCTTCGATTGCCTTCCAAGGCGGCAGCGGACGCCATGCCGTGTAGAGGACAAACCAACTATTCGGACCAGGAGGCGGGCCTGATTCTGCGAGGATCTTCGTCACGATTGCATCAAGTGGCTTCGCAGTGACCTCGAGGCCGCGATAACCGCCTTCAAGCTCTTCGTTCTGGTTCAGTCGTCGAACCTCAACAGCAATTCGGCCGTCGACCAGGAAGTCGGGAGGGACGTTACCGTCTGGCTCGTATTCGACTTTGCCGATTGCAAGGCTAGTGAGGTACTGCTCGACGGTTCGTTCGGATGTGTCCATTCATCTTCGGCCTAACGTCCGCGGTTCAGCCGCGGCGCGCTCAGCATGCCACCGCGCGCCGTCGGCTGCAACCGCCTGTTAGGCATCTCTACAACTAGAACAGCGTCTTCGCCAATCTGTCGACCCCGTCAATGAGCTCGAGGACATCATCGCGCGTCGGCTCCCGGTGCTTGTTGTGGTCGCACAGGTTTCGAAGATCCCCGAGGCGCTGCACATTCCGCCACCGGGGAATATCGAGTACGTCGGCGGACTTTAGGAGGTCGTTAAAATCGCCGACGGTGGGATGCTGCTTCTTCGTCGACACACCGTGGTTGGCGGCGACTTGGCCGAGGTGCTTCTCAAGCACAACGCCGGCGACCGCCCCGGCTGCCCTGGCGAATCCATTCTTGAGTAACTCGCGCGCCGCCTCGAGTTCCGAGTCAAACAGGTCCGCCTGGACAAGCTGGCGAATGTCGTGGAGACTGCTTTCAAATCGTGATCGGACCGCTCCGACAATAGACGTCTGAGTCTGGAACCGCATGGTGACGATTGCAAAGTCGTCATAGTGCTTTGCGCCCGCATAGTCGGTGCCGGACCTGATCCCGTTCAGCCAATCCTGAATGTGGTAGGTCTGAGAAGTGATCCCCTTCCTCTTTCCGTCCCCCTTGTAAAGCTCCTGGAACTCCGCCAAACGTTCCGGGATCAGCTGCCGAATGAGGGCACAGGATTCTGTGTACCACGATTGGTAGTCACGCTCGAAGACATCCTGCACCTCCGCTAGCTTCGTCTTCTCCTCAGAGGCGAGTCGGCCCGAGGCGATCCGATGCCGCGCCTCGAGGCCAATCTGCATCATTCGACCGAGCGCAGAAAGGCGATCAAGATCCTTTTTGTAACGATCGAGGTTTGTCGACATGTGCTTCCCAAGATGCCTAACGACTGCCGCTCAGCCGCGAGCGGCGGTCGCGTTCATTCGAAGGAGTCTAAACCATCCGCCGCTCGTCGGCTGCAGCGGCTGTTAGACGGCCTGGCCGGGCTGTCGATAAAGCAATTGTGGATTATTGAGGTCTGCATTGTTCACGATGATGTGTGCCCGCTCTCTGGGGCGACACAGATCCAAGTACCTTCGCTGACCAGGCACATACCGCCGCTCGTATTTCGCCTGAATCGTCGCCCCCTTATCTGTCCCGGCAGCGTCGCGGTCTACCGCTCTGGCAACGGTCACACCGAACGGAGCCTCAACCCAAAGACAAACGTCCCACACGCCGGCAAGCTCGGACCGCTGAAGGAACACACCGTCAAAAAGGAGAATGGCATCGCCCGTCGCAGTTTGGTCAGCTGCATTTACGGGCCGGTCAGTCCGATAGTCGAACACCGCTTGGCAGAATTGCCGCGTCCCTCCTGGACCAAGCGGATCAAGAAGCCTAGTTCGCAATACTGGATAGTCGAAGGAATCGAGAAAATACCCCTCTGCCGAATCCTGGCCGCGCGCGTGCCGGAGCGCCCGTGGTCGGTGAAAGCCGTCGACGGATGCAAGAATAATCTGCCGCCCAGCATTCTCGAGTTGCTCAGCAAGCTCTCCAGCCAGAGTGGTTTTACCCACGCCGTCCACACCATCGATTCCGACTCTGGTCGGGTGAGCCAGGCGAATGCTGGCGATCGCCTTCGCCAGTTCTTCAATGCGGTGGGGTCTTGTCATCGAATGATGTCGGCCGTCTAACGACCTGCCGCTCAGCCGCGAGCGGCGGTCGCGGTCATGCGAAGGAGTCTAAGCCATCGGCCGCTCGTCGGCT